>JBMOKS010000518.1:0-5500 GCA_049324355.1 Bacteroidota bacterium
AGATAAAAACAGCTAACCGGATTGCGAATGTGGAAGAATACTACTTCAGCAGAAAACTTGCTGAGGTGCGTAGTCTTGATTCGCCTGAGCTGAGGGTAATCAACCTGGGGATCGGTAGCCCTGATCAGGCACCTTCGCAGAATGTTATTGACGCACTGGTAACGTCAGCCAATAACCCAGCGCATCATGGATATCAGAACTATAAAGGTGTTCCGCAGTTTAGAAAAGCTATTGCTGATTTTTATCAAAGCACTTACCGTGTGAAACTGGATGCCGAAACCATGATCCTTCCGTTGATGGGTTCGAAGGAGGGCATCATGCACATCGCCATGGCATTTGTCAATGAAGGTGAGGAGGTGTTGATCCCGAATCCCGGCTATCCTACATACTCGTCGGTGGCCAATCTTGTTGGCGCAAAACTTCGTCCGTATGATTTAGATGAAGCGTTGAATTGGGGAATCGATATCGAGGCGCTCAGGCGTAGCGATCTGTCGAAAGTAAAATTGATGTGGGTGAATTTCCCGCACATGCCGACTGGTCGTACGGCTTCACGTGAAGAATTGCAGGCGCTGGTCGACCTTGCCCGCGAGCATCAGTTCTTAATTGTGAACGACAACCCCTACAGCATGATTCTGAATGATGAGCCGATGAGTATTCTTTCTATGGAAGGCGCTGATGAAGTTGCCCTTGAATTGAACTCGCTGTCTAAATCACACAATATGGCGGGCTGGCGATTGGGTTGGGTGGCTGGTCGCAAGGACTACATAGAAGCGATCCTAAAAGTGAAGAGTAACATGGATTCGGGCATGTTCCTCGGGTTGCAACATGCCGCCACCGAAGCGTTGCAGAATGGCAAGGAATGGTTTGCGTCGCTGAATAAAATGTATGCCGATCGCAAAGCTGTGGCCCAGCAAATTTTGGATGCGTTAAATTGTACGTACGCAACAAAACAATCCGGTTTGTTTGTTTGGGCGAAAGCACCCGGTCACATCAATGACGTGGAAACGTGGATCGATGAGATCTTGTACGGCACAAAAGTTTTCATCACGCCGGGATTTATCTTCGGAGAAGCGGGAAGAAGGTATGTCAGGATCTCTCTTTGTTGCACAGCAGAGATGCTGACCGCCGCACTCGACCGCATACGGAAATTTAGTCAGCGCACCATAGCAGCGGACCAGACATCCAAAGCTATTAAAGTTTAAAAAATGAAGATTACTGTAATAGGAACAGGATTGATCGGCGGCAGTATCGCCATCGACTTGCGCAAGGCGGGTATTTCCGAGAAACTTATCGGTGTAGAACTAAGTAAGGATAATGCCCGGCGCGCGTTAGAACTTGGACTTGTAGACGAGGTGTTACCGCTCGACGAAGCCGTGCGCGATGCAGATCTCGTTGTCACCGCTATTCCGGTAAATGCGATCCGGTCGGTTTTGGTGAAAGTACTGGATTCTGTTTCGGATCAAACGATCGTGATCGATACGGGTTCTACAAAATCAATGATCTGCAAGGCCATCGCCAATCACAGCAAACGTCCGCAATTCGTTGCTGCACACCCCATTGCCGGTACGGAGAACTCAGGCCCCGATGCGGCTTTCAGCGGCCTCTTTGTGCAGAAGACCAACATCATTTGTGAAAAAGAAAGATCGTCAGAGAAGGCGCTGGAGACAGCCGACAAGATCTTTGGAGTTTTGGGCATGCGTACAATCTTCATGGATCCGGTAGAACATGACAAGCACGTAGCGTACGTCTCCCACCTTTCACACGTTAGCTCTTTCTTATTGGGACAAACCGTGTTGGATATAGAAAAAGACGAAAAAAATATTTTCAACCTTGCGGGTAGTGGTTTTGCTTCCACCGTGCGATTGGCCAAAAGTTCGCCCGACATGTGGGCGCCTATCTTCGAACAGAATGCCGAGTATCTCAGCCAGGCATTGCTGGAATACATCATGCACCTTCAGCGATTCCAATATCACCTTATGAAACGTGATGTTAACGAACTTCATCGCATCATGAAAGATGCCAACCACATTCGCGAAGTGTTGGAAGGCATTGAGATGAAACAAAAACCGAAACAACTGATAGAAAAATAAAAAACTTACAACATCATAAATTCTTAAACAGATGAAAAAGGCATTACAACTTGAATCCATTTCCACCTGGTTACCAACGGCCAGCAAACCCATTATTATCAGCGGACCCTGCAGCGCGGAGACGGAAGAGCAGATGATTGCTACGGCCAAACAGATAGCAGCAACAGGGAAAGCTCACGCCCTTCGCGCCGGTATTTGGAAGCCGCGTACACGACCTGGCCAATATGAGGGTGCGGGAGAAGAAGGGCTAAAATGGTTGATCGCCGCCAAGAAAGAAACAGGGTTACCGGTAACAACCGAGGTTGCCAATGCTGCGCACGTTGAAGCTTGCTTGAAAGCAGGAGTAGACATTCTTTGGGTAGGAGCACGAACCACAGTAAATCCATTTTCAGTTCAGGAAATTGCCGATGCCCTAAAAGGCGTAGACATCCCGGTGATGGTGAAGAATCCGGTGAACCCGGATCTCGAACTCTGGATCGGCGCGCTTGAGCGTTTGAACAAGGCAGGCATCACCAAACTTGCTGCCATTCATCGCGGATTTTCTTCTTTCGAAAAAGGCCCGTTCCGCAATGCACCCATGTGGGATATGTCTATCGAGTTAAAAACCAGAATTCCAGAACTCGATATCATCTGCGACCCAAGCCATATCGCCGGAAACCGTGACCTTATTGCGCTGATCTCGCAAAAAGCGCTTGACCTCGATATGGTCGGATTGATGATCGAAAGTCATATTAACCCCGATGCAGCGTGGAGCGATGCCAAGCAACAAGTGACCCCTGCGTCCCTGGGTAAAATTGTCGATGGCCTGGTAGTGCGCACCGTTTCTTCCGACAATAAAACGTTTAAGGATACACTCAGTATTTTGCGCGACCAGATCGATCATCTCGACGACGAGATCATGCAGAAGCTGGCGGCGCGTATGAAGATCTCTGAGAAAATAGGCCAATACAAAAAAGAAAACAACGTTACTATTCTTCAGGTAAGCCGCTGGGAAGAAATTATTCAAACCCGCGTATCGCTTGGAAAGGCCATGGGCCTCAGTGCCGAATTCACCAGCGAACTGCTTAAACTCATCCATCACGAATCTATACAGGTTCAAACCAAAGTGATGAACAAGGTGGAAGAGAGAGTGTAAAACAATATTTTTCGGTATTGCAGGAGTTGGTCCTGGCGGCACAAGCAGTGATTCAACCCAGGATCCACTTTGCATGAAGTTGCCTCTCGCGCTTTGCGTTTTCCATAACTTAAATTAAATTTACTCTATTGCCCATTGTTTTGTCTTGATCAGACAAGCGATGGGTTTTTTGTTAGATGGGTGGTTGAGGTCGATTGTCTGAGGAATCGAATAATTTCTTGAACTATAAATTTCAACACATATGAAAAAACTCTCTTTGCTCTCCGTCATTGTCTTGTTGTGCGCATCCCAGGTCCTTTCACAAATTCAAACAAAAAAAACCGATGAGCAGGCGTTTCAGCGTCTGAAGATCGCCGGGGTGAAAGGTGTTAGTAAAAAAATTCAAATCGCGTCAGTTGATATCGCCCGACTCCTCGAAGAAGATTCAAAGGATCCTGGCCCGCCCAGATTTGGCAAAGGCGTAAATGTCAACCTGGGAATGAAGGATGGAAAATGGGAGGACACGGCTCAAGGTCGTGTGTGGTCGTTAACGATAGAATCAAAAAAAGCATATTCATTGAGTGCGGTTATCGATAACTTAACGTTGGCCGAAGGCGCTGAACTCTACATATTGAGTATGGACAAGCGCGTAATTTTTGGTCCGGTCACGTCGCAAAATTATTCGGCAAAGGAAATATCAACAGATATTATTCCTGGAAGCGAGATGTTAATACAGTTGTTCGAACCGGCTGATGTGAAAATTAAATCCAGGCTGCATATCAGCCGTGTTGTGCATGGCTACAGAGATGTGACAAATTACATCGGGTTTGGAGATTCAGCGCCATGCCATGTAGACATTAATTGCACACAAGGCAACGCCTGGCAAGCAGAATCAAACGCTGTGGCACTGCTAATCCTCAATGGCGAGCGCTTTTGTTCCGGTACATTACTTAACAATGCGTGCCAGGATTTTACACCCAATCTGCTAACCGCATTTCATTGTGTAGATATTGGCGCGGGTGCCGACTTTCAAAATGGTGTTCTCTCAACAGCCGAGCGGAATGGCGTAGCGAATTGGGTGTTTAGATTTCAATACAAGAGCCCTACCTGCGGCGGTAACGATGCTACTACCTATTTTTCATACTCCGGAGCTACTTTCAGGTCAGCATGGGCAACCACAGACTTTGCCTTGCTTCTGCTGAATAACAGACCTACCACTGGGGGGATTCAGTATGCAGGATGGTCGCGCAGCACAGCTGCTCCAACGTCCACCGTTGGAATCCATCATCCCAGGGGAGACGTCATGAAAATTTCTGTTGATAACAATCCTTCTGTCAGTGTGGCCTGGCCCGGAACACCTGCCAATACACATTGGCGAAGCACTTTCGACGATGGCACTGTGGAACACGGATCGTCGGGATCAGCCTTGTTCGACCAAAATAGAAGACTGGTAGGACAGCTTCATGGAAATCAAAACAACTCGTGTCTGTCGGCAGATAATAATAATTGTTTTTGCACGCAACCGCGGGTAGGCGAATACGGACGTTTTGATGTATCATGGAACGGCGGTGGGACAACCGACACGCAGCTGAGCGCATGGCTTACCAACGATCCCAACGTGATGCAAACCAATACCATTCCCTACCTGGGGATTTCAAGTAGCACCAGCTTGGTCTGTTCAACCGCTCAGTTGTCTATTCACAATCAGCCAGCGAACACAACAATATCATGGACAACGAACGTGCCCCAAGGTTTGTCGATCAATGGTTCTGGCCTTGCCACACGACTCAATAATTATGATGGTATCGTCACGGCAACCGGTTGGGTCAACGGAACCGGTGTTTGCTCGTCGAGTCATACGCCGATCTCCGCTTTTTTGTGGGTTGGCAAACCGGTCAGCAGCATTTCGGGTATTTCAAATCCATACCCTGGGCAACTGTACACGTACAACACGATCGACCCCAGTCTCAATGGTGCCGCCAGCTACAATTGGGTTGTTCAGGGTGGAACAATTTATGGGGGCGGGGGTCCGTCAAGTACGTCAGTAACTGTTTATTGGTTTGAACCGGGATTTGTCGAGTTAACATCCGACAATGCGTGCGGCAGCAGCACCTACACACTTTATGTCACGCCTGATCAAAGTGGCGGCTGCGATCCGTGCCAACGAAAGCGTACCGAGGAAGAGATTTCAAACGACGAGAATCCAGGCAAACCCTTTTCGGACATTACCGCCTTTCCGAATCCGTCGAGCGATGTATTTACAATTAACATCGATGACGAGGCGGTGCTGAGAACT
>JBMOKS010000518.1:5510-9075 GCA_049324355.1 Bacteroidota bacterium
TTTCAACGGTCGTCAGGTCAATAGGCTGCAGGTTAGTCGCAAGGAATTTACAGTTAGCTTGAAGAACGAACCCACCGGTCTTTATTATCTGAGAGCGGATCTGCCTAAAAGGTCAACGTTTGTCAAGTTGATCCGCCAATAAAAATGTGATTACGTCTCAAACCGTGCTCATCAGCGTCTCCGCGGAAAAGATCGAATCGCGGAGACGTTGAGGGTCGGTGACTGAGATCATCCGTCATTTTACACGTCTTCGTGTCCCTTTATTATTTTTCGAACGCTGCAGTGCCGAAAAATCAACTGCGACTTTGCTCTTGGTCAAATGCTCCCCTGCAACGCTGAAGACAAGCATCTACTATCATTTCGTGCAAAACAAACTAGCAAAGGGAAATATTATTTCGTCGTGGAAATCTAAGTTTACTGTGTCGTGAAGGTTTAGTTTTTCTCGGGCGTAGACTGATGCCAATACGTTCCGTTTGAATTTTTGGAAAATCATTATACAGAACAGATACCATGATTAAAAGATCGGCCGCATTTTTCTTCAATCTGCTTAGATGCTGCTTGACAGTGCTGTTGTTAGAGACTGTCGATGTTATGTATGCTCAGTCGTCGACCGTTTCATTTGCGGTAGATGGCAGTTTGCATGTTGCGAACGAGGTGGTGTATTTACAAACAACCGCGCTGTTGAATTTAAATGAGCTCTATAGTTTGTCTTCTAATCCAAGCGGTATTCTAATGCAGGTGTCGCCGGAATATGGATCAAACGGTCGAGTCGAGGTCAGGGTCTTTGCCTATGATCATAAGAATAAAGCAAAAGGCGCACTTATTTATGCGTCGACCGGAACTAAAAGTGGATGGAATGAAGATTACGGTTTGATTACCGGTTCATTGTTTAAAGATGAAGCTCACTTCTCCGAAAAGATTGAAGAACTATTTGGCGCGCCCTATAAATCGAAGTACAGCAGTACGAACATCAAGCAGTTATCGCAGTTTGAGAATATGGGCTTTGTATGCAACGATCCAGCGGGTTCATTCGCATTTGGCGGCCGCTACATAGACGTTGCGTTAGGAAATATTAGCGTGCCTGTGGCCCGATTCAGTAGCAATATAGCTACGAGAGTCACCAGAGACGACGACGACTTTCCCGACGACATTGAGGAAAAAGAATGTAAAGACTACGATAAGGCGGCAGAGGAAAAGGAAGAAAAAGCTGACAAGTCTAAACAGGTTGTGGAAGAAAAAACCAAAGCGTTAAATGAAGCTGAAGCGGCTGTAAAGGAGGCTGAGATGAGGGCGAAAGACGCAACACAAAAGCTCATTGAAGCCGCACAAAAAGCTTCTGTTACGCGGTTAGCTGCCGATGCAGCCCGCGATGAGGCCAGTACGACACTTTACAAACTTGGCGATGCCCAGACAGCACTCAATACTGCCAGGGATGTCGCCACTGATGCTGCTTTAACACTTGCTGCCGCTCAGAACGAGGCAAAAACTGCGCTTGACAACCTGACCAAGGCCCAAACCGACCTCGATCTCGCAAAAGAAGTAGAACGCCAGGCTGCGGACTATTTTCTATTGAATCCTCACAATGAGAGCGCCGCCCAAGCCTTCAGAGATGCGCAAGCTGCAGTGGAGGCAGCGCGAAAGATAAGAGACGAAGCTCGATCGAGGTCAGTAATTGCGGACGACACTGAAGAACGCGCAGGTGTTGCATTTGATGATGCAGAGTTAAAACTTGAAGCCGCAAGAGACGAGGAAGCAACGGCCCGTGCTGACTACCAGGCTGCCTATTCAAAGTACAACGCGGCAAAAAGTCAAGCCTACGTCGCCGCCGAAGCAGCTCAACACGCGGGCGAGGCCTCTGACGCAGCAAAAAAAGCGCTCGAAGAAGCCAAAGCCAGGAACGCAAAGGCCTTAGCAGAACTAGTCGATGCCTTCCATCAAGCAGAGGATGATGAAGATGATGCTGCTGCTGCCGCTGCCGCTGTACAAGTAGCAGAATACGTTGGCGATGATGACTCCGATTCTAATTACCCCAATGCGCTAATGGCCATTTTGGAGATCTTCGGCTACTCTTATCTTGAGGATGAATTTTTTCATCATCCATCGCTCAGTCAGGAAGGAATAGAAGGTTTCCGAGAAAGCTATAAGCAATGCGCTGCACGAACTACAGGTGACTGGTGCGGCTTGTATTCGCCGATGCCACCGGTGCTGATAGAGGTTGCCATTAAAAATGCGAGTCTTATAGACCTTAATATTCAAGGGGTGAGGCTACCGAAACCAAGTGGCTTTTTGCTTCGGTCGCCACAGTATGCCAACGACAAGACTGCCCGCTATGTTGCCGTAACCGAAACAGGTCAATCTGTTGTCGACGGCTATCCAATTGTAAAAGCTCCCTTTGCGACGGAGGTTAATCTACCCGATTTTTCAAAAACTGACCACATCAAGGTGCCAGATTTTGTTGATGCCAATGCAGTGGTGGTAGAACTTAAAATGGATAGCCAGGGCAGGTTGCTATTGGCGGCTACTGAAATGAGCTTTAAGTCTTTGGAAGAAGAACTGGATAAGGTGGCAAATGACACAGGCGTGAAGCCTGAAGAATATTATTCCCTTCAACGCATCAGTCACAGTTTTATGGCGGTAGACAGAACTCTCCATGGCACAACGCGAGAAGCTCAAAATATGGAAATACTAACGTATGAACTCCGGAGCCTGGTCATCAACAAACAATTCGGTAATAGTATTGCTGCCAGGGTAACACCAGAGGGTCCCTTTGAAGTGAGTCATGGCTCAAATCCCGAGGCTTTGCCCCAACCATCTCTAAACAATAAAGAAATTTTATCGCGGGCATCCGTTGGCGAAGACCTTTACAAAAGTGAAGGTGAGTTGTTGGAATCAGGTTCTATAAAGATATATCCCAATCCCACCCAAGGCGTAGTTAATATCCAGTTCACCCTGAAAAAAACTTCGCCGGTGCAGTTGAGATTCTATGATATTTTCGGGAATACGATTTACGAAAAATCAGAAGGAGCACTGGAGTCGGGGACGTATTTGCGGGTAATTGATGTCAAAAGGAAGCGAGATATAGGGATGTATTTCATTTCAATCTCTACCGCGCAAAACACACAGACAGCCAAAGTGCTGATTGAATAACGTGCATATCGAAATTCCTTGGTATTGCTAGGATGTAGCGAAAAACCCATTTCTTTTTTTGTCGAGGTTTCGGTTCTTCGATTGGATCCTGAGATGTTTTGTTGATTTACCCAAATTTTTCTGCGTGTAGCACCTTAGTACATAATGCTTGAGTCTCGTGCAATGTAAAAATCGGCGATAATTATTGCCCTATAAATTCATTCGCTTCCCTACAATATTCAGAACAAATCATTGGCTGTCATTTCGTGCAAAAAATGATATCAGTGAAGAAGTATCATTTCGCAGTCGAATTTTAGTTTTAGGCGCAGTAATAAAATTTAATATTTCCCGACGGCGGTATTGATAAAACGAATGAAGTAAAGTGCTCCGGGTGTTGGGATCAACCTAAGCTTCTATTACTTGAACTATACTTTAAAAA
>JBMOKS010000519.1:0-9068 GCA_049324355.1 Bacteroidota bacterium
ATCAAATATTAGCCTTAACTACTGAGATCATACGGCCTAATAGGAAGTTTCAAAGACGAAAGCTTAAGAAAAAGCCGCCATCGATGAACTATAAACGCCTTTAGGCTTAACTAAACGACATTGATTGGGCAATAGGCATCGGTTCCAACTTTGAACTTCGAACCTTAAACCTTAAACTTTGAACTACTTTGAACCTTTAACTCATTAAAAAGCTGAGGTCAGCCGGTGCTTCCGCCTCTTTGATTGGTATACCGGCTTCGTAGATTTTTGCTATTCCTTTTCCTTTTATGGTCAATATGTTGCCGTCGCGATGAAGAAGTGTGCCTTCGGGTAAGCCTATCACTTTTTTGTCGGAATTCATCAGCAGAAATTCTTCCAGCCTTTCTCTGCGGGTTTCGCCACCCTGGTTTTCGAATTTCAATTCGTGGTAATGTGGATTAATCTGAAACGGAACCAATCCTAGCGATTGGAGTGATGGCGGGTTCACAACCGGCATATCATTGGTGGTCATGATGGTCGGGCAGGCCACGTTCGCTCCGGCGCTCCAGCCAATGTAAGGTTTGCCGGCATTTACCATTGCCCGGATTGTATCCAAAACATCCACTTCATACATCCTGGACAACAAAGCCCAGGTGTTGCCTCCGCCAACGAGCACAGCATCACTGAGTTGCAATGCTTTTTTCTTGTCGCTGGCGCGATGGATACTGCGAACGCCGTAGCCAAGCTCCGCAAAAACATCACGCACCTTCTGCTCATATTCATCCCACGAAAGGGCGACACCCGCAAACGGAATAAAGGCAAGTTCTTTAGGCGCTTGTCCTAAAAATTCTTTGACCCAAGGCCGCGGCCAGGTAAAAAAAGGAGTACCCGGCAACGTAGAATTACTCAATAGCAATAACTTAGACATTACTCAATCGTATGCACAATTTTAACTGAAAATTCATTTCTGATTTCACTTGAAACCCATAGATTTGTGCTAGGAAAAATAAACAACCATGTTTCAGCAATTTATCGGAGACGGAGCTAACATTTTCATCACCATCGTGGCGGTGCTTGTAGGTTTTGCTACAGCGCTAGGTTACGTTGACTTCTTGAAAACGAAAAAGGAGCAGAAGAAAGATTAATGATCACACTCAGCGATATCAACAAAAAAGCCTCGATGTGATCGGGGCTTTTTTATTTTGATGGGTTCAGATCAGTAGGGAGATTTATACTGAGCCTGCCAATCGTCCCATTTGGTGGTTTTGTAATGATCTTCGCCAATAAACTGCGCAATCTGATGAAACTCAGGCGCCTTGCGGTATCCTGGCAAAGGCTGGATGATCTTGAATTCTTCGTCCAGAAAAACCACCGTCGGGTAGCTCAACTGATTATTCAAAAGGGCCGCGGCCAACTGATGATATCCGCTTCTGCCATTGGCCACAAACTTAAAGGTGGTTCCGTTATAGACCACGTCTTCCTGTTGCTCCGCATTGAACTTTACCGGGTAGAATTTCTCATTTAATATCGTGGCCACTTGCGGATCGTTAAAAGTGTTCTTATCCATCACCTTGCACCAACCGCACCAGTCAGTGTAAACATCAATAAAGATCTTGCGCTTCTCTGTCTTCGACTTCGCGACAGCCTCCTCGAAGGTCATCCATTGCACCATGCCTGAGGGTTTTGAAGGCTTATCACTATTCATGGCCATTATCGCCACCACAGCCATCATCCCCGCAAAACCATAAAATATTTTCTTCATAAAGGGTAATTCTTAAGCTCTAAACTGAACAAATTTAACCAGAAAAGAGGTTCAAAACCGGCTATTAATCTTTTCCAGGCCGCTGAGCGTAACCTCTTCGCCAAAGCCCGGTATTTATTGTACGAAACAGCAAAAAGCGATGTTCACATCTGGACAATATATCGGCCAAAAATTGCAAAACCAGCCGCTGAAGGCGGTTTTTCAACATGGCACAGCATTGGCCAGGCGTAAGATCGTGAAACGCAGATTTACCTACAAAGAACTCACATTGGTATTGGGCATCGTGGTAGCACTGCTGATTGTATTCACATGGTGGTTCAAAAACCCCGCTGTCCCAGCCCAAAACACTGGCGACAATCACCGCACGCTACCGGTGATAACACTGCCCACCGTCGCCAAAGGGCTTGTAAAGTCTGCCCTGGAGATCATTTTCTGATCTTCCGACACCTCAACTTAAATTTTACGAATCCTGCGGGTTCCTGTAACTTAAGGCCAAATCCTATTAGCCATGAAGAAGACCATCCTGTCAACCTATGTTCTGTTCTTGTTCTTCACCTTCACAACAACTTATCTGTCTGCCCAGGACTACCAACTGACCGACAGCTTGAAGCAAAACCTGGAGAAAGCCAAAACGGATGAGGAAAAAGTAAGGTGGCTCGGTGAATTAGCCACTTTTTATGTTGCGCTAAACCGGGATCTTTCTGACGAATATGGAAAACAGCAGATCCAGATTGCGGAATTGAACCGCGACCGCAGGCTCATGGTAAAAGCCCTATTGTCCAACGCCAATCGGCTCCTCAACATGGGTGTTGTACAAGATAACCTGAACAAGGCTTGTGAATACTCGCAGCAAGCGCTGAACATCTCCAAGACCAGCTACCTGGATGATTATACCGCATGGTCGTATTTGTATTTGGCCCGGGTAGCGCGCAATGACGGAGAAATGGATAAAGCACTTAATTTCAACAACCTTGCCTTATCGCTGGCCTCGTCAGTTGCAGATGATTCACTCAAGGTTTCTTGCCTGAACTCAATAGGAGGAACCTACCTGGTCAAGAATGAAAAGCTCCTTGCCTTTCGCCATTACCTGCAGGCTCTCAATATCGCCGCACCGACGAAGCGATACACGTTGCTCAGAAACTGCTATTACAATATGTCCAACTTTTACATGGGGTTGGAAGAATTTGAAAAATCCAAGGACTACCTTTTTAAGGTCTTACATCTGACCTACCAATATCACCAGCCGTTTGACAGGCTAGATGTATACAGCAGCATCGGCAAGGTGTACACAGCTAACAAACAATACGAACTGGCCACCACCTTTTATGAAAAGTCGATGATGCTGGCCGACACATTGAAGAACGACATCTTCAAACTCAATAGTTATGGTAACATCATTGATCAGTATTTTGTGAGCAACCAGGCCGAGAAGGCATTGGCATACTTCAACTCAAAGAAAGAGCTGCGGGACTTTATGCTCAAAGCCGGATTTCATCACTTTATAAATCAAGCATATGGCATTGCTTACATGGAAACCGGAAAGCTCGACTCCGCGGGGTTCTATCTCGCCAAAGCCGAACCCCAGTTTGAGGCACGCGCCACCAAAATGAATAAATATTATTTCTATAATAATTATGCTAAGTATTATAACAAGAAGAAAGACTACAAAAAATCGATTGAATACAATCTCAAAGCCAAGAAGATCAGTGAAGAAATGGGAAATATCAAGATGCTTCAAGACGTATCGAAGAACCTGGATTCCCTCTATCAAAAATTAGGCGACTATCACAACGCTTATTTATACAACTTCAAGTTCCATCAATACAAAGACAGCCTCCAAACCTTGTCGACCGAAAAAGATCTGTTGTTGCTGGAGGTTGACAACGAAAACAAACGCAAGGAGCTTGAGGCCATTCAACTTGAAGAGGCTAAAAGGACACGTCACAACATTCAGTATATGGGTATCACCGCCGCTATTGCCGGTGTGTTCATTGTATTGGTGATGCTGGGTGCATTCAGCGTATCGCATGCTACCATTAAGATCCTCGGTTTCTTTGCCTTCATCTTCCTCTTCGAGTTTATCATCCTACTGGCCGACAACCAGATCCACCACTGGACACACGGCGAGCCCTGGAAAATATTGGCTATCAAAATAGGGTTGATATCTATTTTGTTGCCGCTGCACCACTTCCTCGAAGAAAAAGTTATTCATTACCTCATCTCCAGAAAACTGCTGGAAGTGAATCCGCGCGGAATTATCACAAAGCTTTACGGGAAACGAGAAACCGCCGATACTACAGGTTCCTAGTCCTTTATTATTCCTTGTTCGGTGGTCCTGGCTGAAGTAAAACCGGGAAGAAGCTACCGTCGCATGGCTTTATCAGATTTTTTGCCTGCCGACTTAATGTTGAAGTAATCCGGATTGATATTAAAGATCAATGAAAACCGGTTCTTGGAAATTGATTTGAACGTATCGTCCGATAGGGTGATGTTTCTGCCGTAGAACAGGTCAACAAAACCGAGCACGGTAAGTCCCGCCTTGGGAGTGAACACAACCGATTCGCGGTCGAAGTCGGTGTAATAGGTAAAATCAGCTGCCACGCCCAATAATCCCGCCGTGATCTCGTAGCCCGCCTTAGTGCCCATGATGAAACTGTATTTCTCAAAAACGCCTTCTACCGAAATGTAAGGTCCTGCCGAAGCAAGGCTCAGAGGATGCACATAGATCTGGTGGAACTGAACGCCTAACTCGCCGAAAGCAGTTTCCTGTAGCCCGAAGCCTACTTTGGGCACAAGCCGTGGTTGGGTCCAGTAGCGTTCAAAGGGCCTGATGTCTACTGTATCTTGGCCAGTAGTATGGAGGGCGTACCCGGAAACTAATAATATCAGTGCTATAGTTTTCACTGCTTCTCGTTATCTACTCGGTACGCGTAGTAGTGCAATACGGTCTCGATAGCTCTTTTAATGGCTTCGTTGATTGGATAAAAATTCTGCGCCAAATCGTGATCAATCGCATGAAGCTTCATATAGTATTGATTCATGACGGGTACCTTTTCGCCTGCGCGTACTTTTTCTGCAGTTTGTTCGTAAGCGCCAGATTGCTCGGTTTTGATGATCTGGCATGTTACAAGTTCCTGCACACCATATTTATCTGTTCGGGCCGAATAGCCGAAAAGCCTGCATATCAACCCACGGTAGGGGTACTCAGAACAAAGCCCTGCCCCGCTGCTGGTTGGGTTGAGAATAAGGCAGAGAGAACTATCCGTCTGTTTAAGTTTATTAAGCCAATCGAATGCCAGATCTTGTTGATAAAGATAATGGGCAAAGGGAATAAATTCGAGTACCGTCGCTTCGATGTCGGCTTTAAAACAGCACTTCCCGCAGCCAAACTTGCAATACAATGTAGACCAACCCTGGAATTTGGAGATGGCCTCGTCCAGGTCCCGGAACACTGCTTCTACAGCTTGAACTTTTTCAACAAGTGACAATGTTGGATAGATAAATTTTAGGATTTCAATTCCACAGCCCATTGCTGCTTCGTGTTTCTGCCGGCTTCAACCGATTGCAAATTTTACACGAAGCACAACTTCGGATTGCGACTGCAAGTTAGGCCTTTTCGGTTTGTTTAAATTCACCTTTTTGGCGTGGAATTAGGAAAAAGAGGCTTTTATTTGTTTTTGATTAGACGTGAGAATATTACCGTTAATGGTATTTTCTACTGAAATTTACGCTTAATTTTGGCCGCCATTAGCCGATTATGAAAGAAGCGAGCTTACTAGACTATGCCCCCATCCTGCTGATGTTTTTGTTGGCAGCAGGTTTTGTTTCTGTTACCATGCTGGTCACACACTGGCTGGGGCCTAAACGGAAAACGAAAGTAAAATTAGAGTCATTCGAGTGCGGCATCGAGTCTAAGGGTAACGCTCGTATCCCCTTCCATATCAAGTACTTCCTGGTAGCAATCCTGTTTGTGCTATTTGACGTGGAAGTGATCTTTATGTATCCCTGGGCGGTCAACTTTAAAGAATTAGAAGTTGCTGGTTTCGTCGAAATGATCGTTTTCATTGCGTTGCTGCTCGTGGGTTTTTTCTATATAATAAAGAAGAAAGCGCTGGAGTGGGAAGATTAACCGGGAATCGAGGGATAACGAAGGATATGTAATTGACATGCAGACTACTGATATAAAGAATCCAACCAGTGTAAAACTGGGAGAAAAACCCGAAGGCTATGAAGGCGCTGGCTTTTTCGCTACCAGTTTGGAGAAAGTGGTGGGTATGGCCCGGAAAAATTCCATTTGGCCGCTGCCCTTCGCCACGTCATGCTGCGGTATCGAGTTCATGGCCACCATGGCCGCCCATTACGACCTGGCTCGTTTTGGTTCGGAACGATTGAGCTTTTCGCCCCGGCAGGCCGACTTGCTGATGGTTATGGGTACCATAGCCAAAAAAATGGGGCCCGTACTAAAACAGGTTTATGAACAAATGGCCGAACCCAGGTGGGTACTTAGCGTAGGCGCGTGTGCCTGCAGCGGTGGCATTTTCGACACCTACAGCGTGCTGCAAGGCATCGACAGGATCATCCCGGTGGACGTTTATGTTCCCGGATGCCCGCCAAGACCTGAGCAGATCATTGATGGTATTATGAAAATTCAGCACTTGGTAGAAACCGAATCGCTCCGTCGACGAGATTCACCCGAATACAAATCGATGCTGAATAAATATGGCATTGAATAAGCATGGACAATACAGCTCAAGAAAAGATAGTTAACATCCTGAAAGAAAAATTCGAGAGCGAGATACTCTCGGTTGAGGCCCCCTACAATTTCCTGACTGTCAATCTTAAGAAAGAGCAGATCATCGATATCATTCGCTACCTCTACAATCATGAGGAGGCGAGGTTTCAATACCTCACCACCTTGTGTGGTATCCACTATCCGGAAACTAATCAGATCGCGATCATGTATCAACTGCACAGCCTGGAGAACAACTGGAGGATTCGGCTGAAGATCTTTTTGTCGGCCGACAACCCCGTGACACCTACGTTGAACACGCTGTTTTCCGCGGCAAACTGGATGGAACGTGAAACTTACGATTTCTATGGCGTGAAATTTACCGGCCACCCTGATCTGCGAAGGATTTTGAACGTGGAAGACATGATCATATTCCCCATGCGAAAAGAATATCCGCTGGAAGATCAGACCCGTGAGGACAAGAAAGATTTTATGTTCGGAAGATAACCATGGCGAAAGAAGACATAACTAACGGTACAGCCGAAGTAGAGAACAAACAATACTCTACGCTCAACCTGGGCCCCACACATCCAGCTACCCACGGCATTTTCCAAAACGTGCTCACCATGGATGGCGAAGTGATCGTCAAGGCCGAACCTACCATTGGATATATTCACCGCGCTTTTGAAAAACTCGCCGAGCGCAGGCCGTTCTACCAGATCACTCCGATCACCGACCGGATGAACTATTGTTCGTCGCCGATCAACAACATTGGCTGGCATATGACAGTAGAGAAACTGATCAATGCTGAAATTCCCAAACGCGTACAATACCTGCGCGTAATCGTGATGGAACTCGCCCGTATAGCCGATCACCTCATCTGCAATAGCGTAATCGGTGTTGATACCGGAGCCCTCACCGGCTTCGTATACCTGTTTCAATTCAGAGAACTTATCTACGAGATCTATGAAGAAATTTGCGGTGCTCGCTTGACCACCAACATCGGACGTATCGGTGGTTTTGAACGTGACTTCTCACCGAAAGCGTGGGCCAAGATTGAGAAGTTCCTGAAAGAATACCCGGTTGCTTTGAAAGAATTCGAAAACCTGTTAAAGCGGAACCGGATCTTCATGGACCGTACCATCGGCGCCGGCGCAATCTCTGCCGAACGAGCGCTCAACTATAGTTTCGCAGGTCCCAACCTCAGAGCTGCTGGCGTAGATTACGACGTTCGTGTAATGACTCCTTATTCGTCGTACGAAGATTTTGATTTCATTATTCCGGTAGGAACCAATGGCGACACCTACGACCGTTTTATGGTTCGCCAGGAAGAGATGTGGCAGAGCCTGAGCATCATCCGCCAGGCCATCGACAAACTTCCCGAAGGTTCACACAAATCGCCCAACGTGCCCGATTTCTATCTGCCTCCTAAGGAGGAAGTTTATAACAATATGGAAGCCCTCATCTATCACTTCAAGATCGTGATGGGCGAGACCGACGTACCCAAAGGTGAAGTTTATCACTGTGTGGAAGGTGCCAACGGCGAATTAGGATTTTACCTGATCAGCGATGGTGGAAGAACACCGTTTAGATTACATCTCCGAAGACCCTGCTTTATTTATTATCAGGCGTATCCGGAGATGATCAAGGGAACAAACATTTCAGATGCTATTCTTACCATGAGCAGCATGAACGTAATAGCTGGAGAATTAGACGCGTAGGATCGGACAATATCCGATCTTACGCTTTGAATAAGATAAGATAATGAGTAACCAAAAACCTGTATTCTCAGATGCCGCCATGGCATTGGTTCAGAAGATCATCAAACGATATCCGGAAGGACGGCAGAAATCTGCGTTGCTTCCGATCCTTCATATTGCTCAGGCGGAGTTCGGCGGATGGATAAGCACCGGGACCATGGATTACATTGCCTCCATCCTCAACATCAAACCCATCGAGGTTTATGAGGTTGCTTCTTTTTACACGATGTACAATTTGAAACCGGTAGGCAAATGTGTGTTGGAAGTTTGTCGTACTGGGCCATGCTGGCTGAGGGGTTCTGACGACATTATCGAATACCTGGAAAATAAATTAGGAATAAAAGAAGGGGAAACTACGGCCGATGGCATGTTCACGCTTAAAGCCGTTGAATGCCTTGCGTCGTGTGGTACAGCGCCGATGATGCAGGTTGGAAACAATTTCGTCGAAAATCTTTCTGTGGAAGGCATGGACGACGTGTTGAAAAAACTCAGGGAGACGCACGATGTTCCGTCACCGGACTACGGCTCGCCCTACCCCGTGGGCAATAATAAACAAGAATATTAAAACATACTTGTCAATTGTAATTTGTAATGGGAAGTAATCAGTTATTATTAAAACACATCGACGTACCGGGCATCAAGTCATTTGATGTATACCGGAAACAAGGCGGTTATGCTTCGGTGGAAAAAGCGCTGAAGACCATGACCCCGGAAGCCGTTGTGGAAGAGGTTAAAAAATCAGGTCTTCGCGGAAGAGGCGGTGCCGGTTTTCCCACCGGCATGAAATGGAGCTTTCTCGACCGAAAGTCCGACAAACCACGTTACCTCATTTGTAATG
>JBMOKS010000520.1:0-5450 GCA_049324355.1 Bacteroidota bacterium
TCATTACCCGACAAAACATAATACAGTTGTGGCGATGACAGCCGCGCCATACCAATCTTGGCACTGGCAATCTGGCCTTCCAGTTGTTCCATTGCTTCATTCCTGAATGCCGATTCAAACGGGTTGATCAGCACTTCAATCTCCGGTTCGGTTCTGAGAAGTTTGAAAAGCTTGGGATACTCAAGCTGCATGAGTTCGATCACATGCGGGAGCGTGCAGTACTTTCCATCCTCATATTTTCGTAAGAACCAGATTATGCCCGTGACAAAGTTGATGGGCGACTCGACAAAAAAGTCTCCTTGTTTCTTGATCCATTCCCGGTTCAAGCCAAGCATGATGGTCCGAGACGATTCCGTGGCATCGGTAATATCTTCCAT
The DNA here is from genome assembly GCA_049324355.1 of Bacteroidota bacterium. Classification (GTDB taxonomy): domain Bacteria; phylum Bacteroidota; class Bacteroidia; order Cytophagales; family Cyclobacteriaceae; genus Chryseosolibacter. The sequence continues at coordinate 378 of JBMOKS010000520.1, forward strand.
TGTGGCCGGGTCAAGCGGATTGCACCGGTGCGACCGCGACAGGTCTTCGAAATTGATGACATAGAACTTTGGTAAGACCGGGTATTTCCTGGCATTCTTCAGGAGAGTATTGTAAGCAATCCTCGACAGGTCATCGTACTTGAAATCGTAGATGAACATGGTGAATGCTTTTTTGATATGCTGCGTGATGATATGCCGGACAACGAAATACGACTTACCGGCACCGGGTGTACCGATCACCAGCAGCGACCGGAATGGGTTAATCACATTGATCCAGCTTGTCCTTCTCTTGCCTCTCAGGTTATAAGCTGCCGGGAGATTGATGGAGTATTCGTTTTCCAGCAACCGTTCTTCTTGTGGGAACGATTCATTCAGCCGGTTGAAAATATCTTTTCTGAAATTGAATTTGATCAGACGCGACAACCATGTGCCACCCGTAAGCATTAATAGGTAGCCCAGGGAAGTAAGGGTGACGTACAATCCCACCAATATGATGTCTTCAAATGGCGCGAGTAGAACGAAGTGGCAGAGAACGAAAATCAACAGGCCTGTGATGATGTAAAGAACAGACGTCCTTACATTGATCTTTTCATCTTTCTTTCCTTTAGCCCCGATCAGCGAAACGGAAAGTAACCCGAATGATACCAGCTTGGCGTGATAGACACTTTTGAATATTCCCGTGTTCCTGAGTCCATAAACGATGCGGTCAACAAATTCCGATGTCAGTCCCCAACTCTCAAAGGCCTGGTAGCAAAAGAAATAAAAGTGGAATAACAACACGACTATGCTCAGGAGCCTGATGAAGTCGATGATCTTCCGCAATGCTTGTTCGTTCTCGCCTGTATTTGCCATACCCCATTATTTAAAGTGAACGACCTTTTCTCTTTCTTTTCTTTCTTCGTTTCTTCATTGCAGCTTCCGGTGACGTGAAGTCATAGGCCTGTGCAGTGGTCAGATCTTTCAAAAGCTCATTAATACGCAGATCGACTTCAGGTGTATATTGTACTTCAGGGGGATGGGTTTGTGACTGAGTACCGGATGATGTTGCACCAGGAGCCTGCGATAACTGGTCAAGAATTGCCTTGGCACCGTATACCTTGCCGAGATCACTTCCGTTAAATACTACCTTGTTCCTGTTGTCCACGAACGTGACACCATATACCCGGCCTTCTTCATTTTCACGGAACAGCACGAACACGCCTCTGTTGGCAAGCGATTTAACGAACGCATCTTTTGACAGCGGCTTTTTCAGGACTTGATCAATAGTGGTTTTCAAGCCTGCACGGAAAGGCTTTAGCAGGGCCTCATTTAGCTTGAATCGTTTCTCAAGATTGACCAGGATTGGTTTGTCATAAATGGCACTGGCCTTAATAGGCACACCTGTCTTGTTGCCTTTTTCATCGAGCAGACTGTAAAGCATCCCTTTTTTGTTGTGCATCTGTGTTCCCTCTGCACCCCGATCCGCAACTACATTGAATTGCCTTAGTATCGCATTTAGCTCAGGCAATGACGTGTATTTGTACGAACGCGTAACCATGCGCACCGCGTTGGATATGCTGCGCTTGGTTTCCGATTTTCCATAGACTGCCTTGTCGACCTGGACAGGTTCGATCTCGCGCTTTTTCCCCCGGCTCTCAGCGCGAACCAACCCATAAGCAACCTCAACTTCCTTTCTCGCTTTCTCCGATTGGTTCCGCCCGATATTGTGAATGTCGATCCGTTTGCCATCGGTGCGCACATTCGTTGTAATAATATGAACATGGGGATGCGCGGCATCGCTATGCCGGTAAACGAGATAAGGTTGTTCGCCAAATCCGATTCGGGTCATGTAGTCGGAGGCAATCGTACTAAGCTGTTCGTTGGTCAGCTTTTCGGTGACATCGAAATTCAGGGAGATATGGATGGCATTCGTTCTTACCTTCTGATTCAATGCGGTGACCTTCCGGAATCGGTTAAGCTTATCGGAAAAGGTCAGACCTTGAGGATCGCAACCAAACCCACTGGCTGCAATACAACGTGCCACACCTTCGCTCACCTTGTTCTCATTGTAATTGAGCAGACCCCGTATGTTTTTCCCGCTGATCACTTTTGCAACCATTTTTTAGCCAGCAATGAAATCTTGTTGAGCAGCAGTTCCACCTGGTCACCGACCTTGTTGTATTGCTCCGCCACCTTCAGGGCATGGAACAACCGTTGGTCTGGTGTGGAGGCATTGTGAAATTGTCGTGTGACCTGGTTGATGTTTACCCCGATGGCATGGAGTTCTTTCCGGATGGCAATCAGTTCCTTCATCGCAGCATCCATCGAGCCGTCCCTGAGTACGTACAGAATCTTCTCCTTCGATAATACCCTTCTGGCAACTTCGCCAATGGAATGGCAGTCTCCATTTCCAACGAAAGCGTTGAGCCGGTTATAGACCGACTCGGTGACCCTCGTCCGGACGGGGTGGGTGTATAGCTTGGTTTGATCTTTGGCTTTCTTCCGTGACATGCTCCCTGGGTTTAAGATTGTCTTGGGAAAGTGGAAGAATCCTTAAGCTCAGGGAAGCCGAGTTCCGAGGCATTCCCCGCGCCTGAACGACAAGAGGAGTGAAGGCCAAGATTATTTTTGTGGACAAAAATACATCTTGCTGATACTGCAAAGCCGGTATCGACCTTATCAAATCCGTTTAAAAGAATCGTGAAAATCAGTTTAGCCATGTCTCAGGGATTTTGGATTCTCGAAGACAAAATCACGGGTATTCTTATGGTCTTGAATCATCTTTTCGATGTCGTGATAGTCGTACAAAATGACTCCGCCAATTTTGGTAAAGGGCAGGGTTCCGCTGTTACGCAGTTGCTGCAGGGTGCCTTGGGAGACGCCCAGCATCTTTCGCAGTTCATGGGTCTTGAGCCACCGCTGAACAGGTGCAGGCGTGGGTTGAGAAACCAGCTTTCTCAGTTCTTCCAAAAGCTCTTGCTTAAAGCTCTCCAGGTCTTCCGGAGTTATGATTGTTGCTGCCATAATCGTTGCCAGATGATGATGGCACAAAGGAGGGCTATGCGCGTCTTCCAAAACAGTCACAGGGGTACTGGTACCCTCGCTAACGTTTTCATTTTCAGGAAGAAAAAATTATTGGTCTATGAAAAGCTGTTGCTGAAAATATTTGGAACAAACTAAATTTTCTGAGGCCGGTATGTAGGAAAACCGTCCCGATTTCAGAGTATATCAATAGAGGGACTTTCAACGAGGATAGTTCGAGGCGAATCTTGCAGCGATAGTCTTTAACCCCATGAAAACCGAAAAGCTGTTCTCTGTTTTGTCCTCGATTCATCCCATCACCTCAGAATTCAGGAAGGCTATTGAAAGAGTCCTCACTCCGCTTTCACTTCCCAGGTATCACCTGTTACTGGAAGCAACCAAAATATCGGAATGCGCCTATTTTCTGGATGAAGGATTTGCGATGGCGTACACGTTTGTTAAAGGCAAAAAGCAAGTTGATTGGTTCTGGAACTCCGGGCAGATCATGGTATCGGCAAGGAGTTTTTTTGAACAGGTTCCTTCACAGGAGTTTATTCAATTGCGCGCCCACTCAGAGCTATTTTGTGTTACGCACGAGAGCGTACTTCATTTGTTTCGAACTTTCCCGGAAGCGCACTTCATCTATCGCGTGATCATGAACCAATACTATGAGCACAGCCGCGAGAGAACTCGCGACATGCAACACCTTACAGCGATAGAGCGATATGAAAAACTGATCCGGTATTTCCCGCACGTTGAACAGCATGTCACCCAAAGGCAAATAGCTTCATACTTAGGCATTGCACCACAGTCTTTCAGCAGGATAAAACGGCACAAAACAGGGCGTTAACATTTGTTAACCGTAAGTGTTAACCTATGTTGCTGCAAGTCTGAACATTGGTCAATGGATTTTTTTTGAAAGCTGATTTACTTTTAACATGTAATTCAGCCTCTCAAAAATGCCCCGCAAGATTGCCGTTGATATTGTAGTTTTTCTATACATCTTACTGTTGGTCTATGCTGCACTCACCAAGTTGCTGGACTACCAAAAGTTTGTCATTCAACTAGGTCAGTCGCCCATTCTCACTCGCCATGCAATCCTTCTGGCGTGGGCAGTTCCTTTTATTGAATTGGCGATATCCGCATTGCTGATACTTCCACGCACACGGTTGTCAGGGCTGTATGCAGCCTTTAGCTTAATGGTGATGTTCACAACCTACATTATCCTTGCGTCTCGTTTCAGTGACTACGTTCCCTGTTCCTGTGGTGGTGTGCTCGAAGATATGACCTGGACACAACATCTGATTTTCAATGGTGTATTTATCCTGCTCGGCCTTGCTGCGATCTTGCTTTACCCAGGAACTCGCATGACTGAGTCTTCCTTAGCATCATCATGATTGCGATGCGTAATGATATTCAGCAGCCTGGTATTGGCTGTCAAGACACTGACCGGTACTGCAACTATCTGTCAGCCTCAAGATCACCCCAGGTTGCAGTGGGGTGCACGTTTACGTAATGTTCAACCTAAAGTTTTTCATTTGCTTTTTGAATTATAAAAGCAAAACAAACGATGAAAAAAAATAAAATGTTACTGCCGATGCTTGCATTAGTGTTCGCTATCGCAAGCGCTTTTGCATCCAAGCCACTGACCCAGATGGCGTGGTTCCACGTTCCACCAAACTCCAATGATGAAGGTGAAATCACTAATACGGAAAAGGAGTGTGCTACGGGACGTTCTGTTCAGTGTCTCATCGGGACAGAGTTTGCATACAACAGTCCGACAGCAGCAAATACCCAAAACTCTGCTGGACTGTTAAAGTACAATCCTTAATCGTCTGGGGAGCTATCGCAGGGTAGCTCCCTAATTTTTTTTGCATGACGCTTAATAAATCAATACTGACCGTGATGCTGCTGTGCTCGCTGAGTATTCTTGTGGTGCTTGTGCTGTATTGGCAATCATTTCCCGATTCAGCCATTAAGAATGGTTTTGACCGAAAGGTACGTTCCGTTGACCTGCGAATCAAGAACAAGATCGTTCTTGGTAATGCCAATTATGATTTTGCAGGATGGATC
>JBMOKS010000520.1:5460-6722 GCA_049324355.1 Bacteroidota bacterium
CCGTAATGTGGATGTCCCTTTTGCTCTTGTAGAAGTTCGGGAAAACTCAATTTCCGATACCATTCGTGTAAGCTATCCTATTACGGATAAGATTACAACTGCGCAGATTTATATCGATTCTCCATTCTTTTACCTGGGTGACTTAAACAATTATGTCATCTACAAGGGAAACACAAACAATTGGACCGTACAGGAGCAAGTTAATGGTCCCCAGTTCTTCTCTGAGTACCTACCGGTCAGTGATTCAGCTATTGCCTACCGAACTGTCACAAGCTCTAAAACAGAATACCGATTGGTCATTGAAAGCGTCCACCAATTTTTTGACGGAACAGGCCTGATTCAAACTCAAATTGACGGTTTGTTCTGTACAGATGGTATGCTGCGGTTTGACCAGATGACTCGTTCTGTTGTTTACATTTATTTTTACCGAAACCAGTTTATCCGCACAAATTTGAAACTTCAGTTGCTCGGAAGGAATCGGACTATCGACACCACGAGCCATGCAAAAATTTCTGTCGCTCATAACGCCAAAGACAAGTATGCAAGCCTTTCCTCTCCGCCCTACATTGTAAACCGCGCGGTTGAATGCAGTGAAGGGAAACTACTGATAAATTCCAACCTGATTGCTGACAATGAATCTCGCGACATGTTTCAATCAGCCGATGTCATTGACGTTTACGACCTCGCAGATGGCGGTTACTTCTTCAGCTTCTATATCCCACGAAATAATGGAGATAGGCTCACGCATTTCGAGCTTCACGAAAACCAGCTATTCGTTTTGAGAGGTGGCACACTGGAAATCTATGAACCTAACCCATCGTTGATAACAGATATTACTCCGGTGGATCACTAATAAGAACAACTTTCATATTGCGCAGACCTCGTGTTAATTGCAACCCTAAGGAGTTGAGGTAATCCTGACATTCCTTGAATGTCCACTCAGGCTTAAACTGGAAATCGATGCTCTTTGATATTCCTGTTTCATCAATAAAGGGTGCCTGTTCATTTTTAGGCAACCGCCCGTAATCAAGTGATCCGTACCCATAATATATTCCAAGCACAGCGATGACATCGCGCACTTCTGCATTTTTAAATACGAAAGGAGAACTGGCATCAGAAATAATGAGGGGCCCACCTTGATTTTTCGACAGCAGCATTGATTGCACCCTTTTCTTATTCTGCACGGACAACCGCCAGTATGGCATCGCACGTGTTTCAATAGTAACTGAATACCCGAAATAAGTCTCCAGATCCCTGCGTAA
>JBMOKS010000520.1:6732-9048 GCA_049324355.1 Bacteroidota bacterium
TGCAGCGGTACCCATACCCGATGGGACCTTTAAACTATAGTTGTAGCGGTTGCGCGATCTGTCCCAACTAAACTCAAATGGAGCCCTATTGGATACCTGTATAATTGGCTCGTACCAGTATTTACCATACGTGCTACGCGTATAGGGCAGCTTTAGAGTATCTGGAAACTGTCTGTTCTGCCTCACAGGAACAATGTTAGGCAAGGTGTCCGCATATGCCATATAGTAAAGTTTTGCAATCGGATAACCGATCAATTCAAGTTTATCCTCGTACTGATCATAGATTGAGTCAGGTTTGAAATCGTAGAAACTAAAAATGTGGTCTAAGCTCAGGCCACTTATTCGACCATCGTAGCGCGTGAGCAATGAACGGAAAATAAAATCAGTCTGTGTACCCCCGTTGTTGTCAATCAACAATAATTTATTGGGGTCATAGATTGCTTTGTCATTTCCCTTTGGTACTGTATTATTTTCAAGCAGGCTTACAATCACCTTCCTTGCCTCGGATGGTGCACCTCCAAACCATCGAATGTATCCCTGGGAATCAACAATGAACAGATGTGGAATCCCTTCCAGTTGTGCCGCAGACAACCAGTCATTTTGCAATCGTCCATCCGGCCAATCTGCTGCCACAGAATAATTGATTTTGTCACCGTGTTTTTTGACAAATGATTGAATATTGTGAATGTATTTGTCGTCATAGGGACTGCGTTCCATTACAAACACGCTTATGACTTTTAGCTGTTGATCAAACTCACGTTGTATGCTTGACAATTCGGGGATAGCTGCGATGCAGGGCTTGCACCATGTTGCCCCAAATTCAATCATATACAATGACTCAGTTGAAAAGCTTAAGACCGAGTCACCTCTAATCCATCTGTAGGCTGACAAGGATGGCGCTTGATCTCCTACCGTTAGCCTTGTTTTGCTTTGCGCGTTTGATGAAATCCAGGGTGCGGTTAAAAATAACAGCACGTACAACAGTATTTTGGTATTTGTTATCATCATTGTTTGAAAATAAAGAGTTGAATCCAAGCATTAGTATGCAAGAACTGATCGGAGCGCCCTTGGGACGCTCAACCGACTAACTTGACTGATCAGGATTAGTAGCCTGGGTTTTGCGTGAGGTTTGTATTGATCAGGCGTTCGGCATGAGGAATTGGCAGCAACGCATCCGTTGATTGCCATTGTGATTTTATTGCCGAAATCACTGCGTCTATTCTCCCGGTTCGTTTCAGGTCAAGCCAGCGATGACCTCCTTCGCCAAATAACTCAACCCTGCGTTCATGCAGAACAGCATCCAACAATTCATCTTTTGTGTTGTAGTCTATCACATCCAGTCCGGCACGGCTTCGAATCGTATTGATGTCATCTCTCGCGCCCTCGTAGTTGTCCAGTTCAGCACGAGCTTCAGCCCGGATCAGATATTGCTCGGCAATCCGGAATATCATCGAATATTCCGCAGGCGAATTAGTGGTCGTATATTTATTGATGTAGTTCCATGCTCCCGATGAGTTTGAAAAGGTTTTTGTCCAGAGGGATTTTCGCTGATCATTAGCCTCAAAGGAATTGAACAATTCATCCCTTATTGATACCCTTCTGGAAAAGCCATTTGGTGCAGCTGTTAATACGAAAATCGAAGCTTGCGGTGGACCGCTGTTGGGTACAACCGGCTTTAATTGCCAGATGGCTTCATTACTGTTTGCCAAAAACACCTGGGAAAGATCGGTCTGGAGTGAATAGATTTCAGTATTGTCAATTAGCTCAGTGCTTGTCTGTTCTGCTTTTACCCATTCTTTGCGATACAGATAAATTCTCGCTAACAGGGCAATGGCTGCATCCCGATTGGGCCGTATGCGTTCGCCCATGCCAGTGGAGAAATCGTCTGCCATCATTTCTTTTGCTCCTTCGAGATCCTGTTGAATATTCAACATTACAGTACTGTAGGGAACCCTTGATGCCTTCGCATTGGCTTCGTAATCTGATGTTGTCAGGTACGGTACATCACCAAACAAATTAGCTAGGTAGAAGTAGCAAAATGCCCTGATGAACAAGGCTTCGCCCAATAAGGCTCTCTTTTCTGTTTCAGGAATTGCACTGCTTTCAAGACCCCTGATGATCACATTCGCATTGCTTATGTATTTATAAGCCTCTCCCCAGAAAACCGTCAGCACATCCGTGTTGATTGGCGTAATCGAATTCTGGTAGAATTGCTGGCGATTGGCGCTTGCTGAGTAACTGATTAGCTCATCGGAAGCAATTCCGATATACTCTTCCAATCCTCCACGCGTGAAGCTGGTGTTGGTCATCATTAAC
>JBMOKS010000521.1:0-9040 GCA_049324355.1 Bacteroidota bacterium
TGTTGAAGCAGTCGGGAATCAAGTATGACAAAACTTATTTGAATTACACCGACAATGTCTCCCACTACAGCACTAACTACAAAAAAGCATTGAACCTGGGGGTATACAATGTTGATTTTGCGTTTGCCGGATTATTTGGAAAAAATCAGGATGGACTGGAATACACGACGGTCATTAAAAAATTGGCAGACGATTTATTTGTCGGGCAATTTTATGAGACCGAGGCAATGAAAAAGATGACCATTACTGACACCGGCATGGATTCGTTACTTTCGATAACCGCTCAAAACTTCAACAACCTGAACCACTTTCTGCAAACGCAGCACCGTGAACGCTTGAGCATACTGATGCTGACCGGTGCTTGGATTGAAGCGCTTCATATCCTTTGCCAGCAGGCCAAGTTAGATCCGCATAATGGCAGACTTTTAGATTCGATCTGCGGACAAAAACTGGTTCTTAATAATATCCTTCTACTACTGTCATTATACAGAGATACCCACCCGGATATTGCCATGCTGGAACGAGACCTCAAAGCACTCAAACATCACTTCGATAATGTCGTCATTACACATACCCAGCCATCTGCCTCAAACGGTGTTAAAGACGTCGTGGTGGTCAGGAAAAACAGCATTCATTGCCAGGATATCGACAGCATCAGATCTGCTGTAAACATGGTCAGGGCCCGTGTTGTAAACTAATGACTGCCGAATAGATGTTATCACAATTTTTCACTCTTGAATTTGTTGCGGATCGCGAGCCTTTGAGAATAAAAGATGAAGAATCACTGTTTGCGGATTAATTTGCTTAACTTGTTTTGCTCTAAGATCCAAAATGTTCAGTTACTACGCCCCGGTGATTTTACTTCAGGCATTTTGCGTGTACCATGCGTATCGTAATAATGCTGAACAATATTGGTATTGGCTTATCCTTCTTTTTCCGTTAGTTGGTTCTATAATTTATCTTGTTCACAGTTACAACAATCGCTCGACATTACAGACCCTTGCCGAAAACGTAAGAGGCGTTGTGAATAGCAACTATAAAATTGAACAATTGGAAAAGGAATTGCGATTTAGTGAGAATTTCAGAAATAAGGTCAACCTTGCCGATGCCTATGTTGAAGTAAGTCGTTATCAGGATGCTATCGATTTATATATAAGCTGCCTGCAAGGATTCATGGCCGATGACCCGTCACTTCGAATGAAGCTGTTATATGCGTATTTTATGAATGGCGATTATGCTACAGCGGCAGATTGTGGAAACAAACTCGAGTTGGAGAAATCATTTAAGGATGCTGAAGAAAGAGTTGTATACGCATGGTCTCTTTATTTGACCGGACAAACTGAGTTGGCAGAGCGCATTTTTGAGAACATGGATAAGTCATTTACAAATTATTACCAGCGAATGGAGTATTGCAAATTCCTTCTGAAAGTTGAGAAAAAGGAGGAGGCCAAGAAAAAACTTACGGAGCTGGTAGAGGAGTTTGAGCACATGAAAGGCCCTGAACGCCAGTTGAAAAAAGAAACCTTTCGCGAAATCAAAGAGCTGTATACTAGCCACGTTCGTGCTTGACGGAAAACATTTTTTTGACTGGGTCGCTTTTTTTGATACTCGCCAATCGTAACCCCCGGCACAATTTTTTTCAATCGCAACTTTAAACCGCGTTGTACCTGTCACCATTGAATTGATCCTTGAAATTTTTATCTTGCGTTTAGTAAGCTAGACACTCCGTTGATTTTAAGGCACTGAGATACAGCGCCATATAGTTGACAAAATTTGTGTGCAAACATGTTTTAAATAAATCCTGAAAAACATATTGCCTAGAAGAAAGACTTGTCTATCTTCATTTCCGATTCTTGAAGCCCATCATTTATTTATTGGCAGCAAAAAGTTGTCATAAGATAGTGGTGGGCTTTTTGATTTTATCGACTTGCTAAGTCAGGAATAACAAATTCTGACTACCGGCAATTTTGTCCATTCATCGAATCTTATCAAAATTTTAACTGATACTTTATGGGGCTTTCATCACAAAGTACAAACGGCAACGCTTCGTTTTTGAAAACAGATGGTGGCAAAACCAAGCCAAACGCCATCGAAGTTCCTTCTATTTCGCTACCAAAAGGTGGCGGAGCGATTAAGGGAATAGACGAAAAATTTTCGGTCAATGCGGTTAACGGCACGTCATCATTTTCTATTCCGCTGCCATTTTCTCCGGCTCGCGGGTTGTCACCTTCTTTGGCGCTGTCATACAAGTCCGGAGAAGGAAACGGGGTTTTCGGACTAGGGTGGACGCTAAGCTTGTCGTCCATTAAAAGGAAGACTGACAAAGGACTTCCGCAATATATGGATGATATGGATTCCGATACGTTTCTTTTTTCGGAAGCCGAAGATTTGGTTCCCGAATTTAAAAAACAAGCCAACGGCGCGTTTCAACTCAATGCCAATGGTGATTATATCATTAGCGAGAAAGATTCGGCAGATAGTTTATTCACCATCAGATTCTACAGACCTCGCATCGAAGGTTTATTTGCCCGCATAGAAAGGTGGAGCAACAAAGCCACTCTGGAAATCAAATGGCGCGTGATCACCAAAAATAATGTCACCACGTTGTTTGGTTGGAGTGAGAATTCACGACTTGCCGATCCAGCCGACAGCAAGAGAATATATAAATGGCTTCCTGAGTTTGTTTTTGACGACCGTGGGAATTGCGCCCAATATGTGTACAAAAAAGAAGATACTTCCGGGTTCGACGCAACTCTTTTGCACCATAAGAACCGACTGAAGAGCAATATCCTGATGTACACCAATACATACCTTGAAAAAGTATTGTATGGCAATAAAACGCCTTATAAGAAATTCGGAGATAGCTTTCCATCTGAAAACGCCTATCTTTTTTCTACAGTCTTTGATTATGGCGAATATGATCTGAATGCACCTTACCAAAAAATTAAATCCTGGGATTTTAGAGCCGATGCGTTTTCTGATTACAAAGCTGGCTTCGAGATCAGAACAGCACGACTGTGCTGGAGAGTACTTTTCTTTCACCATTTCACCGCCGCCAACGAATATGACGGACTGGTGCGGTCATTGAATTTTGATTATACGAATGCCTTGGCCGGCTTTACTTTTCTCACTGCGGTAACATCTTGCGGTTACATCAAACAAAGTAATGGCAGTTATACCACCAAAAATCTTCCACCGCTTGAGTTTGATTATCAAAAACATGACTGGAATAAGGAGGTAAGGTCCATTTCCACCGACCAGCTTGTCCACGCACCGGCGGGGCTGGATGAGCAACAATATCAATTCGTAGATCTGTTCAATGAAGGATTGTCGGGAATTCTTACCGAACAATCCAACGGATGGTATTACAAGCGCAACATCAGGGAAGGAAAATTCGAACAAGCCAAACTGATATCACCTAAACCCTCATTTGCAGGTCTTGAGGCCTCAACAATGCAATTGGTGGATATGGACGCCGATGGCGGCCGGCAGTTAGTGAGTATGCGTCAGCAACCAAAGGGCTATTTTGAACTTAACGACGACGAACAATGGCAAAGTTTCCGCAGTTTTGAATCACTGCCTAATATTGATTTTACAGATGACGACACGCGGCTGTTGGACCTCAACGGAGACGGCAAACCCGAAGTCTTAGTGTCGGAAGACCAGGTTTTCACCTGGTATGAATCTAAAGGCCGGAAAGGCTTTTCACCAGCAAGGCAAACCGCAAAATCGATGGATGAAGAGGCAGGCCCGGCTATAGTTTTTTCAGACAAAACCCAGTCCATCTTTCTGGCTGATATGTCAGGCGATGGTTTGTCGGATATCGTTCGTATTCGAAATGGAGACGTTTGCTATTGGCCCAACCTGGGTTATGGGAAGTTCGGCGCAAAAGTTTCGATGGACGGTGCGCCGGTGTTCGACCGCCTGGATTCTTTCAATCCTGCATTTATCCGCCTCGCTGACATTGACGGTTCTGGTACAACCGATATCATTTACCTGGGCAAGGCGAAATTTTCCTGTTGGATGAATTTGAATGGCAACGCATTTAACCCAGTGCCTTTTGAGATTGATAATTTTCCGGATATTCATCAGCAATCGAAAGTCGCCGTAACTGATCTGCTCGGCAATGGTGTGGCTTGTATTGTCTGGTCGAGCATGCTATCGAAAGATGCCCGGATGCAGCTCAAATATATTGATCTGATGAATGGCCGGAAGCCTCACGTGCTGACCGGCTACAAAAATAACCTGGGCAAAGAAGTTACGCTCGAGTATCAGCCTTCTACCAAATTTTACATCGACGATAAACTTGCCGGAAAGCCGTGGATCACCAAACTACACTTTCCGGTTCATTGCATTTCGAGAACTGAAACACGGGATAAGATCTCGGGCTATCGGTTTATAACGTCTTATGCCTATCATCACGGTTATTATGACCATGATGAAAGAGAGTTCCGGGGCTTTGGCATGGTGGAGCAAACCGATGCCGAACACTTTGAACATTGGGTAAAAGGCAATGCTTCCAATATCGTCGACCAAGAATTGCATCAGGAACCCGTGGTTTCAAAAACTTGGTTTCATACTGGCGCCTTCTTAAGCCGCGAAAAAATACTCCATCACTTTGCCGGCGAGCATTGGTATGAAGAAATGAAGCGCCATGGTTTTAATGTTACACACTATGAGACACCATTGGCCGATGCACGAGTGATTGCTGCGCCCGGTATTGATCCGGTAGTGATAGAACAATTAAGCTTTCAGGAGTGGCGGGAGGCGTTAAGGGCATGCAAGGGCATGAGCCTGCGTTCAGAAGTGTTCGCCCACGATGCGGCAAAATATGGTGATACGCCAGCGGCACGAAAACAGGAGCTTACCCCATTCGCCGTCGTCTTGGGTAATTGTGTGATAGAATTACTTCAGCCAAAGGGAAAAAACAAACATGCGGTCTTTGTTGTCAAGCCGGGCGAAAGCCTCACTTACAACTATGAAAGAAACATGGAAGATGCTCGCGTTGCACATAATCTTACGATTAAAATTGATGAGTATGGAAATGTTGTCGAGTCCGTGGCGGTGGTTTATCCCCGCAGAATGCCTGACACATCGCTGCCGGTACAGACACAACAGGCACAAAGCAAAGCAGGGATCATCTTTACCCAAAATCAATTTACAAACGATGTGGTGAGCGACGATGTATACCGATTAAGAACACAGTCTGAAGTGAAAACCTTTGAGTTGAAAGGCATCAAAAAAAATGCACCGCTGTATACCATTGCCGACTTCGACAACATTCTTTCTGCGGCACAGCCCGTACCGTATCACCAAACGGATATCGACCCGGCACCGGGTGCGCCACAAATGCGATTGATCGAACATATTCGAACGATATACTACCGGAACGACCTAACGGGTCCGTTGCCATTGCACAAGATGGAATCTATGGCCATTCCATTTGAAAGTTATCAACTGGCCTATACACCTGAACTTCTTTATGACATCTTTGGCTCGAAGGTCGATGCGTCGGTGATGAGCGAGGGCAAATTCACCCATAGCGAAGGCGACGACAGCTGGTGGATAAGATCAGGCTCGTTGCAATTGACCGAAGGACCTGAAACACAAATAGACGCGCAAGACAGATTTTATGTGCCCATTTCGTATACCGACCCGTATGGAGCCACAACAAAGGTAAAATACTACGAGCCCTATTTTTTGTTCATCAACCAGACTGAAGACGCGCTCGGAAATAAAGCCGGTGTTTCACTTTACAATTTCAGAACGCTTGCACCTCAACGCATGAAAGACATCAATGGCAACCTGTCGGAAGTCCTTGTTGACGAATTGGGTTTCGTTAAAGCTATTGCTTTGATGGGAAAAGGAAACGAAGCCGATGATCTGTCGGGCTTGAATGAATTTACTAATGCGGCTGAATTGACCCAGATTACCAATTTCTTCGATGCAGCCGATTCTACGCAACTCACCAGTCTTGGTAAGGTATTGTTGCAACATGCGACAAGTCGGTTTGTATACGATTTCGATGTGTACGAAAAAACGGGAGGTCCCGTAGTAGTGGCCGGTATTCACAGAGAAGAGCACTACAAGAAAAACAACAATTCACCAGTTCAGCTGAGCTTCGAATATTCCAACGGACTCGGGCAAGTCGTCATGAAAAAAGTTCAGGCTGAACCTGGCAAAGCAAAAAAAGTTGTGATCAATGCTGACAACGCTTGCATAATAACTGAAACGGATACGTCAACTCTAAATCCCATTCAACTTCGCTGGATTGGCAACGGAAGAAAGGTCGTCAACAACAAGGGGAATGCGGTGAAACAATACGAGTCGTATTTTTCCACAACTCATCATTACGAAAATTTCAAAGAGTTAGTTGAAAGTGGTGTTACGCCAGTTATGTATTACGATGCCGTGGGGCGCGTCGTTAAGACCGACATGCCAGATGGCACATTCACCAAAGTAGATTTTGACTCATGGAAACAAACGGCCTACGATGCCAGCGACACTGTTCTCGAGTCTGCATGGTATAACAACCGGGTTAATAGATTGATCGATGTAGCGTTGCTCGCGGAGGGCAAAGACCCCGTCAGGGAAAAGGAAGCCGCGGTAAAAGCTTCGATGCATGCCAACACACCCGACGTCATGCACTTCAACGTGTTTGGAAGACCGATACTTTCTACGGAGCACAATAAAAACACCGTTAGCAATGCAGACGAGCTCTATCACACCAGAGTAAAACTGGATGTAGAAGGCAATCTGCGCCTCATTACAGATGCCCGCGGCAACGCGTTGATGGAGTACAAATACGACATACTCGGAAATAATGTCTATCAAAAGAGCATGGACTCAGGTCAACGCTGGTTGCTGACCAATATCTTAGGAAACCCGCTGCGAACCTGGGACGAACGCAATCATGAATTCCAGGTGTTTTATGACATTTTACACCGGCACACGCACAGCAAAGTGGTGGGAGGAGATGACAATGAGCCACTGGATCACGTCTTCGATAGAGTAGTGTATGGCGAAAGCCTTTTGTTACCGGGACGAACCAACGAAGCGTCGATACAAGCTAAAAATATTCTCGGGCAGATCCTGCGGCATTATGATACTGGTGGAATGATCCTTACGCCGACGTATGACCTGAAAGGCCAGCCCGTGACCGTCACCCGCAGGCTGTTTAAAAAGTACCAGGACGTCGCCAACTGGATCGACGCAAACCTCAGTGCTGATCTGGAGACCTACGAATTTACCGTCACTACGCAAACCGATGCACTCGGCCGGATCACAAGGCAAACTACACCTGATGGCAGCGTCATCACGCCGACGTATAACGAAGCGGGTTTGTTGACCAGCGAAAAAGTGCGGCACTCAGGTCATAGTCAGGACACGACTTACATCAAAGACATTGATTACAACGAAAAAGGGCAAAGGAGCAAAATTATTTATGGCAACGACGTGATCACGAAATTCTACTACGATAGAGAAACCCTTCGCCTCAAACGACTGGAAACCAAACGTCAAAACAACGACCGTTTACAAGACTGGAATTATACCTATGATCCCGTGGGCAATATCACACACATGGAAGATAAAAATATTCCGGTTACGTTTTTCAACAACCAAAAGATCACGGGCATCTCCGAATATACTTATGATGCACTTTATCGTCTGATAGAAGCCAGTGGAAGAGAAAATAGTTCGATGCTTACATTTAGCAATGACGACAACTGGAACGACGCACCTTACATGCATCAGCTTAATCCCGGTGACCCGATGTCGGTACGTCAATATACGCAGCAATATCGCTATGACGCAGTGGGTAATATTCTCCAGATGAAACACAATGCCGCAAGCAATAGCTGGACGCGCGACTATGTTTACGAAACGGTCAACAATCGCCTGAAGACCACACAAACCGGTTCGCAGAGTTATAATTATCAACACCACAACAAACATGGCTTTATGACTGCCATGCCCCACCTTGAAGATATTGGGTGGAATTTCAAAGAAGAAGTTATTCGAAGCATCCGTCAGCGAAGAACAGATGGCGGCACACCGGAGACCACTTATTATCAGTACGATGGTGACGGACAACGCATCAGGAAGATCACCGAAAATACTGCCGATGTGGGCGTCATGCCGACTTTAAAAGACGAACGTGTTTATATAGGCGGTTACGAAGTTTACAAGATCCATAGTGGACCAAAGGAAGGTCTCGAAAGAATATCACTCAGTTTGATAGACGAAGGTCATCGCTTTGTCATGTTCGAGTCGGAAACAGAGATCCGCAGAATTCTTGGAATTCCCGTAGGGCGAACGTCGCCGGTGGAGACCGTACGTTATCAGCTTCACAATCATGTTGGCTCGTGCTCGCTCGAACTCAATGAGTCTGCCCAGGTTATCGGCTACGAAGAATATCATCCATATGGCACTACGGCATACCAGGCAAAAAATGCAAGCATTGCCGCGGCCGCCAAGCGATATCGCTATTTAGGAATGGAACGTGATGACGAGACCGGACTGTCCTATCATTCGGAGCGATATTACATCACGTGGCTGGGCCGATGGCTCAGCGCCGACCCCATTGGAGTCGAAGACGGTGTAAACGTATATGCCTACGTTCAGGGAAATCCAATTATCTCTACTGATACAAGCGGAACGCAGTCGGTCAGTTTCTGGGAATCTCAAAAGCAATATTGGTCGGGTGTAGGAGAGGGCGCAGCAGAACTGGCAACTGGATTAGGAAACATGGTGGCGCACCCTATCGATACCGCCGGTGCAATAAAAGATGCAACGGTGAAAGCGTACAATCAGGATGGTGTGCTCGGTGCGGTGAATCAGTTCAATCCGTTGTACCATGCCATGGTTGGTGGTTATGAATATTATCAGGCTGCAAGTCGTGGAGATTTTAAGGAAGCGGGGAAACAGGCATTCAAGACAGTGACCAATCTGGCGGCAACGGCAGGAATAGCTTTCGGGGGAGCTGGTTTAGCAGGAGGAACAGGTGCCACGGCCTCGGTCAGCGTACCAACAGCTGTTA
>JBMOKS010000522.1:0-9019 GCA_049324355.1 Bacteroidota bacterium
GAACTGGCAACTCGTGAGATAAGAACGGAAGTTCGCAAAGTCAACATCGCCGCCATAAATAAACGACGTGTGATATCCCAGCTTTCGTAAGTGATGATTAAGGTTTGGCAGATGATGTGTTTTGGCGGGATACTTGATGATGGAAGTCCGCGGTTGAGCCGGGTAACCGCTTAATATGCTCACCAATCCTTTGTCCGTGCGATCGCCACTGGCATAGAAGTTATCGAACAGGACTCCTTCCGAACATAATTTGCTCAACGTAGGCGCAACGTCTTTAACGCCTCCCAGGGGTTCGATTACATCGGCCGTGAAACTTTCAAGAATGAAAAAGACGATGTTCGGCTTCGATGAGGTCAGTAAATTAACGGTAGAGTCGTCGGTAGCATACAGGTTGCTGAAGTATCGTTCCGACCGAGTCTTATCGTAGAAGTTCTCCGGATATTCGATGTTGTGGTCGCTTTGAACGCTATACAGAAAATTCCATGTCGCGTTAATGGCCGAATGATTGGCGTACGACTTTGTCTTGTGAAAATAGACAAATCCTGAATTCATAGGCGCCACGCTCAGGCTTCCGCGAATTGGGAGTATCATAGCACCTGTTACACCGAGCAGTACCAGCGTGGAGGTTCGGTGAGTGGGCGGTTGCACTTGCTTTACTCTTGGGATCACATAGCGGAAATAAAGAAGCAGGAAGCCCGCAACCAGCGCCATCAGGATCGCGATCAGCCGGATCACCACTGTGGCGTCAACACTTCCTAACGCTTCGGAGCCAACGTAGAACAGCGGTGTGGTGTTTAATCTGAAACCCCAATGGCGGTACAATTCCAGGTCAACAACGACAACGATAGACGAAACTATCAGGGCCAAAATGTTTATTCCGTGAATCAGGCGGGCTGGCCATCGACTGGTAGTGATCATGGAAATGGTGAGCATCAGTGCCGTGAACATGATCCAATAGCCGCTCATACTGATGTCCATTCGTATACCATGCAAGAACACTTTCAGCACTTCGGCGGCTGAGAGCTCACGGGTTAGATCATAGTTATAGATCAGGAAAATGGCTCGGGCCAGAAGTTGAAAAGTAAGCCAGTAGCCTGCATAGTATACCAGAAGTTTTAACCGTTCACGCATTAATCACTCAATTTGTACCGCAAAGATAATCGCGCGCCAATTTCAGTAAATTATCAGTAACATTGCGACATTCCAACACCTAAACCTATGAAACTATCGACTTCATTCATTGTTTTTGTACTTTCTGTTCTGATTTTTTCATGCCAGCCTAAAGAGAAGCCCGCAGATCTGATCATACTTGGCGGTAAGATTTATACGATGCAAGAGCAGCGTCCTGTGGTGGAGGCCGTGGCGATTCAGGGCGACAAAATTGCATTAGCCGGCACAGAAGCAGAAGTACGAAAGCTGATGGGTGATAACACGCAAGTTATTGACCTGAAAGGGAAAACTATGACGCCTGGATTTATAGAAGGGCACGGTCACATCATGGGTGTGGGCTACAATGAACTTGACCTTGATCTCATGGACGTTAAAAGTTATGATGAGATGGTGGAGCGAGTCAAGGATGCGGTGGGTAAAGCCAAACCTGGGCAGTGGATACTTGGTCGTGGCTGGCACCAGGATAAATGGGACAGGAAGCCGGAGAAGATGGTGAAGGGTTTTCAGACCCACGAGCCATTAAGTGCAGTGTCGCCCAACAATCCAGTTTTTTTGCGACACGCCAGCGGGCATGCGGCAATGGCCAATGCCAAGGCTATGGAGATAGCGGGCGTGAATCAGCTGTCAAAAGAGAAAATACCGAATAATCGCGAGCAGGAGGGAGGCGAAGTTATTGTTGACCAACTTGGAAATCCGACGGGCATTTTTAACGAACGTGCCATGACTTTGATTGCCAGACATATTCCCGAGAATTCCCCTGAGCGCGATGTCCAGGCGCTGGAACTTGCCATCAAGGCCTGCCAGGAGAATGGACTCACCGGTTTTCACGACGCCGGCGCTTCCAGAAGCGGTATCTCGCTTTTCAAACAATTCAAAGAACAAGGCAAACTGGATTTACGATTGTATGTCATGGTTACCGGCTGGGACCGTGACCTTGTACACGAATGGTTTCGTCGTGGACCGGAAATCGATAGTGCGCATTTGCTGACAATCCGTTCGATCAAATTAAATTGTGATGGCGCGTTGGGCTCGCGTGGTGCATGGCTGTCGGAGCCGTATTCTGATAGACCGGATACTTACGGAATGCCAACGTTATCGATGGACACCGTGTTGGAGACTTCACGCAAAGCGTTAAAATCAGGATTCCAGGTTTGCTCCCATGCCATTGGCGACCGGGCCAACCACGAGATACTTGACCGTTATGAAAAAGCTTTTAAGGAGAACCCTGCAGGGGCAAAAGATCACCGCTTCCGCATAGAACACGCGCAGCATATTCAACCGAGCGACCTTCAGCGGTTTGGTTCGTTGGGTGTTGTTCCGGCCATGCAAGCCATTCATATGTCGTCTGACCGTCCGTGGGCTATTGAAAGATTGGGAGAGAAGCGGATCAAGGAAGGTGCTTACATGTGGCAAACACTACTCAGGTCGGGTGCCCATATCGTTAACGGCACCGACGCGCCGGTTGAGCCTTTAAATCCTATTGCTTGTTTTTATGCGTCGGTAACGCGCAAAACCTTACTTGGCCAGCCTGAGGGCGGATACGAAGCGGAGCAGAAGATGACGCGCGAGCAAGCATTAAAATCTTACACGTTAGATGCCGCATACGGAGCGTTCGAAGAAAAGATCAAAGGATCGATCGAAGCCGGCAAGCTCGCCGACTTCACAGTTTTTAATCAGGACCTGATGACGGTTCCGGAAGAGGAGATATTAAAGACCAAGGTGGTGATGACCATTCTCGGCGGTAAGGTCGTATTTCAACCGGAAGGAGAATAAAAAAAGGCCCTGATCGTAAAAGATGTCGGGGCCCTTTTTTCGAGGTTTTACAGTTGTTGCTTTATACCTTCAAAAATTTCTCAGCTTTCTTTTTGATCATCTCGCGGTCTGCGGTGATGGAAGGATCGCTGTAAACGTGCTGCGACATTTCGGCAACCACGCCCTTCTTGAAACCTAATTTTTCTGCTATCTGTTCGCAGAAAACGATCTCACTGCGGAATACCTGACCATCCATTTTCATCAGCTGGATCAGATAATAGAGATGCTCGAATTTCTCATCCGTGGTCAGCGTAGAAAGATTGTTGATAGGCTTAGGGTTTTTTAGCAACTGGTTGATCTCTTCAGTGGGAATTCCATTTGCCTTGCCAATCATGTGGATAAGTTTCGATTCACGCTCGGCTACATTTCTGTCACTTGCAGCGAGGTTAATAAGAACGTTGAGTTCCGATTTTTTGTCAAAGATCATATTAGCTCAATTGGTTATGAAGTGCAAATGTTGAAAATTATATATTGAAAATTAATGAAAAAAATGATGTTTTAGTACATCTAAAAAAAAAATGTACGGTCAAAAAAGGCATGCAACCCTTATATTTAGGGCCTGTCTTTAAGGCAAAATAGAATGTTGTATGAAGAATATCTTGCTTATCGTCTTATTTACAGGCATAACAGGCCTGTTAGCCGCCCAGAGCAGTGAAACACGGAGCGTGGGGTCTTTTAACGGTGTAAAGGCAGCCGAAGGAGTGGACGTTTATCTTAAGAAAGGTGATAAAGAAAATGTTAAAGTAGAAGTTACTGGAACAAGCATTGAAAATGTCATTACCGAAGTCTCGGGTTCTTACTTAAAGGTGCACATGAAGGATGGCCGTTACCGCAGCAACGTAGATGTGAAGGTTTTTGTCACCTACGTGCAACTGGAAAAAATATCGGCGAGTTCAGCGGGAAGCATTTTTTCAGAAGGTGTGATTAAGTCTGCAAGAATGGATATCAACGCTTCGAGCGCAGGTACGGTAGAGGTTCAGCTGGATGCTGGCACTTTGGAGGCCACAGCTTCCAGCGCGGGAGACATGGAATTAAAAGGAAAGGCTAAAAACGTAACCTTCGAAGTGAGCAGCGCCGGCGAAGTGGATGCCGATGACCTTGAAGCAGAGTCGGTAAATGCGGAAGCGAGCAGCGCAGGATCGGCTAAAATCAACGTCACAAAAAGCCTCGTGGCCCATGCGAGCAGCGGCGGAAGCATTCGTTACAGAGGAAATCCCGACAAATCGATCACTGAATCCAGCAGCGGAGGTTCGGTCAAAAAATCAAATTAAAATTTTTAACGCCTTTACGAGGGCGTACGCTTAAAAAGTCTCATGAACGTGAGACTTTTTTTGTCGGCTTAATACTTGTTGTCTCTACCGTCGGGGATTTTTATTAAATTCATAACAGCATGGATACCTCGTTTTACCTTGTCGGCCATAAAAGTTTTTGGGCTCTCGTGATTGTTATCTTCGCCCGGTATGCCCTGTTTGCCACCCTCGCTTTTACGCTGTTTTATGTGATCCGCAGAGAGGCGTGGCGATTCAAAAAGATCCAGCTCAAATTTCCACTAAGAAGAGACTATGCACGCGAGTTGTTATACTCGATAACAACAACATTCATCTTCGCTGCGGTCGGTTATGTGGTGTTTGCCACTCCGTTTTCGAAGTTCACAAAAATGTACTACGATTTGGGCGAACATCGCATTACATGACACTTACTTTTATTGGATGCACTGGCTGATGCACCGGCGGCCGATCTTCAACATAGTGCATCGTGTGCATCATCTGTCTACCAACCCGTCGCCATGGGCGGCTATGGCTTTTCATCCCCTGGAGGCCGTGTTCGAAGCCGGTATTATTGTTATTGTGCCGTTGTTGTTCCCTGTTCACCCGCTGGCGATCGGGCTGTTTCTCCTGTTCATGATGATCTACAATGTCTACGGCCATCTCGGCTATGAACTTTACCCGAAGGGGTTTTCCCGTAGTTGGCTCGGACGATGGATCAATACATCGGTGAACCATAATCTTCATCACCAGTACTTTAAGGGTAACTACGGCCTGTATTTTCTCTTTTGGGACAAGATCATGGGCACGCTTCAGCCTGCGTATGACAAAACTTTTGATGAGATCACGTCCCGGAAAAAGCCTCGCCAGGAAACTTATCTGAAAACTAAAAAAGGTGAATGACCCCGGACGGATCACCACCTTTTAACCACTAGTAAATCGAGGAGCAGTAGGGCATGAGAGGGTCTCTCGCATGCTGATTCATTATCCCATTACCTCTGGAGCAAACCTAACGCTGCAGTAAAATCGGGACGTAATGCGCGTTTAAAGGCTATTTTAAGAAAGTATGACCGGTGCTTTACCAACGCACGGATGAATACACGGCGAGATAAAAACTCGTTAACGATGGCATAATTTGCAGTTGTGGTAAAAAATTGGTGTAAAAATGACCCAGTGCAAACGGTTACTTAACAAAAAAATTAAATTCAGGCCCTTTTTTTACCCTTACTATCAAAAATTCACATAGCTTTGGCGCGAATTCACAGCTAAACAACAACAACCAACTTATTCAACCACTATGGCGCAACTACGATTTGAAGCTCTGAAAAAACTGAGCGAACGTCCCCGCGTGCATGTAGACCTGCCAGGTCCTAATGTCTCCAAATTTTTTGGAGAGAACGTATTTGGTATGGAACAGATGCGAGGCACGCTGGCCCCGGCGGTCTTTAAAAAGGTAAGCCAGGCTATTAAGAATCACGAAAAAATAGACGAAACCACGGCCGACGCCGTAGCTTCGGCAGCAAAATCCTGGGCTATGGCCAAGGGTGCCTCTCACTTTACCCACTGGTTCCAGCCTATGACCGGCGGAACAGCAGAAAAACACGATTCATTCTTCGACGCCTTATCGGGAATCGAAAAATTCAAAGGAAGCGAGTTGGTACAGCAGGAGCCTGATGCCTCTTCTTTCCCTAGTGGTGGTATTCGAAGCACATTCGAAGCACGCGGTTATACTGCGTGGGACCCTACATCGCCTATGTTTCTTTATGGAAAAACATTGTGTATCCCAACGATCTTTGTTTCTTATACCGGTGAAACACTCGATACCAAAGCGCCGCTCTTAAAAGCATTAAAAGCAGTTGATATTGCTGCTACTAAAGTTTGTCAGCTTTTTGATAAAGACATTCAGCACGTTGTGGCTTCTCTCGGACCCGAGCAGGAGTATTTCGTGGTTGATAAAGCATTGTTCCAGGCCCGTCCGGATCTGGTGATGGCCGGTCGTACCGTTTTTGGTCACGCGCCCGCTCGTGGTCAGCAGATGGAAGATCACTATTTCGGTTCCATCCCTTCACGCGTGTATGATTTCATGAAAGAGTTCGAGATTGAAAGCTGGAAATTGGGAATACCTGTGCGCACGCGTCACAATGA
The DNA here is from genome assembly GCA_049324355.1 of Bacteroidota bacterium. Classification (GTDB taxonomy): domain Bacteria; phylum Bacteroidota; class Bacteroidia; order Cytophagales; family Cyclobacteriaceae; genus Chryseosolibacter. The sequence goes on from JBMOKS010000522.1 coordinate 6,393, forward strand.
GGTCGCTCCAAGCCAGTTTGAGGTTGCGCCGTTGTTTGAAGAAGTGAACGTTGCCAACGACCACAACCAGTTGATGATGGATGTGATGGGACGTGTGGCAGAAAAACATAACCTGAAAGTCCTCTTTCATGAGAAACCTTTTGCCGGACTCAATGGCACTGGCAAGCACAACAACTGGTCGCTTATTACCGATACCGGTGTGAACCTATATGCGCCGACCAGCAGCGCGCGCGATAACCTTCTCTTCCTCACTTTCTTTGTGACGACGATCAAGGCCGTTCACGAGTATGCTGATCTGCTGCGCGCTAGCATTGCAACTTCGGCCAACGATTTCCGCCTTGGTGCTAACGAGGCGCCACCTGCGATCATGTCTGTGTTCATAGGATCGCAAATGACAGCCGTGTTGGATGAACTCGAGAAAAAGGGTAACGTGAAGATCGAAAAAGGCGACAACATGTATATGAAATTGGGTATCGACCAAATCCCCGAGATCATTCTCGACGCCACCGATCGCAACCGTACGTCTCCTTTTGCCTTCACCGGAAATAAATTCGAATTCCGTGCCGTGGGAGGAAGCGACAACTGCGCTACTGCGATGACCGCATTGAACGTTATTGTGGCCGACCAATTGCAGAAATTCTTCGAATCGGTCAATGCCCAAATTGAAAAAGGGGAGGAGAAGAGGCTGGCCGTCGTGAACGTTCTTCGGCAATACATCAAAGAGTCGAAAAGTATTCGTTTCGAAGGTGATGGTTATTCTGACGAGTGGGTACAGGAAGCCGCCAAACGCGGTTTGAGTAACATCAAGACCACACCGCGTGCGCTGGTAGCTTATACAACCAAGAAGTCGCTGGATCTGTTTGAGAAACACGGCGTGATGTCGCACAAGGAAAGTGAAGCCCGTGCTGAGATCAGACTCGAATCGTATATCAAACGTGTTCAGATTGAAGCCCGTGTAATGGGCGATCTCGCCATGAACCATATCGTGCCGACAGCGATTGCCTATCAGAATAAATTGATCGACAATGCCAACGGATTACAAGGATTGGGTATCGACAATAAAGCAGTGATCCAGACTATTAAGGAAATTTCCGGCCATATCGAGACCATCAAGAATGGTACCCGCGAAATGGTGGAAGAAAGAAAGCGAATCAATAAAATCACCGATACGCACAAACGTGCAATCGCATATTGCGATGATATCAAAGAGAAATACTTCGATTCTATTCGCGACGCTGTAGATAAATTGGAACTGCTGGTGGACGATGAAGATTGGCCACTGGTGAAATATCGTGAACTGTTGTTCTTGCGCTAATATTTCAATACCTAAAACCTGTCAACAAACGGGCCTCGATTTTTCGGGCCCGTTTTTTTATTTCTGTGTTCCTCCCTTCGATTCACTGCCTTCGTCACTCTCGTGAGTTTCGCTTTCCTTTTTTAGATGGTAAATGAATTCCATTTCGACATCGCGGCGACTTAGCAGGTCTGCTGAAGTAGGTGTGATGACGTAATCGGGAATGACACCCCTGGCAAATTCGGGGTTTGCGGTTTTGATTCGCAAGCTCCATAGGGGAAAACTAATTTTTATTCCCGAGTAGGGCAGGCGTAACTCGATGCGTTGATGACCATCTACTTCTTTGGCGATTCCACCCGATTCCTGGCCCACGATCTTGCCCACATGGTGGTATTGGGCAAGCGATAAAAATGTAGACGCTGCAGAACAAGTGCCGCCATTAGCCAGAAAATATACTTTTCCGGTAAAACGATTGGTTCTTTGAGGAATGAATATCCTTAATAAATCATCATTGATCTTGAAGAAACCTGAATCAGTTCTGATATAGTCCTTCGCAGAAAGCCGAAGGTTGTTTTTGCTCAGCTGGTTGTAAACTTTAAAGTCCAGCGAATTGACCTTGATATGTTCATACAACTTAAATTCCCAGGGTATTAGATAGGTGAGCAATTCTGCAGCTATCGTCTCATCGCCTCCGCGATTGTTGCGAACGTCGATCACCAAGGTATGAATGTTCTCATGTTTTAACTTTGCAAAACAGTCGTTGAAGAAAGCAAAGTATTTCTTCTTATTGAAGGATACAGTCCAATAGGCGAACGTGCTGACTTTCAATGTTGCAATTCCGCTCCTGTTATCGATGCTCAGCGTTACGGGCGGGTCTGCTTCGATCCGGAAGATGGGAAAGGGTTGTCTAAAAAAAGAATTCAGCTGACCACTCACTATAATTGTTTGTGGCTGGTTCTGGTGCGGCAAGATATATTCAACTACAAAATCCTGCGATGTATCCACAAAGTAGTAGTAGGCAAGAGCGAAGTTGTTGTATTGCGACAGAACGTTGAATAGTGCCGAGTTGTTAAATCCTGACTTCAAACCGGTGGAACCCGATATCTTTTGCAGAATATTTGATGTGTTGCGTTGGTTGATTGAAAGTATCTCGGCACCTTCCATCCATTGGTTGGCCGGAATATCACTCTGCTGGATCAGCAACCGATTAACAGAAACGTGCACGCGGAAAGGAAGTATTTTATATTTCTCATTTTTATCGGCCGGTGCGCGTTGAACGTAAGTATGTCCTTCACGAACCATAGCTCCGACTTTGGAGATCATCCGGTAAAAT
>JBMOKS010000523.1:0-8968 GCA_049324355.1 Bacteroidota bacterium
GATCTTTCTTCTGTTGCTCCTGATCTTTTTTGTTTTGCTGGTCTTTGTTTTGCTGATCTTTTTTCTGCTCGTCTTTTTTCTGCTGATCTTTGTTCTGTTGATCTTTGTTCTGTTGATCTTTATTTTGCTGGTCTTTCTGCTGCTGATCTTTATTTTGATCCTGCTTCTGTTGTTTCTCTTCCTGTTTCTTACGTTCGTCGAGTTTTTTCTTCAGCATTTCATAGTTGTACCGCGCGTCATCATTGGTAGGGTCGGCTTTGATTGCTTGTTTGAAATAATTAAGCGCTTCTTCAGCTTTACCTTTTTTGTTGGTCATCAGGCCGAGTTGATTGTGGGCTTTAGAGTTAATTTCTTTCTTGGCACTTGCCGTGAGGGATTGATAATTTTTCTCAGCGTTGGCTGTGTCTTTTTCAAGATAGTAGGCATGGGCCAGGTTCAGCATCACTTCGTCTTCCTTTACCTCCAGTGAGTCGATGAGGTACTTGTATTTTTCAATCGCTGTTTTGTAGTTGCCGGAGTTGAACGCTTTTTTAGCTTCTGATTTGATGCTATTGATCTTACCCGTTTTCACGGGATCGTTTGATATCGACAAGGCAACAATGATCAACAAGGCGTATTTCATATTCTTACCGTTCTTACACTAATAAGGATGTCGAGGGTGAATAAAATGATGGCTACAGCCAGAAAGTAAAAGAACTTGTTTGCGGTAACATCCACAAATCGGGCGTCGCGAAGTTCTCCTTCGATCTTGCTGATTGTATTTATTAAGCGCGAAACGTCGTTTTTAGTTTCGTTGATCTCGAAATACTGGCCACCGGTTTTGTTGGCCAGCGACCGTAATGACCTGGAATTGAGTTTTGTAACAACCGTATTCCCTTCCCGATCTTTTTTTACACCGCTACCGGCATAGATATTTCCGCCTTTTTCGGTACCCACACCAAGCGTGAATAATTTGATGTCTTTACTTTCAATGTTCTGTGCAATATCATCGGTTTCTTCGCCGAAATCTTCGCCATCGCTGATCAGGATGATAACTTTGGATTTAGCCTCCCCAACCTTGGTATCTTCTTCTGTCAGTTTATTCAATGCCATCCGCAAGGCAGGACCGAAGTCTGTGCCTGATGCCGGTACCAGGCCCGTGTTCATGGTTTCGATGAAGAGGTTTAAGGCATTTTGATCGTAGGTGAGGGGGCACTGTACAAAAGCCTCGGCACTGAAGATGAGTACGCCGATACGGTCTGAACTGAAAGCCTCGACGATCTTTTTCATTTCGTACTTCATCTTCTCCAAACGTGTGGGCTGAATGTCAAATGCATCCATGGATTTAGAGAGATCGACGCAAATCATAATGTCTTTGCCGATGGATTTTATCTCTTTTTTCGCACCGCCGAACGAGGGTCCCAATAATGCGACAATAAAAAGGCCAAAATAGACCGTACGCAAAAGCAGTTTGGCAAAGACTTTAGCGTATGGTGTGTTGAGGCTCTTAGCAATGTGCATGACGCGCAAAATGTACATCAGGTAAAGCACTACAAACAATGCGCTAAAAATGAGTTCTGTTACACCAAATTCACGATACCAGTTCACAATGATCTGTAAAAGTTAGTTCTGCAATTAACAATGTCTGGCGCCTCCGAGCAAACCCCGTACAAAATTCCTGGTTACAGTATCGATGTTTGTCCGTGCCGGCCAGGCTTTGTATTTCGTTCCTCTGTCTCGGTCCCTCGTTTCCTCGGCGTTAGCGAGGTGAGTGGTTAGAATTCCAGCCTCATCACATAGTCGTTCATCCAGTACGGTCCGATGGGCACATCTTCCTCTCCGATCACTTTAAAGCCGATCTTCTCATAAAAAGATTTGGCGGGATTATAACGGTTGACGTTGAGGTCTAGTGTACGAATTCCCTGTACGCCGATGCGGGTTTTGATATCTTCTATCATCATTTTGCCATAACCTTTGCCGTGGTTGTCAGGTATGATGTAGATCTTGTGAAGCTTGCAGATATTGGGGTTTTCAATTCGCTGCCCGTAGGCTGCAAAACCTTGTGGCCCGAACTCGTCGGAGAGCATGATAAAGGTTTGAGAGCCACTTTCCATCACTTTATGCAGTGCTTCGGTTGAATAGATCGCGTCCAGCATGTACTGGATCTGTTCGGGCGTAATGATGAGGGAGTAGACTGGCCACCAGGTTTTTTCAGCGATCCGTTGAATGTCGGGGATATCGGCAAGTGTCGCATTTTTGATTGTAATCATGGCTAAAATTAGAATTTAGCAGGATTTTTTAGGCAGTTTGTTTTCATCCTTTATATTTGCACTTCCTTTCCCGGGAGGGGTGGTCGAAATGAAGTGTCATGAGAGCTTCGAGATCAAAATTCCGGGTTAAAGGTGTAAGTTTGCGAGATCGTACTTCCAGGAGAGGTGGGTGAGTGGCTGAAACCAGCAGTTTGCTAAACTGTCGTACGGGTAACACCGTACCGGGGGTTCGAATCCCCCCCTCTCCGCAAACAGGTACCGGCCTCCCCGAGAGGGCGATATTGGAAAGGATCTTGATCCAAAGGTTATGTTTGATTTCGAAAAGCTTGAGGTGTATCAGATCGCCAAAACGGTTGTGCACAAAAGTCTAAGGGAAATCTATGCGAACCCGAAAATCGAGGGATATCTCAAGGACCAGTGGAAACAGGCAAGCCTGAGTATTCTACTGGATCTAGCCGAAGCAACAGGACGATTGCTGACTGATGAGAAGAAACAACTCATCAACAAATCCCGGAGTTCTGTGTTTGAGTGCGCAGCAATCCTGGAGATACTGAAAGAATTTGACCTGCTGTCCAAATCAGATTGTGACTGGTACTATGAAAACTACGAGCGTTTGTCGAAAATGCTCTTGGCCATGTATCGAAGTCACGATAAGAATTAGGCAAAGAAGATAAGGAGTACGATCGAAGGAGTATATAAAAAGATATTGGTCCGGTAGCTCAACTGGATACCTGCCTGCCGGCAGGCAGGGAAGCATCAGGATGATTTGTGCAGACATGTTTTATGTTTATGTCATAAGGAGCACGATCGACGGAAGATTTTACGTGGGGATGACGGCAGACGTGGAAAATCGATTGTCGGAGCACAACGGAGGTAGAACAAAGTCAACTAAGGGCTTTAGACCGTGGGTCCTGGTTTTTGTTGAGGAATTTCCGTCCAGAGTAGAGGCCCGAAAGAGAGAAAAATATCTGAAGGGTGGTTCTGGTAAGGAGTATATAAAAAGATATTGGTCCGGTAGCTCAACAGGATACCTGCCTGCCGGCAGGCAGGGAGCATCAGGATGATTCGTGTAGACAGTTTTATGGTTACGTCATAAGGAGTATATAAAAAGATATTGGTCCGGTAGCTCAACTGGATAGAGCATCAGCCTTCTAAGCTGAGGGTTCGGGGTTCGAGTCCCTGCCGGATCACAACAAAGCGAGGCCTTTGGTTTAAGCACCAAAGGTCTTTTTATTTTTTGAAGACACTGCATCAATATCAAACGCTTTGTCCGCGCCTTAATTATCTTAAGGATCGGCTACTATCATTTCAAACCAATAAGCATGGTGAGGTTGTGACTTACTTTGCCGAAACGCCACCTACAAAAGCAGGTGATAGTCTAATATTTAAATCGCGGCTGGCGAATTTTGATGCGGCGTCGCAAGGGTATTTGTGCCGGGGATAGTTATAGTTACTGTTGTGCCTTCGGTTTGGGTACTGACAACCCTGATGGTGCCATGGATTACATCGAGAATTTTTTTTACCAGATAGAGTCCAAGGCCGTTACCGTTAGATAACGCTGTGCCCCGATAGAATGGGTCGAAGACATAGGGCAGGGCCTCTTCGTTAATGCCGATTCCATTATCCCAAATCGTCAGGGTCATAGCCGATTTATCGGAAGCCACTTCATTACGGATGCAGATCTTGTTTTCGGATACCGATGGATTCGAGTACCGGATTGCATTATCGACCACATTATCGACGATGACATGCATAGAGTTGCGATCGGCAAAAAAGGATGCCGGGTCGTGACTGACGGTCTGTTCGATGTTAATTCTGCGTTCGCTGATGAAATCGGCCTTACGTTTCAACACATCGTCAACTATTAATGTGATGTCGGCCGACAGGGTCTCCTTTATTGTGCCATAACCAGGCTCGCTGAGTTGATTCATTTTTTCGATAACCTCTTCAAGCCGGTGCATCATCTCCTCAATTTTTTCGATGTACGCGGTGGCATTACCCGAAACTTCAGTTTTTAACAAGTGAAGAAGTCCCAGCTGGCGAGCGCAGGTCGTGTGACGCCCTGTATAAAAATGTTTCAAGCTCGCGCACCGACTTCGACAACTGAGCGATGAGGTGCCTGTTGCTCTGGGTGAGTTCGTAATGGTCAAAACCTTTTAGCAGGATCATTTTTAACTCTTCTTTTTTCCAGGGTTTCTTACAGTAGTAAAATATGCGGCCCTTGTTAATAGCGGCAATGGCCGCGTCCATGTCGGAATATCCGGTGAGCAGAAATCTCACGGGCCCGGTTTTTATCGCCCGATGAAAGCGCAACTGAAGAAACGAACTTAGCAAAACCCGTCGGGATGGCCCTAACCATTTTAGGCAACAAATTGCACGATGCCGGTATCGAAGTTCGCGAATCGCTCGAGCCTGTATTGGTGAACGTAAACGTTACTGGCCTTCTGCAGGTGTTCATCAACATCATCAGCAATGCCATTCACGCCATGCAAGATATCGACAGACCGCGCATTCTCACGATCTCATCGCACGTCGAGGGGACGATCGTAAAGATCAACTTTACAGACACAGGGAGTGGAATCGATGCTGCTATTCAAGATAAGGTCATGGAGCCTTTCTTCACGACCAAACCTCCGGGTGAAGGAACGGGTTTGGGACTCTTTATTTCACAAGGTATAATTGAGAAAATGGGTGGCAAAATCACATTTACGTCTATCTCCGACGTTGGAACTACTTTTAGCGTCAGTCTATTCAAGGTAAATGCAATTTCGGATTGATGAGGCACCTATATCGAGTTATGTCGTATTAAACGTTCATCGAGATCTTTGGTACGTCCGTTATTGGAAGTGGCACCGGAGCACTTCATTATTATACAAACCACATAGAGGTGAAATTCCGTTAGTTGGTGCGAGCAGTCAAGCTTGGCGCGACGAAGCCCGCCTGAGTGGTAAAATTTCGAAGCAGTACGATGAAGATTTAAGGTTGTTATACCAGGCGTTTGTACAGCACGGCCTGAATCAGTTTTTAAATACTTTTCAAAATCATAAGCCTTTGTTTCTCAGAGAAAACCATTTAAGTAATAAGTACTAACGGTAATCGGCGATTAGCAGGCCTTGGCCCGACACACGCAGGGCGCTAATCCTAAGTTCTTATATATACGTATTTTTATTTGGATTAATTCTAAATAAAGAATAGGTTTGGCGCGCTAAAACTTATTCAAAATGACCATCTTTTTACGAACCATCCTCATCGCTACGGCGGTTTTGCTCTTTGGGGCGGCCTGTGACAACGCTGACAAAGAAGTCAGCATCAGTGAATTAAGAACTCAAGCTATACAGAACTACGCCGAGGTCGTCCTGGCCATCTATGAGGATTCTTACCTGACTGCACAAACCTTGAAAACCACGATTGACGCCTTTGTGGCAAATCCAACTGCAGAAGGATTGGAGGCGTGCAGGACAGCATGGAAGGCAGCCCGGATGCCTTATGGACAGTCAGAGGCATTCCGATTTTATGGAGGACCCATCGATAACGAAGAAGGACCAGAAGGGTTCATCAACGCGTGGCCTATAGACGAGAACTATATCGACTACACCGTTTCTCAACCTGATCAGGGAATCATCAACAATCCCGACGACTATCCTGTTATCAACAAGCAACTTCTGATGGATCTCAATGAGGCAGGTTCCGAGACGAATATTTCCACCGGCTACCACGCCATCGAATTTCTTCTCTGGGGTCAGGACCTTTCCGACGACGGTCCCGGCGGGCGGCCTTATACCGACTACGTTACAGATGGGACCGGGACGGCTGCGAACCAGATGCGTCGAGGCCAGTATCTGAAGGCGGTTTCCGACCTTTTGCTGGATCACTTGATGCTGGTTCGGGATGCATGGGCAGAGGGCACTGCCTATCGCGCTGATTTTACCGCCACCGGCAACGTGATAGAGACGCTGGATAATATGTTTCGCGGTATCGGGGTTCTCAGCAAAGCAGAACTTGCCGGAGAGCGCATGCTGGTTGCCGCAGAGAGTCAGGACCAGGAAAATGAGCATTCCTGCTTCAGCGATAACACGCATGCTGATCTGAAAATGAATTTTCTCGGCATTCAAAACGTCTACTACGGCACCTATACACGCATTGATAATTCGACCGTAAGCGGAACCAGCCTGAAAGCGTTGGCCGAGCGCACCAACAAAACGAAGGCAGATGCCCTGGAGGCTTCATTTGAAGAAGTGGAAACGAAATTGAATGCAATCCCCGCTCCGTTTGATCGGGTCATTATCAATAACCCAGATCTCATTATTTCTGCTGCTGAAAGCCTGAGCCTGCTGAGCGATCGAATCGCCGATGTTGCGACAGACGTAAAAAAATAAGATGTGATGTTCTATCGTTTCACTCACCGGAAATTATTGGTCAGCTGTTTGATTATTGCAATCATGAATGTGCATTGCTCCTGCGAAAACGAGCGTGAGTCGCCGGCGAATATTTCGGCAGAAAATGGCGAAGAACTGGCGGGTGGAGATTACCTTACCACTTTTGATCTCTCGGAAAATGCGTTTGGTCAGCAAGCTCAGGGCCTAACAACGTCACAACAGGCAGATTTTGTGGTTGGTAATTCTTTCTTTCGCAACAACTGGGTCACTGCTCCCGCTTCGGTTCAATCGCTCGACGGTCTGGGACCGTTAATGAACGCAATTTCATGCAGCGGATGTCACTTCAAAGACGGGCGTGCCAAGCCTCCTTCATCGGCGACGGAGTCCTTAAATGGGTTGTTGTTCAGACTAAGCATACCGGGCGAGTTGATTCATGGCCATCCAGCGCCTGTACCTGCCTATGGTGGCCAATTTCAGGAAAAGTCGATCGAAGGAGTGAACTCCGAGGGAGAGGTCTCGGTGACTTACACGGAGATCACTGGTGCCTACACCGATGGTGCTACCTACTCGCTCAGGGCTCCGACCTATGAATTCAGGAATCTTCAGTACGGCGCGTGGGGATCAAATGTTATGATCTCGCCGCGGATCGCGCAGCAAATCCCTGGCCTTGGTTTGCTGGAAAATGTGGAGGAGTCGACGATTCTCTCCTTTGCCGATGAGAATGATTTGAACGGCGATGGCGTGTCGGGCAGACCAAATTACGTATGGGATCAGGTCAAACAGCAGACCGTACTTGGCCGGTTTGGATGGAAGGCAAATCAACCGTCACTTTTGCAACAGGCGTCCGCGGCATTCAATGGCGATATGGGAATAACCACAACGATTTTTCCGCAGGATGCCCTTACAGAGGTGCAACGCAACCTCTATCCGAATGTCCCCAATGGAGGTGCCCCTGAATTGGAAGATATCAACCTCAACAAGGTAGTGCGATATATCCAGACGCTCGCGGTGCCGGGGCGTCGAGATTGGAAAAACGACAACGTGCTCCTTGGAAAAACGATTTTCAACCACCTGGGATGCGCAAAATGCCATATTCCAAAAATGGTCACTTCAAACAGTAGCGAATTTCCAGTGCTGAATGGTCAGACTATCCGGCCCTATACGGATTTACTCCTTCATGACATGGGAGAGGGACTGGCGGACTATAGGCCTGACTTCCTGGCCACAGGTTCCGAGTGGCGAACTGCCCCGTTGTGGGGATTGGGCATGATCAAAACTGTGAATCGTCACACATTTCTTCTTCACGATGGACGCGCGCGAAGTATTGAAGAGGCCATTCTTTGGCACGGTGGAGAAGCCGCAACTTCCAAAATATCATTTGAAAAACTGACATACTCCGATCGAAACGCTTTGGTAAGTTTCATTGAAAGTCTGTGAGAACTAAGTGTCATGTCATTCAACGTGTTCTTTAGACAAAAGGGTAAACCGAGATCTTAATTTGGTTGTTGGCACGTGTCCTAAGTTATGTCGTATTAAGCGTTCATCAAGATCTTAGAAAGTTGCACCGGAGCACTTCATTATTATACAAACCACATAGAGGTGAAATTCCGTTTGTTGGTGCGAGCAGTCAAGCTTTGCCCGACGAAGCCCGCCTGAGTGGTAAAATTTCGAAGCAATACTATGAAGATTTAAGGTTGTTATACCAGGCGTTTGTACATCACAGCACGGCCTGAACCAGTTCTTAAATACTTTTCAAAATCATAAGCCTTTTGTTTCTCAGAGAAAACCATGTAAGTAACAAGAGTCAAGGGTAACCTGTTGTGCGTTGCTGGAACTTCACCCGCGTGATGTCTTTTCATTCGGTCATCCAGATCCGAAGTACACCCCGTGTAGAATTTTCCATCGGAACATTTGAGGATATACACAGTCCACATAGTAAGAATTGGATAAGCTTAATTGCGAAGATGGCAGTCGGGCCTTGCGCTAAAGCTTCAGCCGTTGGCGCACGAAGCCCTTTGATAGACGTTAAGTACTACGAGAGAAACTATGGAATAAAAAAAAACGACAAAGCTCATGCTTCGGCGAGCGAGGTTCGACCTGACAATTTCGAACCAATTATTCAGTGACTTGATGCTCCTTCAGAAAGTGCCGCTGAATAAAAGCTCTTCCTGAGCCTCCCTTCAGGTATTTTTCAAATTCGAAAGCTTTGTACTTGTCCGTGAACGCAACGTAAGTAATCAATTCCACAGGCAATCGACTTTTTGTTGCTGGCACATAACCGGATTGATGACGATGAAGGCGATCATTGATGTCAGAAGTACATCCAGTGTAGATGCCGCCATC
>JBMOKS010000524.1:0-8942 GCA_049324355.1 Bacteroidota bacterium
TTCGATAAAGGAAGCGATCTACGCCGAAGTTCCTATGCTGGTTTACCCGGTCGACTTCAACACCGATCAGCCCGGCAACGCTGCACGGGTGACTTATCACAAACTCGGATTACATGGCGATCTGGCTCGCGATTCCCAGTATGCTATTGAAGAAAAATTAACGGCGCTGATCACCGAGCCCGAGTTCGTTAATAATGTAAGAGCTATGAAAACAGTTGACCGTGATTATTCTCCCGATAGATTTGTAGAGGCTTTGAAGGAGATTCGATCCCTTGAATAAAATTGCAAGGTCAAGGTTCAATGTCCTTGGTTCCTGGTTGCCGTTGTTAAGGCTAAACCAGGAACCATGAACTTAGAACGTTTTATGCTTTTACAGGCTCACGGTGGCCAACCCACGTGAATCGTTTGGTTACATATTCCGGATTAGTGAAAGACGCATTACCAGACGGATTTCCGCCTGTAACGTGGAAGTCGGAGAACGCAGCGTTTTGATTCATGTAAATACCACCAACCAGGTTGAATGATACGGGCGTAGCCGCCAGCGCCATTTCGTCGGCAATCTTATCTTTTACAGCGGCGTCGGTCGTGTAAGCACCGCAGGAAATTGCGCCATGGTGCATAGCCATCTCTTGCGCTAAAGCAATTGACTGATCGGTATTCTTTGTTTTTATCAACAATGCAATCGGCCCGAAAAGCTCTTTGGCATAAATACCTTTTGAATCGGCATTCACTTCAACAACAACAGGTGTAGTAACACGAGCATTCTTAAACATCGGGTTTTCAATGGTGCGTGATTTCAACCACACCTTGCCGGGAAGTTTTTCTGCTTCCGCAACACGATCGCAAGTCTTTTTATTCTGAATAGCTCCCAACACAAACGGCCCGGCTTTCGGATTATCAACCAAAGAATTGATGTTCTCCGCAAACTTCTGCGCGAACTGATCGAAGCTCACAACACCGGCAGGAGTTTTTATTCCGCTTTCGGGGATATAAAAATTCTGTGGCGCGGTACACATTTGTCCGCTATACAGTGTGAGTGCAAACGCCAGGTTCGCAGCCACCTTGTCGATATCTTCTGCCGAATCTAAAATGACGGAATTAACACCCGTCTTCTCGGTGAATACTGTTTTTCCAGGCAACGCTTCCAGATAGCTACCGAACAGCGAGTTGCCGGTGAAATCGATTAGTTTTACATCGGGGTGCTCGGCAAGCTCTTTTGTAATCATCTTATCGAATGTGTCTGCACCCAATTGGCAGGTGTTTGGGTCAAGATCATTTTCGGCTAAAACTTTTTGTATTTCTGCTACTACAATAGCGATGGGAAGGATAGCGCCGGGGTGAGGTTTTACGATCACTGAATTACCAGTCACCAAACTTCCGTAAATACCGGTTACTGAATTCCACGTCGGGAATGTAGAACAGCCGATCACTACAGAAATTCCTTTCGGCACCGCACGCCATTCTTTATTCAATTGGATGTTGAATTTCCCCATGGGCTTATCCCACAATGCTTTTGATGGAAAGCGCTGCAGTTCCTCATATCCGGCGGCGATAGCTTCCAGAGCGCGATCTGCCGCATGAGGGCCTGAAGCCTGGAATGCCATCATGTAACCCTGGCCAGTGGTGTGCATGGTAGCATAGGCAATTTCGAAGAAGCGACCTTTTACACGCTCCAGAGATTCCATCAAAATGCCCGCACGGTTTTCCGCGCTCACTTTTCGCCATGCATGAAAAGCCAATTTGCCTCGATCGATTAAAGTTTTTGTCGAGAAGATAGGGTAGGATATTTTCAAGGCATCTTGAAGGTAAGGCGATTCTTCCTGCCCTGCCCAGCTTTCGCCATTGCCTTGTTTTAGTTCTTCGTATTTTTTTCCCAAGGTCGCCTTAAATTTTGTTTGCCCGTCGGCATCGGCAGTTTCGCCATAGATGGCCGGGGCAGGATGTTCCGGGAAGGCGGCAAAGAATGTTCGATCGTGCAAAGCCTTGATGGCTTTGTCTAGCATGGGTTTATGTTTTTCGAAAAGGCTCATGTGTTTTGTATTTACTGGCTAATGATTCTAATTATTTCTGCGCTCCGAAAACCCTTCTCAGGAGTTCGGTTGTGCGAGCTACCGGATTAGCGCGAATATTCTTTTCTTCCTGCGCGATCATGTAAAACAACCCCTCGATGGCTTTATCGGTTGCATAGTCATCGAGATCGGGATTTACTTTCTGCACCAGCGGTATCTGGTTGTACTTGGTTACGATCTGGCCGTAGTATTTTGTAGCGTTTACTTTGTTCAGCGAGTTTTGAATGACGGGCTTGAACTTTTCCTTCAACAGCGACGAGGTGGTTCTCTTTAGATATTGTGTGGCTGCATCTTCTTCTCCTCTCAAGATCGCCCACGCATCCTGGATGGTCATAGACTTGATGGCGGTGATGAAGATAGGCTTCGCTTCTTTGGCGGCATCCTCGGCGCCACGATTGAGCGTCATCACAAACTTGTCCACCTCGTCTCCCAGCCCGATTTGGCGAAGGCGGTCTTCAACTTTTTTTACATCGGGGGGGAATGGAATTTTGATCTGCGGGTTTTTAAAATATCCATCTAATTGTGACGCCATGTCTGAACCGTTGGAAATGCCTTTGATCAGGGCTTCTTTCAGACCTTGGCCCACTTCTTCGGTGGTGAGGGGCTGACTTCCGCTAATCGTTTTGTTCACTTCGCCTAAAGTCTGGTTGATTTGAGCGGTAGTGCATGCGCTAAGAATGATAGACAATGAAAGGATTATTCTTTTCATGTATTAATAGTGTTAGATTTTAAGGAACACATGCCTGCCTGTGGGCAGACAGGGGAATATCCATGCTTATGATCAGGTTTTTGGGTGAAGGAGGTGCGTGGATATTTCATAACAATAGATTCAAAAAAACGCATTTCTGATGTGTTTCACTCGTTTGAAATCGGGGGCTAAGATAGAAAAAGTCCAGGCCCGGATGTTGTTGTCTGAAGTTTTAAACACCAAAATATTGATTCGAAGTTCTATAAGGGCCGCAACATTCCGGAATGAATGTCGCTAATGCGCTGACAGCCTGTCAATGCCATGGTCAATTCGAAATCTGCCAACATGTTTTGGATCACTTCAAAAACACCGGCCTGTCCGGCGATGGCCAATCCGTAAACATAAGGGCGCCCAATACAGATCGCTTTTGCGCCGAGCGCAAGCGCTTTGAATGCATCGGCACCTCCGCGAATGCCGCTATCCAGCAATACCGGAATCTTGTTTTCCACTACATTAATGATACCGGGCAGAGCCCTGATAGTAGAAATGGCCCCGTCGACCTGGCGCCCGCCATGATTAGAGACGATTATGCCATCCATGCCGTGATCGACCGCTCTTTGGGCATCTTCAACATGCAAAATACCTTTCAACAGGATAGGCAACCGAGTCTGCTGCCTGAGAAATTTCAGATCCTCCCACGTGGTGCAGGGATTGGAATAGGTCGCCACAAATTTCCGAACGGCTTTCAACGGGCGGCCTGACCTCAACTTGCGGAAAAATCCCTGGCCGGGATAATGTTTAACCATGCTTATCAGGCCACGGATAGTTTGCAGGGTGATTGTTCGCCTGACCTCGGTGTTATCGTCGGGTTCGTCCATCATTTTTTGAAAGACGGGATCGGAGGTATATTGAGCGATGCCCTTGCCTTCCAGGAAAGGGAGATATGCAAGATCGAGATCGCGCGTGCGCCATCCAAGCATGGTAGTGTCGAGGGTGACTACGATCGCGGAACAGCCGCACTTTTCTGCTCGTTGAACAAAACTTGCCACCAGATCATTGGATTTGCTCCAGTACAATTGAAACCATCGTGTACTTTCTCCCATCACGCTCGAACATGCTTCCATCGAACGGGAAGCCTGGTTTGAAAAAATGTAAGGCACTTCCAGGTCTGCAGCCGCACGAGCTACCGCCACATCGGCTTCGTCGTGCACGAGTTCAAGAACGCCAACAGGCGCCAACAAAAATGGCGACGACAACTTACGACCAAACAACTCGATGCCGGTATCGCGTTCACCCACATTTCGCAACATGCGCGGTACGATCTGAAATTTTTCGAAACCTTCTCTGTTTGATCGGACCGTTTCCTCAGTTCCGGCGCCACCGGCAATGTAAGCAAAGGCTTTGGGGCTCATCACCGCTCGGGCCTGATCCTCCAGAGCCTGAAGACCGACACCGAGACGGGGATGTTTACCAGCAAAGCCTTTAAGATAGATCTCCTTTTGCCAGTCGGGCGCTGAAAATTTCATAGCAATAAAACGTTACCTTCTTAAAAGGTAATGCTTATCTGCCATTATCAAAAATGATACACAACGCCGAATCCGATACCTGCGCGATAAGGTTTGATGGTAAAGGGTTCTTTCAACTCCTCGCTGGCAACAATGGAACGAATAAATGTTGGTTGTATGAAGAAATTCATCCGCGAAGTCCAACCGTACTCCATACGATATATAAGCT
Source organism: Bacteroidota bacterium (assembly GCA_049324355.1). Classification (GTDB taxonomy): domain Bacteria; phylum Bacteroidota; class Bacteroidia; order Cytophagales; family Cyclobacteriaceae; genus Chryseosolibacter. Next base: position 4,492 of record JBMOKS010000524.1, read on the forward strand.
GATAGCCGATATAATTCGAGCTACTGTTATCATAACTGCCGCCTGATGACGAACGCGACAACCCTCGCTGATATTGTATACCCGCACCCATTTTGTGTATAAGTTTTTCGCCCTGGATCTTGTACAGGAATCCAAGCGAGACTCCAACATTTTTCATGGTGTAACCGAAGCCTCTCCGAACCTCCCCCGCTTTGAGTGAATAGCTTCTATCTGACACTGCCCAAACATCAGCCAGGTGGGAGGAGTGATAGCGATAAGAGATCGTTTGATCTTGCTGGTAATACGAAAGCGCAGCAAACGCATCTATTTTCCGGTGCACCCCCATTTGAAAACCCATCTCTCCGCTCCACCCGAAACGCTCGGCGGAAAAAATTCCGGGTGACTCCAGAGAATAAACATTGATATCGTCGCCTTTTATCGGTTCGATCTTCTGATAGGTCATGAATGGCGTAACGATCGCATATAACGACGGTCTGAATTTCTTTCGATTCTTATTTTCTCTCCCCTCTTTGTGCGGCTTGATTAAAGCTTCCTCTTTCTTCTCGAGAACGACCCTTGGCGAATCGGTTTTCACAACAGTATCCATGACAATATTTACGAACCGTTCTTCGCTTTTTGCAGCTATTAAAATCGATTTGTTTTCAGAAAGGATATTTGCAACAATATTTTCTTTTTCATTTTTAATTATACGATCAGCCCCGCCCTGGTCAAGAATACGATCAATCTTGTTTTGGGGAATAATACTGGCGTCGCGACCCGACAATCGTCTGCCCTTATGGCTTACATCTCGATTTGAATTCATTTGATCTGCAGTCGAAACTTCCGGTTTGTATGACTTATCCCTGCATGTAATCTCATTCTCCTCAAAAGTTCCTGATTTAGTGGTCTGCGGATGTTCAACAATAGCGTCGGCTAATGCTGCTGTTACTTCCCCATACGGACCATTCATCCAGGGCAGCAGAAGCAAAATAGCGAGCCCTGCCCACGAAAAAATATCTGAAGCCATACCCCACCGATCGGAGCGACGAGCCTTTGAAATGACAGCTGCGATCTTATCCCAATCATCGCGAGGTTGTTCGCTGTAATTTTCCAACTGGGTTTTGATACTTTTCCAGAAAGTGTCTTCAGGCAAGTTTTTCATAACGATGTATTCCTATGCGGTTAAATCTCTGTTTTAATAAATATTTGGCATGATGCAGCTGAGATCGGGATGTTCCTTCACTGATCTTCAGTAATGTCGAGATCTCCTGGTGCGAATATCCCTCCACCTCAAACATATTGAACACCAGCCTGCACCCTTCTGGCAAATCATTGATCACCGAGATCAGATATTCGTCTGTAAGGTTTTCCAAGATCGTCCTGTAGTCTGAATCCGGAATATCAAAGGTCTTTGATGTATAAGATTGCTGATCAAGCCGTTTCATTTTGTGATACTGATCAATAGCCACATGAACGGTGATCGACTTCATCCAACCTTCCATCTTGTCGAAAGATTCAACTTGGTGTATCTTCGAGAATATCCTGATAAACGCTTCCTGCAGAACGTCCTGGGCATCATCCCGATTGCGCGTATAACGCCGGCACAACCCCATCAGCTTCGCTTTGTACAGATCGTACAACATCCGCTGTGCCTTACTGTCATTTTGTTTGCATCGCTCGAATAATTCTTTGTTCATGATAGAATGGCAAAAGTCTCCACCGGATGAAGTGGAGACTTTAGGATTGTTTTGGATGTACACTGACTATTCAACTTTGATATAAACCCTTGCGGTTTGGCATTGCTGCTGATAGCACAACTTGTACGCCAATGAGTCAACGTATGGAACTGCTACGCTTTCAGGGAAAATATAGACTATGGATGCACTGTCCGAGAAAAACACCCGATCAGCATTATTGTAAAAAATGATATCTCGTTGATATTGCGCGATAGATCGCGAACATAATGCGTCGTTGGCGAATACATTTACATATACGGTGTCGGATGTAACGGAATCAGACTGAAATATGATCTCATCATCACCTACCTCAAATTCGCAAGGAGTTTCAAAATGAACGTAAAGCAAACCAAAGCCAAATCTGCTGGAATCCGATTCATCGACAACTTTGTACAGAACAGCATCGCTCGCGGTGGCTCCTTGTAGCGGCGTGTATACTATCTTGTTATTCTGAACGATCGCGGTGCCGGTAGCAGCCAGTGTTTGCGGTCTTAACACTTCAACTTTCAGGTTGGCAGTGTCGCCGCATAAAATATCGTTAGCCAGTACATCTATAGTGATCTGGCTGGTCACACCAAACGCGTGATCATCCTGTGGATAGATGCCGCAGGGCAGGTTGGTGCTGTCGGGCTCAATAATGATGATCACACTGTCTTCCAACAACAACTTGTCGCTTTCCGAATAAATGGAAAACTTAAAAGCGTCGCGACCTTGGTTAAAATCTGATTGTGGAGAATATTGAAGCACACCATTGACAATTTCATTGAGTTCACCTTTGCGGGGCTGGTCGCTGATATCCAGCCTGACGTTGGCCTGAGACTTTACGAGCGATTGTAGATCAATGTAGGCCTTTCCGTCGGTCACCATATAAACTTCATTGCCTGTGATCTCCACCCGCGGATCTTCGGGGTTAACATCCTGTTCCAGGACATCGCAACTGTACAACACCAGGCAACCCAGAAACGATAACAAGGGGAATATTAAAAAACGTGAACGTTTGATCGAGTTCATAAAGGAATTGTTTGTCTATTGGTTAAGACCGCTTTCCTTTGCAGAACGTTGGATGAAAATTAAAATTTCAGAATTCCAATAAGTTGTTTGTGGAGCAGGTCTGGGAAATAGGTATGGCCAAGTGACATCCCTGCCTGCTTCATGGGTGATGCCCTTCACCCATGACACCGACCTTCCTTGGTTCATTCACTTCAGGCGAGGTTTATATTTTTTTTTCACCGAAACTTTCATTTCGATTATGCTATTTTCCAGTGCTTCATTTTTTTTCTGCAATTGAATCATGTAAAGGGTCATCTCCTCCACTTTTTTCAGCAACGCCATATTCATTTCCGCCACATTCAAGCCTTTGATGGCCATCTGTTCGGCAGAGGGAATTTCAGGTAAATGTTTATTGAGTCGGATATAATTTTCAAGTTCTTGCAGAGTAGGCAGCTTGTAATCTTCTTCAAAAACATAGTCAGGGGCTGGCACTTGTAAATCGCATATTATCTCCTCAGTGTGTATCCGTCCCCTTACCGTAAGTTCGGCATCGAGCGAAGTTGTGCCTATGCCTACCTTACCATCATCGCTAAGTACCATACCCTTCGATGCCGACGCTGCACCAGGATAGATTCTAAGAAGATTTTCATTGTAAGCGGAAGCGATGTTCCAACGCTCACTGCCATCTGCATTCTTAATCAAGAATCCTACATTATTTCTTTCAGCGCTGCCTCGAATATCAATCCGGTATGTTTCGGAGGCTTTGCTTTCAGGTTGCGCGCAAGCCAACCACGAACTCATTGCAGCTATCAGGGTCATTGCGATTTTTTTCATAGATTTTGATTTTGTGTTTTTATATTCCTTTATAAACTTAATCTCCAATTGACTTTTTAAGAGAATGAAAATTTATCTACTGCTGATACAAAAATGACAGCCCCGCGCCGAGACTGAGTATCTGTTTCATTATGACAGAATTTGTTTATTTCTACAGATCGGCTTCCTTTGCAAAACAAATTTGAAAAGTCCTTATGAAAAATATCCGAGTAGAGCTTCTAACCATTGGCGACGAGATCTTATACGGACAAATTGTAGATACAAACTCACAGTGGATGAGCGCAGAGCTCAGTCTGGCAGGATTTAAAGTGATTCGCAAAACCAGTGTAGCCGACGAGGAAAAAGAAATCATCAATGCTTTTGCAGAAGCCGAACAACGCGCAGACGTCATCCTCATTACAGGAGGTCTCGGCCCCACGAGCGACGACCTCACGAAGCCTTGTCTTGCGAAATACTTCAATTGCGAGGTTCGTATCCATGAAGAAGCGCTCGCAGAGGTTACCGAGTTTTTCAAAAGTCGCGGACGCGACCTTACTGAAGTGAATAGACAACAAGCTGCGCTGCCAGTGTGTTGTGAAAAGATCACTAACGCTGTAGGCACTGCGCCTGGTATGTGGTTCAGAAAAAATGAGAAAGTTTTTGTTTCTATGCCCGGCGTGCCCCATGAAATGAAGAGAATGATGACCTACCTCATCATCCCCAAACTAAAAGAAACGTTTCCTACACCAGTCATCAATCATTCCATCATTCGCACTGTGGGCATCGGTGAATCTTTTCTTGCCGATAAAATTTCCAGCTGGGAGAAATCGCTGCCAGCACATTTTAAACTCGCCTACTTACCAGACCTTGGCGGGGTAAAGCTGAGACTTACCAGTATTGGGGCCAATCGTGAAAAACTTGTGCTCGAAGCGA
>JBMOKS010000525.1:0-800 GCA_049324355.1 Bacteroidota bacterium
GTCCGAACATGATATTTTTACTTGGAAGCTCATCAGATGCATTGGAAGATATGGGCGTGCCGCTCGATAAGGCCAGGGAAGGTGATCGTCATGAAAACGACGTAGAGGCGGTCTATATCATGGTACAAAAATCTCTGATTGATCCGAATAGTTTTGGTTTTTTTAAAGCTATGCTCACGGAGGCGCATGGTGATCTGTTGCCTTATTTATACAACCAAGTAAGCTTTACCGGAAGTCACCCCCATATTTATATAACTTCAAACGGTATGTCCCAAATAACTTTGGGCCCCATCAGCCTGAACGAAGATCATGGGCACGGCATATACGCATATAACAACGCTCGCGGCGGAGACTTCCCCGGAGATGATGGTATTATATACAATGTGAGCAGCACTACGGCTGACACGCCGGGCAGGACATCCCCATATGAAGACGGCACGTACCCTGAGTATTGGTATCGGTTATTACCCCTTGATGAGTTTTGGAATCGTCGCATGGATACCTCGCATTTCCCGTTTGCCGGTTATGGGGATTTTGGTGGGCAAGGTGATGACGGTAAGGGGAAGGGTGCCCACATGCCGTGGGATAAACTTAGAGTAGCAGACCCGCAAGCCGAGTTTAGAAACCATAGCGAGCTCGCATCGGTTGCCTCCTACGCCTCAAACTACCTTTACAATCCACACATGTGTACACCCGAAGAGTCACAGGATCGGACCCAGAGGTCTTATTTCACGCTTGCTGCGCCCGAGGGATGGGGCGGGAAATGGGAGGATAACGGAGACAAGGATACTCCACCGCTT
>JBMOKS010000525.1:810-8911 GCA_049324355.1 Bacteroidota bacterium
CTACCAACATAAAGAAAACCTCGGAGGTTATATTTCTAGGAAATAATTCGTCTTACGGACAAATCTATCCACACAAGGGTACAGTCATCGTGCAGGGTACTGGCTCTGATATTCAGGGCGCGGAAGATTCATTTAATTTCGCCTGGCGCCAGTTGACTGGAAATTTTGAGATCGTTGCCAAACTGGTAAGTCTGCAAGGCAATATCGATCCCTGGGCAAAGGCAGGACTGATGATGAGAGAAACTTTGAACTCATCGTCCAAAAACATTTTTTTTGGAATGGCGTCGAAAAATATGGATGTATACCAACGGCGTAATTCCAATAGTGGACAGACTACCGTGTCGCCAAGGTTCAATTACTCCGAATTTGACAACAAGCCAATTTGGCTGAAGATGAAACGGGTGGATAACACCATTTATACCGAGTTTTCCAGTGACGGTGTGACCTGGAGAGCTTACAGATCGGAAGCTGTAGCGATGGATTGTAACGTGTTTGTCGGATTGGCCGTGACCGCTCACAATACAAAATGGAAATGTACAGCGGCGTTCGATGAGGTGAAGGTGACAGACCTGCAGGATGCAGTGGCCTGCGTGTGTTCATCTAACGGAGTTTCAAATCAGTCACTTTGGATTGAAAAATTCCAGATAGGAACCAGCAATGGCACGCAGTATGGCTACCTGTTTAACCAGACAGGGAAAAATTATGGATACGGTGACTATTATTCCTTCAACCTGGCATACAGGAAAGAACTTCAAACACAGCCGGGTCTCACCTATCCGTTTACCATTACCGCGGGTTCGGCGCCCAACATGCTAAATACCAAGTACTATGCAATTACTATCGACTTCAACGGCGATGGGGACTTCGATGACCCGGGTGAGCAGGTGCACCGAGGTGGAGCCACTGGTTTTATCACTATACCTTCGTGGGTGAAGACGGCACCCATGCGTATGAGGGTGAGCGTGAAATTTGATTCACCTGCCGATGCCTGCGAACGAGATTTTCAAGGCGAAGTTGAAGACTATGGCTTGAGCATAGTTAACCCCCGAAACTATTGCACACCTGCTGTGAGCAACCCTACTTTCTTTTTTAAGAAAATTGCTGTCAATAACCTGGAGAGATTCCCGGTTTATCCTGCGTCAAGTTCGTATACCTTGGTGACGCAGCCAACCATTACGGCATGTGCCGGCGGCTCCCTGAATGTTAGCATTCAACCGGGTGAAAACATGGTCACTAATGGCTTTACATATGTGGTTACGGGTTTCATAGACTACAATTTCGATGGAGACTTTGCAGACGCAGGTGAACGAATATTTGAAAAAGTGGCTTACACCAGTGCCGGTGAACCTGATCATATGTATGTCAATGTGGCGATTCCATCCAATCTTTCTGTGAGTACCCGAATGAGGGTTTCTATCATCCCTAAAAGCAGCAATTATACGGCAGATCCATGCGGAGGAACGCGCACAACGGAAGATTATGTGATCAACATCATTAACGATTCGCCGGCGGTCTACAGCATTTCGGCAGCTTCAATCTGCCAAGGCCAGAATCTAATGGTAAATCTAAGCGACACCGATGCCGGTACAACGTATCGTGTTTTGGTGAACAATGTTGGCACCAATGCGATATTGGCAGGCACCGGAAATGCAACCTCCATATCATTGAGCCACGAATATTTTAACAACGGCGATAGCATCAGTGTTGAGGCTACAAAGGCAAGCGGGTCAAAAAAAATGATGTCTCCCAACTACATCCAGGCGGTCGTTAACGGAGTGTCTCAGATCTACGATGTGCTCGACCAGAACCCGCTTCAGGTGGCACCCAATACCAGTGCTATTGTTCGCCTAAACGCATCCGAAACCGGTGCTAACTATTTTGCACTGGTGAACGGTGTCGTTAATGGCAACGCGGTAGCTGGTACAGGCAATGCGCTGACGTTTACAATTCCGAGCGCTTCATTTTCCGAAGGCGATATAATTTCAGTCGCGGCCATGAAGGGGGTATGCAACACCCTTATGAATAATAGTGTTGCTGTATCCATCGTGCCATGTTTGGGAGGTGGTAGCACCACAGAATCATGGATTGAATCAATCACCTTTAACGGTCGCCAGATAACAACCGGAAACAACGACGGTCACGCTGATTTCACCAATAACCATCTGTTGACTTCGTACGGCCTTACAGGAAGCATAACCATTACACCTGGTTTTACCGCAAGCGCTGTTGCCCGGTATTACAAGGTTTGGATTGATTTTAACCAGGACGGCGACTTTAACGATGTCTCTGAGTTAGTGGCATCCTCCACTGCTACGGCCTCGGCTTACACCAAGAGCTTTACTATTCCGGCCGGCGCCAAGCCAGGTATTACAAAATTGAGAATCTCACAAAGGGCCGACAGCAGCTCCGATCCCTGCTATGTACAAGGACAGGGTGAAGTTGAAGACTATCATGTTTTTATTGAACCTTATTGCCTGCCTCCCGGAACAGGCGCCACCACTTACATCGAGCATATGAAAGTGGGTGAGCTTACCAATGTTTCAGGGCTGGATCATGGGTATGGAAGCTACCTTTATCTGAGCACGACGCTGAAGACAGGTAAGAACATTCCCTACAAGATCGTGTCAAGCAGTACCGCGCCGAATCAGTATTATTATATTTACATCGACCTTAATGCCGATGGCTTTTTTACGAGCACTGAGCGATTGGTATCGGTGACCGGAAGTGGAAGTGTTGAAGGTAATCTTGTTATACCCGAAGGCACACTACCTACCTTAACGAGGATGCGCATCGTCAACAGTAAAGCCACCATTCCAGACAGCTCATGTGGGGCTGCATTCGACGGAGAAACAGAAGACTACACTGTGGAAATTCAAGACTACTGCGATGCCGGTGTGAGTGTGGCAGCTTACTTATTTGTGAATCGCTTTAGGTTTGCAGGACAAATAGACAACACAAGTCAATGGTCCGACCAGGCATGGAGCGGATCGACCGACTATAGTCAATTGATAGCGCAGGCGACGCCAGGTTCGACCTACTCGTTTACCATTACACCGGGATACACGAACCCTTCCTATAAACCCAATTTCAGTATTAAGATATGGGTTGACTATAATCGTGATGGCATTTTCGACGATGCGACCGAAAAGGCGTTTTTTAAAGAAAACAACACAGCTGAAGTCACCGCCTCATTGTCGATCCCGGCCAGCGCGGTAGCTGGAAAGGCCAGGATGCGTGTCATGTTGTTTAGGTCTGGAGAAGTCACTAGTTCCCCGGAGCCGTGCTTTGAAGCTTGGACACGATACAGCGACGATCCGTCCGTGTGGGTCTTTGGTGAGGTCGAAGATTACTCAATTCAGATCAATCAATCAGGTTCAGGAAGAGTAGCTACTGTTAATACTTACACCGATCCGGAAACTCATGAGCATGCAGAGGCGATCGTGGGTGGGATCCAATTCTACCCTAACCCGGCAACCGGCGATCACGGTACTCTAAAAGTAGAAGTTGAAATGCTGCAAGATATACGTATATCGCTGATGGACCTTACTGGTAAAGTATATAATTCGGTTTTGCATCCCCAGGTTTCGGGTTTATTCTCTGCGGAAGTGGGGCTAAATGGACTACCGGAAGGTGTGTATATTGTAAAAGTTGACGGATCAACTTTTACAAAGGGGATTAAGCTGATCCGGAAGTAGATAATTTTTAATTGCTGTACGAGGCTGTTCTGAAAAGGCAGCCTCTTTTTTTTTTGTGAGCTATTTGCTACGAAAAAAAAATGCAGATACCAACGTACCTGCATTTTTTGTTATCCAGAGCACTTTCCGCTCTGCAACAATATCATCGCTTAACCTGGATTCTCCTCGATTCGCTGGAGGCTGAGGTGATGATGCGCACGATATAAGTTCCTTGAGGAAAGTGCTGAAGATTTAATGTGTGTTCATTGGATCCCTCGGTTGCCATGACCTCGTTCATCATGAGGGTTCTACCCGTCATTTCATCGCATACGCGAACTTCAACGTTTTGCTTGCTTGGACTATTGAATTCCACATGCAGTACATTGCCGGCTGGATTCGGATACGTCTTCACTTCGCTGAACGTCTGATTGGTGGCTAAAGCTTCAGTACCGGATGTTTGTACCGATGCAGGTGCTGCGAGCGATGATTCCCACATTCCGCGGCCAAAAGTTGCAGCACGTATCTTTCCGGAGGACTGTTGGATCTCCAATTCTGTTACCGGCACGTTAGGTAGTGAGGTCATAAAGCCCTCCCAGGCAGTATTGCCGTCGGAGAGATAATAAATCCCCACGTCCATGCCTACGTAGATCCCTGCTCCTTGATGTACTACCGAAGCATTGGCAGGCAGGTTCGGCAGATTGTATGATATGTTTGTCCACGTAGTACCGGCGTTGGTAGAGAGATAAACCTTTTTTCCGGCGTTGTAACCTGAACATGTCACCATCACGCGGTCGGTATTTTGTGGATCAATGGCGATATCTGTGATATAATAACCCGGGAGTCCTGCGGTGATTTCGGTCCACGTGCCTCCGTCATTTTTGGTTACCCAAATACGTTCTTTCACCGATGCATACAGATACGAAGGGTTTGAAATTCCAATGGCGATATCATTGATCGCAGCCGGAAATAGATTTCCGATCGTAGCCCACGACGACATTCCGTTGGTGGTTTTTCTTACACCCGTAGAGTTCCCAACATATAACGTGTTCGGATTTGTAGGGTGCATGACGAAAGGCGTATTCCACGCACCACCACCAGGCTGGGAGATGCTTACGGTGTTGGTTCCTCCGGCAGTCGACTTATAAAATGTCCCATTTTGACTAGTGCCATAGGTTGTGGCATTGTCAGGGGCAATAACGGTTTCGAAACCATCAGCGCCCAGCCAGCCGTGCCATCCGCGTCCGGGTGTGTACATGTATGTTCCGTTGTCTTGTGATCCTCCGCCGAATTTATTTGCGTCGGTTTTGCTGAGTCCGAGATTATAGAACTGGCGAATACCCAAACCGCTGGTGAGATCGGTGAAGTTGATGCCGTCGGTCGAACGGGTGATGAGACCATCGCTTCCGCAATACAAGGTGTTGTTAATGTACACCAATTCGTGTACATCAGAATGTACATATTGAGGTAACGAAGCATTGGGGTAGTACCAGTTAGAAAGCTTTGTCCAGTTTTTTCCGCCATTGCTGCTGGTGTAGGTTTCAATCTCGCCAACGTGAATACGGCTGGCATCGGTAGGCGAAACGGCAATGGCAAGATCGTACCAATCCTGACTGCCTTCTGTTGGTGCGGAGCCTTTGCGTCTGAACGATGCGCCGTTGTCGGTCGATAAGAACAATCCGCTTTTGGAGAAGAAATAAACATTGCTTGGCGCTGCAGGCGTGACGGCTATCTGTGCTCTTCTTGTAGATGATTGTCCGGTGGAGGCAAACGAAAGCCCGCCGTTGGTTGAGCGGTAAAGCGTTTTACTTACCAGGGCATATACATAGTTGGGATCGCCAGGTTTTAGCTCAAGGTCGTCGATATCGCCAGCTAACACTTTCGTCCAGGTGTTGCCGAAGTCTGATGAGCGATACAGGCCGTCGGTAGTGCCGGCAAGAACGGTGTTTGGGCTCGACGGATTAACCACCATACGCGCGCTGGTGTGCCCGGTACTCACAGCCCATGTTAAGCTTGTTTGCGTCCAAGTGGCTCCGCCATCGGTGCTTTTCAATACGCCTACACCATACGTGTCGTTGGCGTCGCGATCGCCGGTGCCGATCAGTATGGTATTGGGATTGGAGGGATGAATGGCAATAGCCGACACACCCATCGAAGGAATATTATCAGTTAATGCTGTCCAGGTGCTGCCGCCGTTGGTAGTTTTCCAAAGTCCGCCGGCAGGTGCGCCGATGTAAATAGTGTTGGGGTCGCCCGGCGAAGGAACGATAACGTTTATCCTTCCGATGCCTGGATTCCAATGACCGGATATGTCTGACCATGTTTTGGGGCCGAGTTCTATCCAATTACTAGTAGCGCTGGTACTCACGCTGGTTGCATTGAACTGTTGCATCTCCTTCCATTCCAATCCCGGCTCTGGGAAATTTCCTGACGGATAGGTTCGGGGCTCCCACCAATACTCCCAGCGCCTGAACTGCTTCCAGCCGTAGGGATGATTGTTTTTCTTGTTGAGCCTTCCCTGCGCCGCTTCCTGCACGCTGTAATTTTCAAATGCTTTCTGGATTTGCTTCAGGTTGGTGCGTTGCTTCATCAACTGCACGTGTGAAGGTGTGCCGTCGGTCGACGGTGTTTGAGCCATGACAGAGCTGCTTATCAGACCTGCCATGACGAGGGACATAAGTTTGTTCATAAGAATTAGGTTAGGTGGTGAGTGAATTTAATGTGTTCTCCTCAAGAAATAATAGTATTAAATATGCTTGTAGCAATATTTATTTATCACCAATGAGTGTTAGGCGGTTGAACACATATTTGAGAAATGACAGTAACTACTCCGTTGACTGACCGCTTATACAGCTTATTATATGTTGAATATTCAACATTCTTTTTATTGAATATTCAACATATAAATCACTCGGAATCAGAAGAGGAAAAAATACTTTGAACTAGCCGGAGTGCTGACAGGAATGCGGCTAGCGTAAGCGGGCGACATTCTGCATAACGGTCAAAGCGATTCGGAAATAGTAAGAAATATTGGTATAGCAAAATCAGAGCGGCGCTTCAAAGGAAGTGGCCGCTCTATTTTTTGTCTTGACTCACCTACAAACTATTCCGTCACACATGGCATTAGTTTTCTAAAAGCAAACCTGCGAGTGTCTTGAGTATTAGTGTTCGCCTGCCGATGGCGATACAACGAGTTGACCGGGTTGATTGGTGGCGGGCAGGTGCACGTATAACATTCCTGGAAACGGACTTTCAGTTTCGATTTTTTTTCCATTAAAGCGGGCTTCGTAACGATGCTGCGGATTTAAACACACTAACATGCTTCGTCTGTGTGCGGCTGTGGCCTTATCGAAAGAAAGGTCGGCCAAATACTGAGAATGGTTGGTGGTCATCGATTGCTTTTTTATCCAGATCTCAAACCCGGTTGTTACCGACCCGATTTTATAGTAGGATGCAAACCATGACAATATGGGATTGGATAAGCCGGAAAATTGGTGCCACCCTGCTCCACGTCCGCTGTCGGCAAGAAAGTGCTCGAAGGTATAATATGATTCATCGGTTTCTTTTTTATAGATACCAAGTGCATTGTCAGCTATCCGAAAGGCAAGATCGGTGCGTCCCAGATCGAGCATTGTTTTCCACACAAACCACTGATGAGAGAACCACACGGCTCCGTTCCAGTATCCATCGGTTCTGTAATACGGTGCTGACTGGTCGACCACGCAGATCCCAGCGGGTGTCCACATATGCTTTTCGGAGAATATTTTATCAAGCAGGGTACTTTGTTGCCGTGGCGTACAAATGCCGGAGATCAGCGGATAAGCGCCGTCTAGCCCCATGTTGAAGTTATAGCCTTTCTCGTTTTTCAGGATTCCCGTGGCTTGGCCGGTGGAGTCATGCGTTACATAGCCGAAATAACCACTCGGGGCATCCCACGAAAATGTTTGAAGGGCGTAGCTAAAGTCGCGTATATCTTTTTCGTATATGGCCCTGTCCGCTTTTTTACCCAGCGCTTCGGCGGCCATGCTGAGGATTTTGGCAATTCGGATCTGTTGAGCCGTATTGATCACAGGTGCAATTGTTTTTTCAGCTTTGATGCGGTGTACTTCAACCTGTGCCGGGTAGTCGTCCCATCCTCCGGAATTGTAAAAATAGTCCCATGTTTTTAATAAGTTCGATCGCAATGCTCGGGTAGTAGAGCTTCCGTATCGTCCAGCTAAAAACTCATAATATTGTTTAAGTCGAGGATAAAAATACTGCAGTGCTTCCTTCGACTGTGTTTTGTTCCAAATTTCCTGAAAGGCATAAAACTGTACGGGCACGGGAGACCCATGATGAATAAATGCAGACTGACTACCCGATGGTGTGGTGTAGGCGTTCAGGCATTCAGTTGCCAGTTCGATATTGATCTCTGCCAATCCTAATGCACT
>JBMOKS010000526.1:0-8907 GCA_049324355.1 Bacteroidota bacterium
TACACGGATGGGCGACCTGGCGTGTCTACAAGATCGATCAAAAGCTTAACGGCGGCCTGGGTGACCGAAAGTTCCTTGAGGAAGTTTTTCAAAAATTGTTGTTGAATTTCACGTGGTGGGTGAACAAGAAGGATCACAACGGCAACAACATCTTCCAGGGCGGATTCCTCGGGATGGATAATATCGGCGTGTTCGATCGCAGTGCGCAACTTCCCACCGGTGGTTTCATCGAACAATCGGACGGCACAAGCTGGATGGCAATGTTTACGTTGAACATGCTGCGCATGTCGCTCGAACTGTCGAAAGAAAATTCGACTTACCAGAATCTCGCAACCAAGTTTTTTGAGCACTTCCTCTACATCGCGGGTGCGATGGCCAACGTAGGAGATGAGGGAATCAATTTGTGGGACGAAGAAGATGAATTCTTCTACGACGTTTTGCACACCCCCGACAATCATCGGATCAAGATGAAAGTAAGATCGATGGTAGGCCTCGTTCCGCTGTTTGCGGTGGAAGTGCTGGATGAAGAACTCTTTAACGCTTGCCCGGAGTTTACGGCCAGGCTCGAGTGGTTCCTGGAAAACAGGCCCGACCTTGCGAACCTCATTTCGCGTTGGGGTGCAAAAGGAAAAAATCAACGGCACCTCCTTTCGCTGTTACGGGGCCACCGGATGAAACGATTGCTGAAGCGAATGTTGGACGAGTCGGAGTTCCTGTCAGTATACGGCATTCGGGCACTTTCGAAGGCGCACGAAAACGATCCTTATAAATTTTACGCCGGCGGCGCCGAGTTCGGTGTCAGGTACACGCCTGGTGAGGGAGACACTGCGTTGTTTGGCGGAAACTCCAATTGGCGCGGTCCGATCTGGTTTCCCATGAACTATTTGCTGATCGAATCGCTGCAACGCTTCCATCATTACTACGGCGATGATTTCAAAGTAGAACATCCCACGGGATCCGGCAACATGCGCACGCTCCGCGAAATCGCCGACGATCTCTCCAAACGGCTGGTCAATATTTTCAGAAAAGACAAAAACGGGCATCGTCCCGTGTATGGTCACCATGATAAGATCAACAACAACAGCGCCTTTAGCGACTACATCTATTTCTACGAGTACTTTCATGGCGACACCGGCAGAGGCGTTGGGGCGACACATCAAACCGGATGGACCGGGCTTGTGGCCAAGCTTATTAATCTCATAAGCAAATCCAATACGCGTGAAATCAAAAAGCGAACACCCCGGGAAATAAAAAAAGCCGTTGAGTTATGATGCCCCTCAAATTCTCCTCCGATAACTTGCGCGATTTCGATCAGGCGCATAGCCACGAATGGCTGGAAACAAACGGGCTCGGCGGATACGCCAGCTCCACCCTCTCGGGTGCACACTCGAGGCGGTATCACGGCTTATTAGTAGCTTCCTTGCGACCACCCGTCGAAAGACGCGTGATGCTATCGAAGCTCGACGAAACGATGATTGTCGACGGTGAGCGATTCGAGCTTAGTGCTAACCAGTATCCCGGGGCCGTGCATCCTCGGGGATACAATTTCCTGACACACTTCGAGCGCGGACTTTTTCCATCCTTCACGTATGGCACCGATAAGTTCTCCATCCGCAAAACCATCGCCGCCATACAGGGTGAAAATACGACGGTGGTAGTGTATGAAGTGTTGGACGCTATAGGGCAACTCAACATGGAGCTGCTGCCGCTATTGTCGGCCCGCGATTTCCACAGCCTGAGCAGGGCAAATGATACGATCAACCGCGGATGTGTTTTTGAGCATGGGATTTTCAGGACAAAAAATTACCACGATAGCCCGGAATTATTCATTTCCATTCCTGGCGCAACCTTCAATGCCGAAAGCAACTGGTACTACAACTTCGAATACGCCGTTGAACAATACCGCGGGCTCGATTTCCAGGAAGATCTTTTTAGCCATGGAAAATTCAACCTCACCCTCCACAAAGGGTCCACCATTGGTATTATCATTTCAACTGAAGATCCCGGCGGAAAAAATGCGCTTACGCTGCTCGATAATGAAGTGAAGCGAAGGAAGAAATTGATTGATTCTTTCCCGAACGACAACCTGCGCATGCTGGCGCTGGCGGCCGATCAGTTTATCGTGAAAAGAGGGCGGGATCTGAAAACAATTATCGCGGGATATCATTGGTTTAGCGATTGGGGTCGAGATACGATGATCGCCCTGCCCGGCCTTTGCCTGACTACAGGAAGGTTTAACGACGCTAAGAAAATAATCCAGGCATTTGCCGGGAGCGTCAGCGAAGGCATGCTGCCCAACCGGTTCCCCGACCATGGAGAAGCGCCGGAATACAACACGGTTGACGCCACACTCTGGTTCTTCGTCGCCATCTACCGGTACATGCAATACACCAACGACAGCAAATTTGTGAAATCGCTCATCCCGGTGTTGGAAGACATCGTGGCGTGGCATTTGAAAGGAACGCGCTATGGTATACGTGTAGACGATGACGGGCTCGTTGCCGCCGGTGTGGATGGTGTGCAGCTCACCTGGATGGATGCCAAAGTCGGCGATTGGGTTGTAACGCCCAGACGGGGCAAAACCGTTGAGATCAACGCACTGTGGTACAATGCGCTCTGCATACTGGCCGAGCTGAAAAAAGAAGGTGGGGAAACCAGGCCCTATACCGACCTGGCAAGCCGCGTCAAAGCAAACTTCAGCAAAACATTTTGGAATGAATCAGGTGGTTACCTATACGACTGTGTCTATGGCGATCATAAAAATGACGATGTCAGGCCCAATCAGGTCTTTGCGCTGAGCCTGCCTTTTAAGCTGATCTCTAAGGAAAGGGCACTAAAAGTACTCGACACATTGAAAGAAAAACTGGTAACAACCAAGGGTCTTCGCAGTCTTTCGCAGGATCACCGGGAATATAAACCACATTACGGAGGCGGCCCCTGGCAAAGAGACGGCGCTTATCACCAGGGAACAGTTTGGAGTTTTTTGCTGGGCAGTTACATCGACGCGCTCGTACACCTGAAAGGCTCCCCGGGAACCGTGGACGCAAAAAACATCTTGAGCAAATTCTTCGAACATCTCAGAGAGCATTGCGTCGGCTCCGTTTCCGAAATATTTGATGCCGAGGTGCCTCATCGCCCGCGAGGTTGCATAGCGCAAGCCTGGGGCGTAGGCGAAATACTGCGCGCGGCAGTCGAGCACAAATTGTTTGAGTCCGGCAAAAAGAAGAACGATCTTCTGCAAGTCAGCTGACAAATTTTCAAAAGATCACAACCTATTATTGCGTATTGCATCACAGCCATGACCAACGCGCCCAAACAACATTGGAAAGTTTACACGATGGAAGGACTGTGCTTGGGATTGTTCATGGTTTCCGCCTCGTTGTTTTCGATGGTGCTGGAACTTCCGAACTCTCCCGTGCACGAAGCGATCCCCAACGGATTTGTCAGGCTCATCTTCATGGGCGTGGCGATGGGACTCACGGCCATCCTGATCATTTATTCTCCCATGGGAAAATTGTCTGGTGCGCACATGAACCCGGCCATCTCGTTGGTCTTCCTGCGCCTCGGCAAGGTTAAACGAACCGATGCGATCTTTTATATTTTGGCGCAGATCATCGGCGGAACGGTGGCCGTCGTTATAACCTCCGTGATCTTCGGAGCTGCGTTCCAGGATCCGCCCATCAATTTTGTCATCACTGCGCCGGGAAGACCCGGGCCTTTGGTTGCGTTCGCAGTCGAAACGATGATGTCGTTTGGGATGATGACCACGGTGCTGACGATGTCCAATCACCCGACCCTGGCAAAATATACGGGCGTCATCGCCGGATTGCTGGTTGCAATGTTCGTTACCTTATCAGCGCCCATCTCCGGCTTTAGCATCAACCCGGCTCGTACACTGGCGTCCGCGATCCCGGCGATGCAGTATCCCTCGTTGTGGATCTACCTCACAGCTCCTTTTTTAGGAATGTTCGCAGCTGCAGAAGTCTTCACCTATTTCAATGGGAAGGCTATTTGCGCCAAGATGCATCACTCGGATAGTTATCTCTGCATTTTTAATTGCGGATACTGCAAACACGAGCATGCAGAATCTCCAGCAAAGCAAAATCTCTCGATATGAATACCAAGTACGACATCATCATCATCGGTTCAGGCGCCGGCGGTGGTACGCTGGCTTATAAGTTGGCACCCTCCGGAAAAAAAATCCTGATCATCGAACGGGGTGACTATATCCCTAAGGAGCGCGAAAATTGGGACGCCAGAGAAGTATTTACAAAAGGTCGATACAGGACAACCGAAAAGTGGTACGACAAGGAGGATAACCCATTTAGTCCCTTCACGCACTACAATGTAGGCGGAAATACCAAAATGTATGGCGCGGCGCTTTTCAGATTGCGAGAGAGCGACTTTGTCGAGACGAAGCACTACGGAGGAATCTCGCCTGCCTGGCCGCTGTCGTACGATGCATTTGAGTCCTACTACACGGAAGCCGAAAAACTTTATAGCGTGCATGGCGAAAGAGGTATAGATCCAACAGAACCAAAGACTGAGTCTGCTTATCCGTTCCCCCCGCTTCAGCACGAACCCAGTATGCAAGAGTTGTACAACAACATCCGATCGCTCGGGTATAAACCATTTCCGCTTCCCTTGGGCGTGAGATTGGGTGAAAATGGCAAAAATGGTTCATCTCCGATTCGCCTTAGCAACTTCGATGGGTTTCCCGATCCTACCGAAGCAAAAGCTGATGCTCAAGTAGTGGCGTTACACCAGGCATTGATGGCCCCCAATGTAACACTGGTCCACAACGCCCATGTCGACCGACTGGTGGCCGACAAATCGGGACGAAGAATTTCTGTAGTCGAAGTGACGCGATTAAACGAGCCACTGAGATTCGAGGGCGACATTGTAGTGCTGGCCGCAGGCGCTGTTAATTCGGCCGCAATCCTGTTAAGATCGTTTACTCAACAATTTCCAAACGGCCTCGCCAATCGCTCGGGCATGGTTGGTCGAAACTATATGTTGCACCAAAACGGATGCGTCATCAACTTCTCCGATAAACCCAACACCGCGCAATTCCAAAAATCTTTCTCTCTTTCAGATTTTTACCATAGCGCAGACGATTCCCAATTTCCGTTGGGGACCATTCAGCTTATGGGCA
Organism: Bacteroidota bacterium; assembly: GCA_049324355.1. Taxonomy (GTDB): domain Bacteria; phylum Bacteroidota; class Bacteroidia; order Cytophagales; family Cyclobacteriaceae; genus Chryseosolibacter. The sequence continues at coordinate 5,156 of JBMOKS010000526.1, forward strand.
AAAATGATCCCGACACCGTGATGGATCTGGCCCTGGCACACTTTCCAGGAAAGTCGTTCGAAGAATTGTCCGGTCATTCCATTGACTTCTGGATAACTGCCGAAGATCTCCCCGACCCCAACAACCAGGTAACGCTACGGAAAGATGGAACCATCAAGACGATCTACACGGTCAACAACCGGGAAGCGTACCATCGGCTCAAAGCCAAGTTGTATAGCATTCTCGACCGGTTGGCCGAAAAAGATCCCTTGCTCAGGAATTCAGTAAGGGCTGGATATGACCTCGGTATATCCGGCGTATCGCATCAAATGGGCACATTGAAATTCGGAAACGATCCAAGATCGTCGGTGCTGGATGTGAATTGCAAAGCACACGATCTCGACAACCTGTACGCCGTAGATGCCAGCTTCTTTGTTTCGTCTGCAGCGTTCAACCCGGCACTTACCATCATTGCCAACGCCCTCAGGGTAGGCAACCATCTACTCGAACGCATCAAGTAAAAACATGCGGCATCTTCGCGTTTTAGTTGTTTCACTTCTGCTGGCAAGCACTTCGCTGTTGTTGCTTGCGCAAGAGAAAAAATTCCTGCTGGGTAGCGGTCTCACCTATTGCAGTGATGTTCACCATCCGGGAATCAATGCAAGCCTAACCTTCAAACTCGTGGGTGAGCTTCATGCTGGCCCGGATTTTTCGGTCTTGCTGACCACAGAAACAATGGATGACGGCAGTCAGGTAAAGAGAAAAGAACTGGAATACAATTTCAACGTGCACTACCTGTTCGACATCGCCAACGCCATCAAGGCATATCCGCTTGCCGGACTGAATGTTTCCAAGATCACCGTGCATCCTGAAGGAGATTTGGCAGCGAAAAAATGGGTAAAGGCTTTGAACGCCGGCGCTGGCCTGGAATACGAATGGAAAAAATTTCGACTGTTTGCTGAGTTTAAGTACGTCTACCAGCTACGCAAATACGATGTCACATCCGGAATTCTTTTTCCTTTATGATGCAGATCGAAGAACTTGTGAAAGTGATGACGGCGACACTGAGCTCGCTGATCGAGGGAATCGCCGCGGTCATTGTTGCGCTGGCCGTTGTGAATGCATTGATCCGATACGTAGCCAATTCTGTAAAAAGTGCACAGGAAAAAATTGAAGTACGGCTTGAGCTCGGAAAGAGCCTCGGCGTGACACTTGAGTTTCTGCTGGCGGCTGATATACTGAGAACGGCTGTTGCCCCTACATGGGAAGATATCGGCAAGTTAATGGCCATCGCCGCGCTGCGAACCGCCCTGAACTACTTTCTGGAAAAAGAATTGCGACACCGTCAACCCCACAACATCACATGAAGTACATCTTTACACTCGCCCTTCTATTCGGAGGTTATGCATTTTCGCAAGGCGTAGACCGGGTAGATGCGATCGGCATCACAGTGAGCGACCTCGACCGATCGCTGGAATTCTACACGACCGTCCTGCCATTCAAAAAAGTTTCGGAAGTGGAGGTATTGGGAACATCGTACGAGCAACTGAAAGGGCTTTTTGGTATCCGCTACCGAAAGGCCAGATTGAAGCTCGGCGAAGAAGAAATAGAGCTTACTGACTATCTCACCACCGGTGGCCGCTCGATCCCCGAGGATGCGAGGAGCAACGACCTATGGTTCCAGCACATCGCTATTGTAGTGAGCGACATGGAGGCTGCTTATAACCGACTGAAAGCTCATAAAGTAATTCATGTTTCGACTGCCCCGCAAACACTGCCGAAAAGTATTCCGGCTGCCGAGGGCATCAAAGCCTTCTATTTTCGTGATCCCGATGGGCATAACCTGGAGTTGATTTATTTCCCGCCAGGCAAAGGCAATCCCAGGTGGCATAATAAATCGATGGACGTCTTCCGGGGAATCGATCATACCGCTATTGGTGTATCTCAGACTGAAACGAGTAAAAAGTTTTATGGGGACTTGCTTGGGATTAGGTACCAGGGTGAAAGCTATAATTCAGGAGACGAGCAGGAACATCTCAACAATGTTGCAGGCGCAAAGCTTCGCATCTCCGGCAACCGCGCGCTCGCCGGCCCGGGTGTCGAGTTCCTGGAATACCTCTCGCCGAGAAGTGGCCGGCCTTATCCCGACGACGAACGGGCAGATGATCTCGTTCATTGGGAGACGATACTCACGACTTCTACACTGGATGCATTGTACGCAAAATTGAAGGGGGCCAACCTCTCATTTATCTCTTCGGCGATCGCCAATATCCCGGACGCGCAATACCTGTACAAAAGAGGATTTTATCTGCGCGACCCTGATGGGCATGTTGTGGGGATATTCGAAAAATGATCGTAACAGAAAGTGATTTCTGTCAGGTAAACGACTTAACAGAAAATCGCATTGTCTCTTAGCCCGCTCATGCAAGGTGCATGACAAATTGCTACGCGGCGACTTTGTTTCTTTCGCGAAAAACTAATTTATGAGAATCTCTCGACTAATATTTCCCTGCGCCATGATACTTTTTCTTGTGCTCCTGCGCGCGCAAGGACAAACTCCGCTTCTCAACTTAAACGAAAAAGGCGTGATCATTGATGGTTACGATCCTGTTGCCTATTTCACGGAAGGCAAAGCTGTAGCGGGCAAAAGCGAAATCCAATCTACACAAAACGGATCCGTGTACTATTTTTCTTCCACAGCAAACAAGCAGCTATTTGACCAGGATCCAAAAAAATACGAGGTACAGTTCGGCGGGTTTTGTGCTTATGCCGTGTCGCAAGGGCATGTGTCGCCCATCAACCCACAATTCTGTCTCGTTCAAAAGGACGACAAGGGCACTGAAAGGCTTATTTGCCAGCACAATCAAAAAGCGTCGGACCTCTGGAACAAAAACTCCGACGGTTTTCTGGTCGATGCTTATAAATATTGGCCTGCTGTTGTCAAAAACGGTGGCAAGCAGATTCCCATAAAAGGGGTAGAACATTTTTACATTAATCTCGATGACAGTGGTCTGGCCAACCAAGGATACGATGTTGTCGCTTATCACACCGATGCTAAGGCTTTGAAGGGCGATCCACGATTCACGGAGTGGTTTCATGGCGCCAGGTATCAATTCACCTCATCTGAGCATCGCGACCTCTTTCGCGACAACCCAAAAAAATACCTTCCTCAATATGGAGGTTTCTGTGCATATGCCATGAGTTTGGGCAAAGTGAGACCCGTTAACCCCGAAATATTTTCGATCGAGGACGGACGACTGATGCTGCAACACACGCAAGAGGCTTACAACCTGTTTTACAAGGATGTTAAAGACAATATCGTCAAGGCAGACAACAAATGGCCAGCCGTTGAGCAGAAAAGAGCCGGAAGAAAAGTAAAGTTCGACAAGCCCGCAAAATAACTCTCCCTATACTTATGAAAACAATACTCCTAATCCTGGTCACTGCATGTTATGTCAATTCATTTGCGCAGGTTGCCACCACAAAAACACTGACACTCGAAGCTTCCAAAAAAATAGCTATCGAAGCCCGTAGGCATTCATCATCCATAAACGCACCCCATGGCGGACCTTCGATCGCCATTGTCGATAAAGGTGGAAATCTGCTGTACCTCGACCGTCCTGAAACTACATTTGCCGGTTCGGCAATGATTGCTTACGAGAAAGCACATACTGCCGCGTTGTTCGAGCAACCGACAAAAAACTTCGAAGGTAAAATCAAAGAAGGAAGAACGCCCTTGATCACGGTTGGGTACGTGATGCTGGAAGGCGGCG
>JBMOKS010000527.1:0-8891 GCA_049324355.1 Bacteroidota bacterium
AACGATTCATTTAAAGCCGAGTTTGATATTACTGATAAACCCGGATGGTTTGAAGGACTGCTGGTGTGGAAAGATGTTAAAGACTATGCCTTATTCAATTTCAAGATAACAATTAGGGCAGATTCGATAAAAGAGTTCAGATACGCATTTACTCCCTGGGCCTCAATGCCGAAACTCTCAGGAAGAGAGGTTAATGTTGAAAACGATATCGTCAGCACTTTTAAAGAGATCGAAGACGAAGAAGGGAACAGGTTTTCGCTTGCCAGCCACAATATTGGTGATGTTATATTTGAGGGATTCATCTTTGACAGGGACTCATTTGTACTTAAGCTTGGCGTTTCTGACAAAAGGGGGTTTAAAAACTACCTTGACAGCAACTGTGGCATCCGGGTCTTCCGGGATGGATTGCGTGTATACGATTATGGTGAGCCGGAAAACGATTGGCTGGGTCTTGATTTGCGGAGGGTTAATCAGCCAACAAAAAGAATAAGCAACAATATAATCTTAGGCGCAGTTTATTTGAAACGTACTGATAGCTCAGATCTGATAGAGAAGACAAACAGGGAAGGCTTTGTCGAAAATTCAGCGTACGAAGCATTCCGGAATTCGATTCTGCATTCACTCAATATAGTTGAGACACTTCGATTCAGCGATAAACAAAAGTTAAGAGAAGTTTATGGGCCAACTTCGAAATCGGAACCAGTGCTTCAGATTTTGGGAGATTTAAAGGAATATGTAGACCGACATGTTCAACAAGAGGAGGTCAGAAGGGAAATAACCAGATATCTCGTAAAAGTTGAGGATGACTATAAAAGAATAAACGAGAACCTTCTTAAAGCAGCAGGTGCCGGGTTAAGCATGAGTGTTGTTATACACGAAGTAGAAAAAATAATCCTTGAAGTTGTAAAAGTGCTGAAGGCGGAAAATGCTTCGGAGAGGGCAATGAACCTTGTTAAGCATCTTTCAAATTTGATTGATGGGTATTCCGAAATAATAAGAAAGTCAACACAGACTAATGAAGACCTTAAGGAGGTTATTACCCAAGCACTTACCAATACCGAGTTCAGACTATCATCGCATGGAGTTGAAATCATCAGGGCATATAAAAACTACCAAGGAAAAAGCAGAACAAAGCTTGCCAGAAGCCTGCTCATTGGCAGCCTTATGAATGTTATTGATAACTCTATTTATTGGCTAGAAAAATCCGGGCGACCTAAGAAGAAGATTTATATTGGAATCTCGGACGAGGAGGAAGGTTATGCAAACATTATTGTAGCTGACAACGGAACAGGATTCTTGTTGCCTACTGAGGAAATTACTGAACCATTTGTTTCGGCTAAACCAGGTGGAATGGGATTGGGGCTTCATATTGCAAGTGAGATAATGACAGCGCAGGGAGGTAAATTATCCTTCCCAGATTGGGGAGATTTTGATTTGCCCGATGAATTCAAAACGGGAGCCGTTCTTGCGTTTGCATTCAAGCAATAAGATAGAATAGAATAATAACTCTATGATACTTCCCAACAATGGACGAATTGTTATCGTTGATGATAAGTTAAACGAAGCCGCACCTCTTATCCAGATTCTTTCCAAGAAAAGAATTCCATTTAATTACTATTCAGGCGAAAGGATTGCGGATTTCCCTGAGAATCCTGACCAAAATAAAATCCGGATTCTTTTTCTTGACCTCAACATAATTGAGGCTCAAAAAGAAATAAAAACCGTGATAAGCACGCTTGACCCAATAATTAAGGCGATTGTGCCAAGTAATCCCAATCCCTATCTGCTTGTTATATGGAGCAAAAAAGGGAGTGAATATGCCGATGCGCTGAAAGACCACATTAACGTCCATATCCAAGACAGAAAACCAATTCGAACAATTTTTCTCCACAAGAACGATTACTTTGATTATAATGATGGAGTTTGGGTGCCCCAAAACGGGTGCATCGAAAAAATTACAGAAACTTTAAGCACCGAACTCACTAATATATCGCTTCTTCGAAATCTGATTTCCTGGGAGAATATTGTTCATCAGAAGGCTGCTGAAACTATCAGTGAATTTTCTTCTTTCCACCAAATGGATGATAACTGGGATAAGAATACAAAGGCCATAATGTACAGATTGGCAAAGGCTGTAATTGGGAATGATGACATCGGCACAAGCACCAATGAATTTAAGCTAGCAAAAGCCTTCTTAAGCGTAAACTCCTTCCTGGCTGATAAGATTGAAAACGAGGTTGAAAGTTTCCAATTAGGTCATATAGAAGGAATTCCAAATAGTGACGGGGATGCTCCATTAACTTCTTCAATAGCTGCTAAAATTAATTCCACGTTGCACACATGCCAAAAGCCATTTCTAATCTCACAGTTTGAACAAGGCAATGTCTACGAAATTCCTGATGAAGATAACATGATCGAGCGTATTATTTGGGACAAGTTATTTACCCCTCCTAACGGAGAAAAACTTACAGAGATAAGAGCTTCGCATCCAAGACTGGTTCAACTGGATATAACGCCCGTGTGTGACTATTCTCAAGATAAAAGATACATCAGGGTTATATATGGAGTAATCATAAGACCTGAGTACGCCAAATATTTCCGCTCGCAGTTCTATTATGTGTGCCCCGTAATGAAAAACGGCAACGAGGAAATCGTACTACTTTTTGATTTCAGGCATATCAAGACCATCACAAAACACTATGTGACTGGGCGAAATATCGTTCCGTCTTTAAAGTTCAGGCGAGAGATTTGCACGGACATTCAATCTCAACTGGCCAACCAAGTTAATAGGCCAGGTATTAGTAGCGTGTGAGAGTCTAGGATCTAAGTAACGACCACGCCAGCGCACAGAATGTTCCCCTTCGAATCCGATATCTTGATCTCATTTCTGCCTGGATTAACAAAGACATCCTTTCCTCTTCCTTGACTAATTCTTTTTACGTTAAATCCCATTTGTGAAATATAAGTCTCAATTTCATCATTCCAGGCACTGTATTCATCAGTACCCTCATCACCACACAGATAGACAATAGTAGCTTCGGAATTAAATCTCTTCTTATTGATTGGTTTAATTAAGTCTGTGTATTGGTCTTCATCTGTCATTCGGTCAAGATGAGCAATTGCAGCCTTTTTGTTCTTAGCGTCATAAAACAAAACTATTCTGCAACCATCTTGTGCAGCAGCGGCCTCAATTGTTTCATCACCTTTCACATAAAGGACTTCTCCACCATAGACAATTCCGCTTGGCGGGTCATCGCGCCATTGGCCATCTTCATATTTCTGTAAGGTTGACTTCACTTCAGTTGTACAGAAATATAAAGATAATGAAAGGTCAAACAAATTCAGCCTAAAAAAATCACCCACCTTGGTACCAACTTGTGAATATTAGATTTTTCTGACGCTCACCTTCGCTTCCGTAATCAATTTTACCTGCCGGTAGGCAGGCACGGAAGCTATGCTCAACTCAATTTCCTGGCAGGAGTTCATTTCATCCATCGCTCTTCTTATCGGTGGCTACTACGCCATCACGGTCTTGCTGCTTTACAGCAAAGAGATCAGTAACATTTTCAAACAAAAGAAACTAAATCTCACGAACACTAACGTGAGAGAGAATCAAACCGGTTCAAATGAACCCATTGAGTTGATGGGCGCTGTAAGGTATGCAAATGCTCAAACAGAAAATGTTCCACGTGAAGAAAGAGTTGAAGCAGAAAGTTTGAGTTTAATCGCTCCACAGGAACCGGAAGAACCGATTACAGAAGCAGTGACAAGCGAAGCTGATGAAGCATTGCTCAAATCTGTCTCAACACTGCTGGAAGAAGTCAACACGCTCACAGAAGTTGTTGCGGTTGGCAGCAAGGAAGAATGCGCGGAACTCTTTCGCACGTTGCTGTCGAACTATGTTGATCTGTCCCGCACTGCACATGAGCCGGAGATCACCGCATTCATTTACAATTCCTGCAAGGAGCATTGTGAATTTCAAATCGAACTAAACGAAGTCAAATCGTGGTGGCCGGATGCCGGAAACACCACGGTAAACAATTAATAAACATCAAACAAAATGAAGTCTATGAAGCGAGCAATTCAATTTACCATTCGGAAAGGCAAGGCGTTCGGACTTGCCCTGGGTGTTTACCTCATCACCTATGTGCTGGCCGAAGCGCAAGACGGCAATGCCGGGATCAACGAAGCCACCATGCGCGTGCGAAGTTATTTCACTACAGGAACGAATCTGATGTACGCCATCGGTGCGGTGCTTGGGCTTGTGGGAGCCGTCAAGGTATACCAGAAATGGAACAGCGGTGATCCTGACACGGGCAAAGTGGCAGCAGCATGGTTTGGCAGTTGCGTGTTTCTTGTCATTGTCGCTACGGTACTCAGGTCGTTTTTCGGAATCTAACAGTCAACTCTTAACAAGTCCTTTTGCATTTCCTTCTCCTCTGGAGAAGGTGGCCGAAGGCCGGATGAGGTTATGGCAGCAAGTGTTTACAAGATCAACAAAGGCATCAACAAGCCGATTGAGTTCAAAGGCCTCAAGGCACAATATATCGCATACTTAGCGACAGGACTCATCGGCTTGTTAATTCTCTTTGCCGTGCTCTACATCACCGGGGTCAACATGTTCATCTGTCTTGCGCTTACGGCAATACTGGGAACGCTCCTGTTCATGACGGTTTACCGTATGAGCGATAAGTACGGGCAGTACGGCCTTCTGAAGAAAGTGGCCAGCCGCAGCATTCCTGATTTCATCAAGTGTACATCAAGAAGATCATTCATTAATCTCTCCCCCTTCAGGGGAAACCGGAGGGGGTAATCATGGGACAATCCATTGCATTCGATAAACTATTCCCGGTCTATAAAGTAGAGAGTGACTGCATTCTCTCTAAGCAGGGAGATGTAACAATTGCTTACGAGGCAACGCTGCCGGAAATATTCACTTTGTCCGACCAGGAGTATGAAGCTTTTCACCAGGTGTTGGTGAAGGCCATTAAAGTGCTTCCCAACAATACCGTCTTTCATAAGCAGGACTGGTTTCTTTCGAAGAAGCATCGGCCGGATTTCGAAAATAAAGACAACTCGTTCTTGTCACGAGCCAGTGAAAGGTTTTTTAATGAACGGCCATTCCTGGATCACCGGTGTTACATCATGTTGACACGTAAACCGGTGACTCGGAAACCGTCCAGCTCAGTTTTCTCCAACCTCATCCGCAGAAGCATTGTGCCGGAAGGTCCGCTGAATCCTCAACGGATGCAAGAATTCCTGGATGGTGCAGGGCAATTTGAACGGATACTCAAGGACAGTGGATTTGTAAAGCTGACAAGAATAACGGACGATGAATTGGTTGGAACCAGCAGGAAGCCAGGCTTGCTGGAACGCTACTGTTATTTGCTTTCGGAGTCAGATGCTCCTATGATCAAAGACATCCACTTCCGGGATGAGCTTAAGATCGGTGATCTGCATTGTCAACTCTACTCGTTGTCCGATGTAGAAGACCTCCCGGCCCTGTGCGGTTCGCGTATCAATTACGATAAGTATTCTACTGATAAGACCAAGTTCAGCGTTGGCTTCGCCTCACCGTTGGGGCAACTGTTATCCTGCGATCATATCTACAACCAGTATATATTCATCGAAGATGCACACAAGACCATCAAACAACTCGAAAGCAAACGCCTCCGCCTGCAATCCCTTGCCAACTATTCCCGGGAAAATGCCATCAGCCGCGATGCAACCAACGATTTTCTAAATGAGGCTATTTCATCACAGCGTCTTCCCGTCAAGGCACACTATAATATACTGCTCTGGACGGACAATAAACCAGAACTGAAGGAACTCAAAACACAGGTTTCATCCGCACTGGCCCAAATGGATGCCATTGCACGGCAGGAAACTGATGGAGCGCCACAAATATTCTGGGCAGGTCTGCCGGGCAATGAAGCCGACTTCCCGATGAACGACACGTTCGACACGTTTGCAGAACAGGCTACTTGCTTTCTGAACCTGGAAACAAGCTACCAGTCTTCTGTTAGTCCCGTGGGTATAAGGCTTGGTGACAGGCTAACGGGTAAACCCGTGCATGTTGATATCTCTGATGAGCCGGTCAGGAAAGGTATCTGCACCAACCGCAATAAATTCATTCTTGGCCCTTCCGGCAGCGGAAAGTCATTCTTCACCAATCACATGGTACGCTCCTACTACGAGCAGGGTACGCATATCGTGCTTGTGGATGTAGGCCATTCCTACAAAGGACTGTGTGACCTGGTAAATGGATATTACTTCACCTACGATGAAGCTAACCCGATCCGGTTCAATCCATTCTACATCGGGCAGGGAGACGTGTTGGATACTGAGAAAAAAGAAAGTATCAAAACTCTTTTGCTGGCTTTATGGAAGAAAGATGATGAAACGTTCAATCGATCGGAGTATGTGGCGTTGTCCATTGCGCTGAAGATGTATTATGAGAAGTTGGAAGCCGATAAAAAGCTTTTTCCATGCTTTAATACATTCTATGACTTTTTACGGGAAGAGTTTGTCGTTATTCTGAAAGAAGACAGGGTTAAGGAAAAGGACTTCGATGTCGAGAATTTCCTCTATGTGCTCCGGCCATATTATAAAGGAGGAGAATTTGATTACCTCCTGAATGCAACTGAAAACCTCGAACTGCTGAAAGAGCGCTTCATTGTCTTTGAACTGGACAACATCAAGGATCACCCGATCCTGTTTCCGGTAGTCACTATCATCATTATGGAAGTTTTCATTTCCAAGATGCGCAAGCTCAAAGGAGTCCGCAAGATGATCCTGATCGAGGAAGCGTGGAAGGCCATCGCCAAAGAAGGTATGGCGGAATACATCAAGTACCTGTTCAAGACTGTGCGCAAGTTTTACGGTGAAGCCATTGTGGTGACGCAGGAAGTGGAAGACATCATTTCGTCACCCATTGTCAAGCAAGCCATCATCAACAACTCCGACTGCAAAATTTTGCTCGACCAGAGCAAGTACCAGAACAAGTTCGACCTGATACAACAACTGCTGGGACTTACCGAGAAGGAAAAAGCGCTCGTGCTGAGTATCAACAAAGCCAACGATCCTTCCCGCAAATACAAAGAAGTATTTATCAGCCTGGGAGGAATGCTATCCAAGGTCTACGCCACGGAAGTTTCACTTGAAGAATACCTGGCCTACACCACGGAAGAATCAGAAAAGATCAAAGTCCAGTCCTATGCAAGGAAGTGGGGAGGCAATATCAAGCGAGGTATAGCGGAACTGGCCAATGACATTCGTACAGGTAAAGTTTAAAGCATTTTTTATGAACAGAATCAGAAGAACATTTTTCATCATGATGATCGGAACGATCACGCTTACCGTAGCGCCCGTTCAGCGCGCGGAATCAGGGATCGCCATCCTTGAGATCATCCGGCAGGGAGTAAAGAAAGTGATCAAGGCCGTTGACCTGATGATCCAAAGGCTTCAGAACAAGACCATTGCCCTGCAGAATGCAGCCAAGGTGTTGGAGAACAAACTTTCCAAGTTAAAGCTCAATGAGATTGCTGAATGGACGGAACGTCAGCGGCAACTCTATAAAAAATATTACGATGAGCTGTGGAAAGTCCGTAACACGATAGCTGCCTACAAACGGATCAAACATATCCTTGAGCGACAGGAACAGATCATTGACGAGTACCGGTTCACCTGGCGCATGATCAACCAGGACAAGCATTTCACGAGAGAAGAGATCGACTACATGTACAGGGTCTACACAGGAATCCTGAACGAGAGCGTGTATAACCTGGATCAGATCCTGCTGGTCATCAACTCCTTCAAGACACAAATGACCGATGCCAAACGGTTGGAGATCATCAACAAGGCCGGTGACCAGATCGAACAGAATTACACAGACCTCAAACAGTTTAATAATCAGAATATCCAACTGAGCATGAACCGGGCTAAGGATGAACACGAGGTTCTTGTAGTCAAAAAACTGTACGGGCTGGAATAAGGAACATGAAGAGGTTGCTCAGCCATATTGATGAGCTGGAAACGCTGATGAATGCGAAGGGATATGATGGCCACTTCCTGTGCAACAGCGCCCATCCCGGTAAGCTGAGAGACTCATTGTATGCGCACCTGCTGGAGACGCTCCAGGGTCAGGCGCATGTGCCACCATTTTACCTCACCACCTTTTCTCACTGGAAGGATGAGGAGAGGCCGTATGTGAAGTGTGATTTCAAAATGAAATACGATTCGTGGACGGGATTCCGCGTGGAAAAAATGGAGGTGAAGCGTGCTAACAGTTTCGGCACGATTAAAAGTGTTGAGTTGCGGCCGAGCAAAAACGAAGATGTTCCCACACGCGAAAAGGTGAACGAATTAGCGGGACAGAAAAAGAGAAGTCTAAAACTATAAAAACTAAAACAATGAAATTTCTAATGATCCTGATAACAGGAATGATATTTAGTACCGCTGCTCCGGCCCAAACCTGGAACGAGTGGTTCAAGCAAAAGAAAACGCAGAAGAAATACCTTGTTAAGCAAATTGCTTTGCTGAGGGTCTATCTCGGCTACCTGAAAAAAGGTTACGAGATCGCGGACAAAGGACTCACCACTATTCACAACATCAAGAACGGTGATTTCAATTTACACCGCGATTTCTTTGGATCGCTTAAGAACGGTAACCCGCACATCGCGAATTCAGCAAAGGTCGCGGACATCATTGCGTTCCAGGTCTACATCATTCAGAACATGAAACGGGTGAACAATTTCTGCAAGGATAATGACCACTTCACACCGGAAGAAATCCGGTATGTCGCGGCCGTGTATTCCAACATGCTGTTCTTATGTGACGCTTCTGTCTCCGAGCTGCTCATGATCATCCGCTCCAATGAGACGGAGATGAAA
>JBMOKS010000528.1:0-8844 GCA_049324355.1 Bacteroidota bacterium
AACGGTTTTCGAGACCGCCCCGTTCAGCCACTCCGGCATCTCTCCTGTGGAATAACAAAAATAAAAAACTCCCCGCGGCAGCAAGGAGTTTCGATCTTATAAATGTTTACAAACTTATTCGAATCGCAATGATTCAATCGGATCCAATCTCGATGCTTTACTAGCCGGATACCAGCCTGAGATCAATCCAACGATAACGCAAACCACAACACCGACGGTCATCCAGGTCCAGGGGATGACAAAACCGCTAATACTCATCAGCTTCGCCAATAAGTTGCCGATGGCAATTCCTAATAATACGCCGGCAATTCCACCCATCAGGCACACGACAATGGCTTCGATAATAAACTGCTGGCGTATGCGCAGCGGCGTTGCTCCGAGTGCCTTTCTGATCCCCACTTCACGCGTACGCTCGGTTACAGAAACAAGCATGATGTTCATGAGCGCAATTGACGCACCCAGCAATGTAATGAATCCGATGCCGAACCCTCCCATGCGCAAGCCAGAAGTTATACTCTCAAGTTCCTGCGCGAGGGTTTCGCTCTTCTCAAGCTCAAACGAATTAGGTTTGCCCACATCGTCGCGCCTGATCTGGCGCATCAGACCCGTGGCTTCACCCATGGCATGCTCGACCTTGCTGGGATCTGAAATACCAACCGTAAGCTCGTAACGCAAGCCTCTGCCCTGCGCCATCTGATTGGCCTTGATGATTGGAATGAACACCATATTGTCGTAATTGTCTTCCGACAACTGGCCTTTCTCCTTCAATACGCCTATCACTTTGAACTGTACACCCATAAAAGAGATCTCTTTTCCAATGGGTGCTTTATCATCTTTAAAGACAGTCTTATAAATAGTGTAACCCACCACAGCCACCTGCGTTCCATAATCTATTTCGATCGTTGAGAAACCGCGCCCCATCTCGAATTCAAGTCCTTTCAGGGCAAAGTAATCTTCGTTTGTTCCAACCACCCCCACATTCGGATTGGTCTTTTTCGAAAGTCGCTTCACTTCGGCAATCTGCGTCAGGTACGACGACAAGCTGATGGTAGAGGGTACGCGATAATCATCAACAAACCTGAAGACTTCGTTGAGCTTAAGCGGCGGATAAGATTTTTCACTCATACCCTGCCTGTTAGAACCGCGGTTTTCCTTAGATGTGATATCGAAAGTATTGACTCCCAGTGTAGAAAGGCTTTCGCTTACAGACTTTTCTATCCCGTCAACGGTGGTAAGCATTCCCACCAGGGCTGTGATCCCAATGGCCACAATCAGCGCCGTCAATACCGAACGAAGCAAATTGGCCTGAATGGAGCGCAAACCTTCTTTTATGTTCTCAATTAAATTCATTGAACTGAAACGATCGTTATACTGTAATACGTTGATAAAACAGGGTGGAATGTTACACCCGATCCCCGATTTTTTGTAAAAAAAGGTATTTCACTTACAATTTTCTGAAAATCCGGGTTGATTAGAGTAAATTTAAAGGAAATATTCCCGGGGGATTGTACGATGCGTTGCGCGATTTTGTTCTCTCTCTTACTGATTGGCCGCCTGGCAGTTGCCAACTCTATATTTATTCCAATGGACGAAAAACAGGCCAATCACCTTAAGGCTTATGGCATTGCTTATTGGATCCTGAAAAACGAGATGGAGGTTGACTGGCTGCTCAACTACCGAGGTGGTGCCTTTATGTGTAAATATCATCCGGCCATACAAAACGAGCTCGTCGTTCGCGGCGTGAGCTTCGAAGTGATCTCCGACGCGCAGGCCAACGAGATCATTTCCGAGATCGCGAGTCCGGCTGTGAACTACGATGTGATGAAGCTGGAGAAGTATCCACGCATTGCTGTCTATTCACCAAAATCAAAACAACCCTGGGACGATGCCGTAACCCTCGTGCTGACCTACGCTGAAATTCCTTATGATATTATTTTCGACGATGAAGTAATGAACGGCATGCTGCCAAAATACGATTGGCTGCACCTGCATCATGAGGACTTTACCGGACAGTACGGAAAATTCTATAGTCAATACTATACCATGCCGTGGTATGTAGAACAAGTCAAGGAATCGGAAGAACTCGCGCGCAAACACGGCTTCCACAAAGTTTCTCAACTCAAACTGGCAGTATCCAAAAAGATCAAAGAATTTGTAACGGGAGGAGGATTTCTCTTCGCCATGTGCTCCGCCACCGACAGTTATGATATTGCCCTGGCTGCCGAAGGTGTAGATATCTGCGAACGCATGTACGATGGCGACCCCGCCGATCCGCAAGCTCAGGAAAAATTAAATTATGATCACACCCTCGCGTTCACCGATTTTCGGCTCGTGCGTGATCCATATCAATACGAATTTTCTGATATCGATAATCACCCCAACGAACGCGGCCTCAGACAAGACAACGATTATTTTTCCATCTTTGAATTCTCGGCAAAATGGGACCCGATCCCAACGATGCTCACACAAAATCACACCCGCGTGATCCAGGGATTCTTTGGACAAACGACAGGCTTTAAAAAACATTTGATCAAACCTGATGTACTCTTGATGGGCGAAAATCAGGACATCAAAGAAGCTAAATATATCCACGGTGTACTGGGCAAAGGTTTCTGGACTTTTTACGGAGGCCACGATCCGGAAGATTATCAGCATCAGGTTAATGAAGAGCCGACCGACCTCAATCAACACCCCAATTCCCCAGGGTATCGTCTGATCTTAAACAACATTCTTTTCCCGGCAGCAAAAAAGAAGAAGCAGAAAACATAATGAAGGTCCGCGTTGGAACGTTATTTTTTTTGTTCCACACTTTGCTATCTTTAGCGCTAAACTCCCTAAACTGAAACTTCATGCGCGACGTGAAAGTGATATTTTTATTCATTATTGTCCTCTTAAGTTGCTCACCCGCAAGCAAATCCCAGTATTCAGGTCATCGAGACCTTCAAACTATTGCGGAAGAAAAGTTGGGGAAAAATTTTAACGCAGAATACAACGCCGAAAAAACTTATTTGCTCTGCAAGGAAAACCGCCAGGGCGATCACGCCAACAGACTTTTTAAGTTTATCGTCATTAAAATCGCAGATCATAGCATTGTTCACGAGGGCACCTATAAAATGGGCTATGTGAAATGGCTGGATAACGAATCTCTTGAAGTCGCCACCAGCAATGACCCCGCGCGAGACGATCAAGTTTCGAAAAAAATAATTAACGTAACATCTGAACAACAATAAATCCTAAGCCTTGAAAAAACTATTTACCCTTGTTGGAGTATACTGCCTGGTCATAGCAGCTTCCGTTCACTTTCTAAAGGAAGATCAAGGAAGATTCTCCTCTCCAGAAAAAGAAAAAAGGACTAATGCAGCATCCGCCAAGAAGGAAACAGACAAACCCGGTATGTTTCTGGAGTTTCATCGCGGCATTAGAACAAGTGCCGACCAGACCGCACCGGCTTACCATGATGGCTACAAATGGAACGAACTCAAACTGGCAAAGCGCCATAGTCAATGGGCAAGAAGCCGGTCCGGAAGAACAAAATCCAACGGCATCTCGCAGTGGACCGAACACGGCCCAGGTAACGTGCCAGGAAGAACGCGCGCGCTATACAACATTCCAGGCGATGCCAATAACAACACTTGGCTTGCCGGCGCCGCTACTGGCGGAATCTGGAGAACCACTGACGGTGGCGCTACATGGACGGAGAAAAGCATCGACCTGCCAGGCGGATTACCCATTTCATCATTCGCTGCCAACAGCAGCGGCACGGTGATCTACGCAGGCACCGGCGAATATGTATCCTCAGTTTTTTCTGCAAGCGGCAACGGTATATTGAAATCGATCGACAAAGGCCTCTCTTGGACCGCCCTGTCAACCACCAAGGACAACGCCAATTTTCCCATTGTCACCCGGGTAATCTGTAACCCGGCAGATCCGAACATCATTGTGGCTACTACTGTTCAATCGAGCATTTCCAGCAATAACACGTCTGCCATTATGCGTTCAATTGACGGCGGTGCTAATTGGACGAAGGCCGAAGAGATCAATGGCGCCTTCGAGCAAGTTATTGCCTCACCCAATAACTTTAACATTCAATATGCGTCGCAAAACGGAGTTGGTGTATGGAAATCAACCGATGCCGGCGCCACCTGGAATCTCTCCAACACAGGTATGTCGCCCAATGGCCGTGTAGAAATTTCGGTGTCGAGAGTCAATAGCAACAAGTTGTTTGCTTCTGCCGAAGGAACATTATCCGGGAAGAACTCAGACCTTTATTTTTCTTCCAATGCAGGGGCTTCCTGGTCGCTGGTGGATGTTCAGTTCAACAGTGCCGTTGTCGACTTCTTTGAAGGGCAAGGATTTTACGACAACGTGGTCATGTGCGATCCGTTTGACGAGAATATCGTTTATTTCGGCGGTGTGAGTCTCTTCCGCTCCAATATCACTTCAGGGTCAAGCAATGTGGATGACTACTCCTTGGAAGAAGACGACACCCAATCTTTCTTGTTCCTCCATTCCTTTGCCAACATTCCGTTCGATAATCAACGCCTCGATACAGGCACACCTAATCCCCAGTTTGATGTAGAGATCAGATTTGGCGCCGGTATTTCGCAGAAAGCGCACCAGTTCCTTATACCTGCAAACAAAACGAACGGCGTGCCGGTCAACGAATACGCTTACACAGACTACGTGACTGTTCCTTTTCAAGCATGGGATGTCACCAACAATCGTCAGCTGATGGTTTCGTTCCGCGATCAAAATCGCAATGGCGCTTTCGATCTACTGGCACAGCATCTTACCACAGACGGTGCCGACTATCTCACCAACAGCCGCGAATATTTGTATATCCACGATATCGCCTACAATCCCCTGGCTCCAAATGCCAACGTCGCTCAAAACGGTGGCCATGAACAAAATATGGCCTACAACATTTTTCCGGCACTCGCCAACGGGGCAGTGTGGCCTGGTGATATCGTCACGTCTAAATTGGTGATCAATCACTCACAAATTGCCAAGCTCAACGCCAACACCGTAACCGTGGCCGACGGCCGCGGGTCTTTTGATAATAAAAATCCTTCCGACCAGATAAACCTGAACGCCGGAGTTCATCCCGATCATCATTCCATGATCCCGATCATTGTGAATGAAACCGCCAAAACCTACAGCCTCCTGATTGGCAACGACGGTGGAATTTTTCAGTCTAAAGTTTCCACAACACCTGGCATTACTGCAGGCGACTGGACCTTCAAAGGCTCTGGCTATAACACAAGTCAATTTTATGGCGCCGATAAAAAACCCGGAGCCGACGAGTTCATTGGTGGCATGCAAGACAACGGCACACGCATATCGCCCAGCGGCCAGGCTGCCACCGCTACTTCAAATTATTCATACGCCATAGGTGGCGATGGCTTTGAGGTGATCTGGAACAGCAAGAATAAAAATAAGATCATGGGCTCTATCTATAACGGACAGATATACCGGTCGCTGAACGGCGGCACCTCGTGGCAAGCTGCATCTTCAGGACTTTCCCCGGGCGACAATTTTCCATTTGTAACTAAACTGGCCAACTCCCGAGATTTTCCCGATCGAGTATTCACGGTGAGTACGGCGGGTGTGCACGTGTCAAACAATTTCGGCGAGAGCTGGAACACCGTATCGATACCGCAAAATTTTGTGATCGGCAGTCCCTTCTTCCTCGATGTTGAAGTGTCGCGCGCCGACCCGAACATCATCTGGGCGGGAAGCGGCATGAACAACACCGTCAACCTGCGCCATTTGTTTGTGTCTTCCAACGGCGGACAAACGTTTAGTCAAACTAATAATTATGCTGTAACAACATTGGGGAGCATCACCAAGCTGGCTTCGCACCCAACACAGAAAAGTACGGCCTATGCACTCTTCTCTTTTGCCGATAAGCCCAAGATCTTAAGGACCACAGACCTTGGCGCGAGTTGGCAGGATATCTCCGGATTCGGCGCCGGATCATCGAGTACCAACGGTTTTCCCGATGTTGCTGTTTATTGTTTGTATGTTCGCCCTGACAATCCGGACATTATCTGGGCCGGCACAGAGATCGGAATCGTGGAGTCTCTTGATAACGGAGCCACCTGGACTTTGCTGGAGGATTTCCCCAACGTTTCCGTTTGGGATCTCAAGGGCCAGGATAATAAGATCGTCATCGCCACCCACGGCCGTGGTATCTGGACAGCAACCGTCGATGAAACACAAAATGTAGTCAAGACACCGACACTCGCAGCTTCAGGCACTTCTCCGCAGAAAAAACTTATGATCCGCCTTCAGGCATTGGAAAGCTTCGACTCACTGCAGGTCTTTGTAGGAAACACGTTGACCAAAACCGTAAAAGTGATCGCGCCGGGAATGTACGATGTAGATCTGGGCACTGCCACCGCCGGAAGCAAAGAGATCAAGATACTGAGCTTTCGCGGCACTTCGCCTTTCATGTCTGAGACCTACACGGTTAATCAACTGGACATCCTGGAGACCAAGAATTCGTATTCGACGTACTTCGGAGCCACAAGCGATCTCTTTCTGGATGGTTTAAGTCTTCAAAGTTTTTCAGGCACTCCTGTTAATCAGCGGCGAACACTTCATTCCAACCATAACTATGCGGTCAATAAAACTTATCAAATGCTAATCCGCACACCTATCACCGTATCCAACACATTACCGACAATGTTTTACGAAGACATTGCCATCATAGAGCCAGGCGCTGGCAAAGACTCGGTAGTTGTCGAGGCCACTAAGAACGGACTAGACTGGATCGCGATCGGGTCGGCACACAATGCTTCGTCAAACAGCGCGTGGCTGTCGGCCTACAACAGCGCCCAAGCCGGCAGCAATACAATGTTCATGAGACATGAATTGAACATCGCCAGCAAATTCGCCGCAGGCGACCTGCTGCTCTTCCGCTTGCGCATGGCTTCAGGGCCTGCAGTAACAGCGTGGGGATGGGCAATCAATTTTGTCAGTATCCAGGAACAACCTGTGGGCGTGGCCGAATCAAAAAGTTCAAAAACTCCGATCTCGGCATTTCCTAATCCATCTACCGGTTCATTCACCATTGAATATGAATTAACAAAACCTTCAAAAGTTCAACTGCAGATCATTGATGCGTTCGGTCGCAATGTCAATTCATCCGAACTGGGCCAGCGAAAGGCAGGTGTGCAAAAAGAAGTGATCGACCTCGACAGACAACAGCCTGGCACATACATGGTCATTCTTCACACACCTGAAGGAAAACAAGTTGGAAAGGTCTCTATTGTCAGATGATCAGTGAATGCGGTCACCCCGGAAGCCGAGACCTCGCATGATCTCGGCTTCCTGCTCCAACAGTTCACGCCAGCGTGCCATGACGGCCTCCTCCGGCATGTACTCTTTGGCGAGTTGTAAAAAGTTTTTGTAGTGACCCGCTTCTGAAACCATTAGTTCATAGTAGAATTTGGCGAGTTCCTGATCAGGAAGTTTTTTCCAAAGTATCTTAAATCGTTCGGCGCTACGGGCTTCGATAAGCGCATTCATCAGTAGCTTTTCCACAAGCTGCTGTTCGCGGCTTCCCCCTTTCTTTAGCAATTTCTGCAAGGCCTCCACATACTCATCCTTTCGTGGCGCTCCCAGTGAATATCCGCGCTTCTTCAATTCGCTTAATACGCGCTCAAAGTGATTCCACTCCTCTGCCACCACAGGTGCCAGCACTTCTACAAGCTTTTCTTTTTCAGGATAATTAATGATCAGCGATATACAAGAAGAAGCCGCTTTTTGCTCGCAATATGCATGATCCACAAGGATGTCCTGAATATGAAGCTCGGCGATGTCGATCCAGCGCGGGTCGGTGGGCAACTCAAGGCCCAGCGTAAATTTGTCTTTTGCTTCCATCATTTAGTCGTAAAATGACCAATCAAAACCAAAATCAAGTATGCTGCGTTGCCCAGGGTAAAAAGGCGTCGGCAAATATCCCGTTTTTGTGATCGCCTGAACGAGGTTATTGTACTTTATAAAGATACGACCCCGTTTGATTTTTGCATTAAAAAAAATATCAACAATTGGAAATGAATGCAATCCTGGTCTGAAAGTGTCTTGTGTAAAAAACTGCTGGATCACCGGATCATAACCCAGGGCCTTGTAGGGCGACTTCCAGTGTACATCCACACCGGCATGCATGTCAAGGTTGCCATTGAAAAAGATATTCGCATAGGAAAGCTGCGCGTTGACAAACACCTCCGGCAATCGAATAGCATCGTCCGAATTATCGAGGAGGCTTGTAAAAATTGTCCGGTTGCTCAGGGTAACATGTTTAAGAAACGTGAGCGACAATCTCAACTCAGGCGAAGCGACGATCTGACTTCCCGAAGATTGGACTGGCAGCATTTCCTGAACGTCGGAATAGTCTCCGTACTTCTTATAAAAGACGTAGTTTCTCAATCGGGTAAGGGTGAAGCCCGGTGAAATAACGAATCTCCTGGAATTATAATGAACATAGCCATTGATCTGTGTACTCTCAATGGCCGAGAAATTATTCTCCCAGAAATCGTGACTTCCCCGATAAAGTTGTGAAACGAAGTCCGGCGCATATTGAACCTGTTTCAACGATGCCTCAAACCACTTACTCTTGATGTCGCCCTCGATCTTGTAATTTCCGGTTTCCATCAGCAATTCTGCTACTCCGCTCACTTCCACCAGCGAATCCAACTTCAGTGACATTCTTCCACCCAGGTAGGTTTCATATCGCTTGAGGTCGCGGGCAACATCACCGGCCTGAATGTGATTATAAGTCATGGAATAATTCCTGACAGCAGCATAACCGTTATAAAAAAGCTTCAACAAGGTACCCTT
>JBMOKS010000529.1:0-8820 GCA_049324355.1 Bacteroidota bacterium
CACACACGTTCCATCGTAGCAGGCAAAGCAGCACCAGTTCATCCTTTCATTTTGTTAGCCGCGTCGCCATCGAGGGTTTTGAGTTGGTGAAATATCTGGAGGATCAGCGCCAATCCAACCGAAACTTCTGCAGCAGCCATCGTGAGGATGAAAATAAACATTACCTGTCCGTCGGCCTGGCCCCAATGAGAGCCTGCCACGATGAAAGCCAGACCTGCGGCGTTCAACATCACCTCAACGGAGATCAGCATAAAGATCACATTACGCCTGATCATCACGCTGATCAGGCCCAGCATGAAAAGAATGCCGGCCAGTACCAGACCTGCTTCAATAGGTATTGTTTTCATTCTTCAACTTTTTCTAAAAATCGATGTACAACTTTTTTCTTCTGGCGACCCAGATGATAGGCGCCCACAATGCCAGACATCAACAGTATGCCGCTCAGCTCCACTCCTATTACATAGGGGCCATAGAGCGACATACCTACGGCTTTGGAGTCGAGCGTCTGATCGTGCATCGCCGTTGTTTCTCCCGATAACATAACAAATACTAATTCAGCCAATAGCATGATCGACAAGATCGAGGGCCCGATAAAAATTTCAGGCGTTAGCCATTTCTTTTCTTCCTCCACAGCTTCTTGTTTCAGGTTGAGCATCATGATCGCAAAAATGATCAGCACTACGATAGCGCCGGCGTAGATGATGATCTCTAACGCCGCGATGAACGGAGCGCCCAGCACAAAGAACACCACAGCCACGGCAAGAAACGAAACAACGAGATACAACAGCGCATGGATCATGTTGTATCGTGTGATCACCATGATGGTGGCCAGTACTGCTATGGCTCCGGATACATAAAATGTCAGTTCCATGATCTACATTTAAGTTTATTTAGTCGTTAAGGCAACAGGCTTTTGACATCTACCGGCGGACTTTCGTTTTCAGCTTCACCTTTGTCTTTTCCGCCGATGGCGAGTCCTGCTACTTTGTAATAATTGTATCCGGGATATTTTCCCGGTCCGTCGATCAGCAGATCTCTTTTTTCGTACACGAGGTTCTGGCGATCATATTCTGCCATTTCAAAGTCGGGTATCAGTTGGATAGCATATGTTGGGCAAGCTTCTTCACAGTAGCCGCAGAAAATACAGCGCGAAAAATTGATGCGGAAAAAATCCGGGTATCGCCTGCCGTGTTCGTCTTCGGTTGCCTGGAGTGAAATACAATCCACCGGGCAAGCTGCGGCACACAGGTAGCAACCAACACAGCGCTCGCCCATATCGGGGTCGCGTGTCAACACAATTCTGCCGCGCCAGCGTGTGGTAAGCTTTGCTTTCTGTTCCGGATACTGAATGGTCTCACGTTTATGGAACATATGCAGGAACGTGATCCACATGCTTCGAATGATGCTCAACATATATTTTCAGTTTACCGCTTCAACAGTTCTCGCTATTGAGGCGGAGATTCATTCCACAATACGATGGCCGCTGTTACCATCAGGTTGATGATGGTGAGCGGCAGCAATATTTTCCATCCGTATTCCATGAGTTGGTCGTATCGCGGGCGGGGCAGCGAAGCGCGCAGCAGGATAAAGAGGAAAATGAACGCAAACATTTTTATTATAAACCAGGCGATCGGCGGCAGAAAAGCAGGACCGTGCCATCCGCCAAAATACAGGCAAACAACGATCGACGAGATCAGCATGATGCCGATGTATTCGCCTACGAAGAACAGCCCAAACTTCATTCCTGAGTACTCTGAGTGAAAACCCGCGATGAGTTCACTTTCTGCTTCGGGAATATCAAAAGGAAGGCGATGTGTTTCGGCAATGCCCGCAATAAGAAAGATCACAAAACCCACAAACTGCGGTATGACGAACCACATGTCTTTTTGCGCTTCCACGATAGTGTGCAAGCTGAAGGACCCCGTATGGATGACAACACCCATCAACGACAAGCCCATAAATACTTCATAAGAGATCATCTGGGCTGCGCCACGCATGGCACCAAGCAATGCATACTTGTTGTTCGATGCCCAGCCACCGAGAATTATGCTATAGGCTCCCATCGACGATGCCGCCAGAAAGAAGAGCACACCAATGTTCAGGTCGGAAACAATTATTCCAGGCGCAAAGGGAATGATCACAAAACCCATCAGCACACTCACCACCACGATAGCAGGTGCGATCACAAATACGGGCTTATCCGAAAATGGCGGAATCCAATCCTCTTTGAAAAATAGTTTTAACGTGTCGGCCAGCACCACCAACAGTCCGAAGGGGCCAGCGCGATTAGGACCATAGCGGTCCTGCCACAAAGCGAGCAGCCGTCGCTCGAGCCAGATGAGTCCGGGAGCGATCAGCAGCACACCGCCCAATACACCGGCTACGATCAGTATGGGATTTATTTCTTCCATGACATTTCTTTCTTAAGTATCGACCAGGCTGGCAATTCAACATAAGGCAAACCCGGCAATCCATAAGGGAGTCCCGCAACACCCTTTGGTATCACGGTGCTGATGATCACCGGTAAACGATACGCTTGTTCTTCAACTTCGAAAACAAGTTCCTGCCCCTCCTGCACGGCTAACTCCGACGCGTCGCCCGCATTCAGCAGCACGTAAGGATCAGGAATGCGAGTCGCTATCGCGGCGGCTTGATTGCTCAACTCTTCCGAACCATAGATGTGATGCAGGGGCACCATCCAAAGGTGATCTTTCAATGGTGTAAAAATTTCGGGAATGGAAGTGAAGTATGGTGCGCGTCCGTTAATGGTGGGCTCCAGCAGTCGAAGACCTGGATTGCCACCGCGCAACGGTCCGCCAACTTCATCCTGATATTTATTGACTGATTGAATGGAGTTCCAGCCTGGAGACCAGAAATATGGCACAATAGAAGACGGCGGCAAACCTCGTAGTCCCTCCATCGTGTACGACAAGGGTGAATCCGTATCTTCCGGAGGTTTGGGCTCGCTCACGTTGATGTTGGCGTGCATCGCTGTTCTTCCGCTATAGCGATGGGGCTCGCGAGGAATTTTCTGTCCTGCGATGCGAAAGTTTGCAGGCGGCGTAACCTTATCTACTCCCTGGAGATGCTTTTCTTCGTGCGCGATGGCGCGGGTGAGATCTTCAAAATTTTTCCAGCTCATCATTCGTTGATGACCAATCGCGTTGGCAACCTGCAACAACCAGCGCCAGCTTTCCTGAATTACATCCGTTGATTCGTAGATCTGAAAAAAGCGTTGCGCGCGTCCTTCATTATTGACGAGAATACCATCTGATTCGGCAAAGGTTCCCGCCGAAACGACAAGGTGGGCCTTCTGCGCCGTGGCATGATCGAGATGATCGAATACAATAACTTTTTTACAGCGTTGCAGAAACTCATTCACTACATCTGATTTACCGTGACGATACAGGTCGTTTTCCATGATGATCACGGTGTCAGCATGATCATTCAATACGGCGTCAAATGCCGAGTTCAGGCGATGGCCGCCCATCAGTGCAAGTCCAAGCGAATTGCACTCCGGCAGCGTGAGCATGATGCCGGCTTGAGAATTTTTTTTCTGCAAGGCCCAGGCAATATTGGCTGCTGCCTTGATCACACCCTGACTTTGACACGACGCACCGGAAATAATTACGGGTTTGGTGGCCAACGATAATGCTTTGGCTATTTGTTGCGCAAGCTGTTGTTCTCCATCGGTCAGTTTTCCTACCGGAGGAATGGCGTCATCGAGCAAATGAGCAACGGCGTATCCGAGCCGCGCCATGCCGTCAGGTGACGTCCGATAGGTGCTGGTAGCAACATCGTCGAGTTTCGTGGTATGTACAGTGGTAATAAATAACCTCTCTTGCCGCCGCATCATGCCATGACGGAATGTGGGCTTTCTCCACATCTTTCATCGGTTGTTGGCGAACGGCCTGACGAATGGCCAACGCCAGCATCGGAGCCGTATTGGTGAGATCTTCGCCCAATACGAACACGGCATCGGCAGTTTCTACTTCGCGCAACGAAAATGTCCGGGCCGGACCTTCCTTTAAAATCTTAATGACGAGTTCAGCCAGGTCGTGCTCGTTGTCTGACACGCCGTGATAAAAATTGTCGGCACCTACCAATGCTTTTAATGCAAAATTAGATTGCAGCGATGCCCTCGGCGATCCGATGCCAATCACTTTCCCTTGCGTCATTGACTTTGCTATTTCATCTAGGGTCTCAGCATGACCGGTCGGTTTATTGTTCAGCAACGGTTGCCGGATACGGCTCTTGGCGTTTGCAAATTCGTAACCGAATCTTCCACGATCGCAGATGAAGTATCCGTTGACGTCACCATTAAACCGGCTTGTGATCATTCTCAGTTCTCCATATCGCTCACCACCGATCGTATTGCAGCCGAGACTGCAATGCTGACATACGGAAGGTGCCATGGTAAGGTCCCACTTGCGGGTATAATGTTGTTTTAAAGTTTTGTCGGTGAACACGCCAGTCGGACAAACTTCCGCCAGGTTTCCGCTAAACTCGCTTTCGAGTACGCCATCTGCGTGGCGGCCAAAGTATACATTGTTCTTTGAGGCAAAGGCGTCGAGGTCACGACCGCCCGCATAGTCTTTATAAAATCTTACACAACGATAACACGTTATGCACCGGTTCATCTCGTGGTTGATGAACGGTCCGAGGTTTTGATTTCTGTATGTTCTTTTTTTGTAGTTATATCTTCGATAGGCATGGCCGGTCATGACGGTCATGTCTTGCAAATGGCAAGAGCCGCCTTCGTCGCACACGGCGCAATCGTGGGGATGGTTGGTCATGAGCCACTCGATCACGTTTTCGCGAAACTGTGTGGCCTCGGGATCGGCTATAGAGATCCGTTGCTTGTCGGTGACAGGCTCCATGCACGACATCACCATGCGTCCTTTTTTATCTTCTTCGTCCTTGTAAACTTTAATAGCACACTGCCTGCATGCTCCAACAGAACCCAACGCCGGATGCCAGCAGAAGTAAGGAAGGTCAAAGCCCAAACTCAGGCAGGTTTCCAGCAGGTTCTTCCCGGTCTTGACTTCATACGGTTGATTGTCGATGTACAGTGTCGCCATAGATTACGAGTTACGGGTTACAAGCTTCGGATCACGTACGGTCTCGTGATTATTGTTAACTGTTTTTTTTTCGACCACATAAGGGCATCGGTGTTCCCGAATGTGTCTTTCAAAATCTTCTCTGAAATATTTCAACGCACTTTGCAACGGTTCCATGGCGCCCGGAGCCAGCGCACAGAACGTGTTGCCGGGACCCAGGTACTTGGTATGGAAATCCAGCAGCTTTATATCTTCATCGCGTCCTTCGCCGCGATCCATCGAAAGCAATATTTTGGAAACCCACGGAAGGCCTTCGCGACAGGGTGTACAGAAGCCGCAAGATTCCTGTGCAAAAAACTGTTCGAGATTTTGCACAAATCCCACGGGACAGGTTTTGTCGTCGAGGATAATCAGCGTGCCGGTGCCCAAACGACTTCCCGCTGCGGCCACGGAGGTGTAATCGAGCTTAACGTCGAGGTGTTCTTCCACCAGAAAATCCGTAGAAGCACCGCCGGGCAATGCGCCCCGGAATTTTAAACCGTCTTGCATGCCACCAGCGTAATCTTCAAGCAATTCACGCATGGTAATGCCCATGGGCAATTCCCACGCTCCCGGTTTTTTTACTTTGCCGCTTACACCGTAGATCTTTGTACCGGTGTCTTGTGTGCGGCTTAAGGTTCTAAACCAATCCGATCCTTTATTGACAATGTGTGGAATGTTGCATAACGTTTCCACATTGTTCACAATAGTGGGTTTGCCAAACAATCCACTGATTTGCGGAAAAGGTGGTTTGGCCCTGGGCGTAGCCCTTTTTCCTTCGAGTGAGTTCAACAAGGCTGTTTCCTCACCACACATGTATCGGCCTACGCCGGTGTGCAGGTGCATGTCGAGATCGTAGCCCGAGCCTAAAATATTTTTGCCAAGATAGCCGGCATCATATGCTTCGTGAATGGCTCTGTCTATGGCTTGAGCGGCGGTCTTATAAGCCCAGCGCAAAAACACAAAAGATTGGTCTGCCTGAATAGCATACGCCGACAAGATCATTCCTTCGATAAGCTGGTGTGGTGTGCATTCCAGCAGGATCCGGTCTTTGAAAGTACCAGGCTCCATTTCATCGGCATTAGCAATAAGGTATTTGGGTTTGGGGGCTTCCAGGGGCACAAAGCTCCACTTGAGGCCGGTAGCAAATCCGGCACCTCCTCGTCCGCGCAGGTTGGATTCTTTTACGAGATCGGTCACTGCCTTGGGCGTCATTCCTTTCAACGCCTTTCGCACGGCCTCATAACCTCCCACCTTCTCATACTCCTTCAGGGTAAGAGGCCTTTTGTCGTCGCGAATATATTGTGTCAGTGGTTTTTCCATACCGCCTGCTCCCGTGGGGAGAATTTATTTTTTTAAGAATACTTTTTCAAAATCTCATCGAGTTGGTCAACCGTTAAATTTCTGTACAAATCGTTGTCGATCATCAAGGCCGGTGCACAATCGCATGTTCCCAAACAACAGTTGGGCAGTAACGTAAACCGATCGTCGGGTGTGGTTTCGCCATACTTGACTCCCAAGCGACGCATGAGGTGATCTCGTATGCCCTCATAGCCCATCACCCAGCAACTAATACTATCGCAAATCAGTATCACATGACGGCCCACGGGTTTTCTGAACAGCATATTGTAAAACGTAGCTACCGAGTCTAGTTCTTCGGCGCTCATGCCCATATATTCTGCTACGTCGTTCAAGCTCTCGTCAGATATCCACCGCCTGTGTTCCTGCACAACTTTTAGCGCTTCGATACATGCTGCTTTTTTCACCGGCATCATGCCGATGGCTTTTTCGATCTCGTTTATTTCCTGCGTCGTTAGCATCCGAATAAATTGAAATTCTTGTTACTATCTGTCGATATCGGCCAGTACATAATCCATCGCTCCCAAAATGCTCAATAAGTCGGCTACCGTGTACCCCTTGCTGATATAAGGCACCATCTGCATATGCGCAAAGGATGGCGTCCTGATCCGCATACGATACGGCGAGGTGTTGCCATCACTGATCGCGTAATAGCTGTTGGCACCTTTGGTGGCCTCAATACAACTCATGGCTTCGCCTGATGGAATGACCGGCCCCCAACTAACATTAAGAAAGTGGGTGATCAACGTTTCGATATCTTTCATGGTATGTTTCTTGACCGGCGGCGTGGTGAGGGCATGGTCTGATTTGAACGGACCTTCGGGCATGTTCTTTAAACATTGTTCGATAATGCGAAGGCTCTGCCGCATTTCTTCCACGCGCACAACTGCACGATCGTAGCAGTCGCCATTTTGGGCTGTAGGAATATCAAACTGAAAATTCTCGTAGCCAGAGTACGGTTGTTTTTTACGGAAGTCCCAGTCCATGCCACAAGCGCGGAGGTTGGCGCCAGTAGCACCCCATTCTATTGCTTCATCAAGCGTGAAGATCCCTATGCCTTCGGTACGCGCTTTGAAGATCGTGTTCTTCATGACGAGGTTGTCATATTCGCGCAGTCGCTTGGGAAAATAGTCGACGAAGTTTTTCACGAGTGTTTCCCAACCTTTAGGAAGGTCTTGCGCTACGCCCCCGATGCGAAACCAGTTGGGGTGCATGCGTCCGCCGCAAACTGCTTCCACTACGTCAAAGATCCGTTCGCGATCGGTGAACATGTAAAATACCGGTGAAAGCTGGCCTACGTCCTGTGCAAATGTTCCGTACCATACCAAGTGGCTGGCGATACGGAAAAATTCACACATCATCACGCGGATCGTCTGTGCACGTTGGGGTACTTGAATACCGGCGAGTTTTTCTACTGCCAGTAAATAAGCCAGGTTGTTATTCACACCCCCGAGATAATCAACACGGTCGGTGTAGGGGATGTAAGTGTGCCAGGATTGACGCTCGGCCATTTTTTCGGCGCCGCGATGGTGAAAACCGATGTCGGGCACAGCGTCTACAATATCTTCGCCGTCGAGTTGCAAGACGATACGCAACACGCCGTGGGTGCCGGGATGTTGCGGGCCAATATTGAGGAACATAAAGTCAGCGTCTTCACTTTGCTGCTGCAAGCCCCAGTCTTCGGGTTTGAATTGCAGCGCTGCTTGCTCGCGATCTGTTTTTTCGTCGAAGAGTCTGAAGGGGCCCATCTCGGTTGCGCGGGCAGGGTGCTCCTTGCGCAGCGGGTGTCCCTCCCACGTGAGGGGCATAAGTATCCTGCGAAGGAATGGATGTCCTTCGAAGCGAATGCCGAACATGTCATACACTTCACGTTCGTACCAGCTGGCATTTGCCCATAGATCCGTGATGCTGGGCAC
Organism: Bacteroidota bacterium; assembly: GCA_049324355.1. Taxonomy (GTDB): domain Bacteria; phylum Bacteroidota; class Bacteroidia; order Cytophagales; family Cyclobacteriaceae; genus Chryseosolibacter. Next base: position 8,375 of record JBMOKS010000529.1, read on the forward strand.
CGTGGGATAATCGTGAGCCAAGGCTACTTTGAGGCGGATAAAGCCATTGCGCGAAAATGAAAAGAGATGATAAACGAGTGTGAAATGAGTGGAGGGGTAGTGGTTTGCTTTACGGGTCCTTTCGTCTATGGCTGTCAGATCATACAACAATGGATACGGTTGCGGGATCTCTGACTTCAAATATCGTAACACGGCTTTCAATTTGTCCAACGGGAGCCATAGGGAGATCATCTCATCCCTGGTTGCCTGCTGGGTGAAAGTAGCTTCACCAAACTTCAACCTTAATAGCTCTGTTGGACCAGGTGTTTTTTCCATACTTAAATTTCGTCAGGTGAACGGAAGGTTGTCATCTGCTTCCGTAGCTCATATCTTTTATCTTTTACCGATACTTTTTCAGGTTTGATCACGCCTTGCTCGCCGATCATCCAGCTGAGCGGGCGTGTTTA
>JBMOKS010000530.1:0-8815 GCA_049324355.1 Bacteroidota bacterium
CGTGCCCGGTGCCACCGATCTGAATAATACAACCCAATGGGCCATGACCTATTATGTGTACGACGACCTTGGCAACGAGCGTTACGTATTTCAGCCGGAACTGAGCAAGATCATTCACCAGAACGATACTTATAACCCTACCTCTGCTGATCTGAACAACTGGGCCTTTCAAAAAAAGTACGACAACAGAGGACGTGTTGTTGAAAAACGTGTGCCCGGCGCCGACTGGGTGTATCTGGTCTACGACAAACGCGACCGCCTGGTGTTAACCCAAGATGGCAACCAACGCAACAGCACACCCAAGTACTGGACGTTTACGAAATATGACGAACTGAACCGCCCCATACTCACCGGCATAAAAGACACCGCCGTGACCGTGACGCAAGCCGCGATGCAAACGGTGGTCGACAACTTCTATAATAAAAGCTGGACGAAATTCTATGAAAGCTACGTTGGCAACGCCGCCGGCAATGTGCATGGCTACACCAACAAGTCTTACCCGGTAGTTACTTCGGCTGCTACGCTGGATGTAAATCACTACATCAACGTGAACTACTACGACAATTATAATTTCCGTTCGCTCTGGGCTGGCAATTACGCGTATGCAGACGAAGCACTTTTGCAGACTGTAAATGGCGTTAACTACACTCAACCCACCGCCGAGTTTCTAAGAGTGACCGGCCAGGCCACCGGCACAAAAGTAAAAGTGCTCGACGGCGGCGTGCGCGGTGGCTATGTGTGGCTGAAGTCTATAAACTACTATGATGACAAATACCGCGTAGTGCAGATCATGGCCGATAACTACAAAGGCGGCACCGACCGCGTCACTAACCTGCTGGACTTTGCCGGCAAAGTGCTGCAAAACAAGACCACTCATTTAACCCAGGACATCACCTGGAAAAATGTGGTGAACGTAAGTGTTGTGGGCAGCAAGCTCACCAACATTGCGGGCAGCGGCTGGGGCAACGCCAGCGCGGCATCGCAGCAAGTGCTCAATGCCAACACCGATGGCTGGATAGAAACCACCGTGCCCGAAATTACCACAGCGCGTATGTTTGGCCTCACCACCAACGACGCCGGGCAGGGTTACGCCAACATCAACTATGGTTTCCTCATTGCCAACCCTTTGCAAGTTTATGAACTGGGCAGCCCGAAGTACACCGACCCCGTAGTGCCCAAGCCTGGCGACAAGCTGCGCATAGCACGAGTGGGCACGCAGGTGAAATATTATAAGAACGATCAGCTTCTGTATACTTCGGCTACCTCATCTTCAAGTTCTCTCACTGCAGATCTTTCTTTCAACAATGGAGGAGCAACATTCATCGCCGGAATATCTTCTTTTAGCAGCAAGCAAACCACCGTATTGCGCGAATTGGAATACGACCATGCGGGACGATTGTTGAAGACCTGGCATACCTACAACGGTGGCCAGCGTGTGCTGCTCGCAAGCAACGAATACAACGAGCTGGGCCAACTGGTTGATAAAAAGTTACACAGCACCAATGGCACTGAGTTTAAACAATCACTCGACTATGAATATAACATACGCGGCTGGCTCACGAAAATGAACGACAGCGATTTGAGCAGCACAGATGCCAATGCATTAAAAGATCTTTTTGGATTTGAATTGGGCTATAACCAATCTATTGGAGTTGGTAATACTTCGCTCTATAATGGAAACATCTCTGCCATGAAATGGAGCAACAACCTGGGTCTGAGCGACAACAAACAAAAAGCTTACTTGTATTCTTACGATGCCATGAACCGCCTCACCGACGCCGGCTATAAGGAGGCCACGGTAGCAGTACCTACCTGGGCCAGTGTGAACGGCGGAGCTTTTGCGGAAAGCGGACTCACCTACGACCTGAACGGCAACATTAAGACGCTGACACGAAAAGGCAAAGACGGGACATTGATCGATAATCTTACTTACGACTATGGTGCAGGAACCTCGTTCCACAGCAACAAGCTGAGAAAAGTCACCGACGCTGGTAATGATACCAAAGGTTTTACAGAATTTAATGCCAGCGGCGATGATTATGTATACGATAGCAATGGCAGCCTTTTGTGGGACAGAAACAAGGGCGGACAGGAATTGTTGAAAAACGGAGAGTTCACTACCGGCAGCTCCGACTGGACTGTGACGGATACCGGCAGCAGATTAACTTTTGCCAACGACCGGGTGGAGATTGTCAGCGGATCGGCATCATCAACGCTGCAACAAAACAATTTGTTAAAGGCGTGGTCTGATTACATTGTGATCATAGACATGGAGCGCACTTCGGGCACGGCCAATCTCACCTTGACAGCCGGTGGCACTGCGGTAACAGTAAGCAATACAGGCCTGAGCACGTTCGACATGCGCACAACTTCAACGAAAGATTTTGTAGTAACGATACCTGCAGCCTTTGTGGGCCGCATCAACAGCATACAAGTAAAAGGTTTGATGACCATTTCGTACAACTATCTGAATTTAGTGGAGCGCGTGAGCCGCTCGTCAGACCAGACGTTGAATTACATCTATGACGCTGCTGGCCGCAAGCTTTGCCAGATGCTGAGCAAGAACAACGCGCCGGTGAAGAAGACCGATTATGCGTCTGAATATTTTTATGAGAATGACACGCTGAAATTTATCAATCACGAAGAAGGGCGTATCGTGGTGACTGGGCAACCGGAGCATCAATATTTCCTCAAAGATCATTTGGGCAATGTGAGGCTCACATTCACGACGAAGGATTCCAAAGACACTTTTACCGCTACGCTAGAGGCGGTGAACCAGAGTGCCGAAAGTGCCGTGTTTAAAAATTATAGCCCTGCCAACAACGATCTGTTTGATCACACCGATGCGGGCACGGTTTATACTTATGCACAGTTGCTACATGGTGGTAATAACAGTCAGGTAGGTTTGGCAAAATCAATATCGGTCATGCCCGGCGATACTATAAAGGCAGAAGTGTACGCCAAGTACTGGCACCCTACCAACAATACCGGAAACCTGTCAGCCTTTGCCACGGCATTGACCAGCGCATTTGGATTAACTCCACCACAAGGAGGCGATCCGGGCACTGCATACAACGCTCTGAATTCTTACGGCACTGTTATCGCGGGAGGGTATGACCACAGTGAAAATCAGGCGGCACCAAAGGCGTATCTGAACATTTTGTTATTCGATAGAGATTATAACTTTGTGGATGCAGCTTACAAACAAATCGGTGACAACGATAAGCAAGGCGATGACATTGCAATAAAGAATGCACATGGCTATCTTAGCCGTGAAATGATTGCGACCACACCAGGATATGTGTTTATTTTTGTTTCTAACGAAAATCCGACGCAGGTTGATGTTTACTTCGATGACTTTAACGTTGAGCATATTCAAAGCTCTGTTGTTGAGACCACGGACTTTATGCCTTTCGGTTGGCAGTTCAATAGTTTCGCTCGCGAACAGTCAGTTGACAATCGAATTAAATTTCAGGGGCAAGAGCACATCGACGAGCTTAATTTAGGTTGGGACTCATTTAGGTGGAGAAACCATATGCCGGATATTGGTAGGTTTTTCAATATTGATCCGCTCGCCGATAAATACGTTTACAACAGTCCGTATGCGTTTAGCGAAAATCACGTAGTTGCTCATAGGGAATTGGAAGGGTTAGAAAAAGTAAGTATTAACGAAGAAGTCGCAGAAGCCAATGGAACGAGCGACCCCAATGCATATAAGAAGGTGGATGGAAATAAGCGGTTTTGGAAGGCCCTACCTGAAGCAGCTAAAAGTGCTACTCTAAAGACCCTTACCCTAACTGATGCTAACGATGCAGCAGTGCTTTCAACATGGATAGCCCCAGGTTTTGATGCAAAAAATATTGATAATACTTCAGCTAACTCTGTTGACAAGGGATTCGCCGTCGCCGGGGTTTTTCTGCCCTTTATAAGTGGTAGTAGCCTCAAGTCATCCTTCAAGCTAGGCGGTGACTTCGTAATGAATCTGATTGGAGACGGAAAGAGGCTAAGCGGGGAGATTGAACTTACTAAGGAAAGCTCAATAATTTTCGACAGTAAGGTCGTTGCTAACGGGGATAATGTTACTTTAAGCGAAATTGGATTTTATCAAACCAAGGGTGAAGACATTCTTGGTGCGGAAAATAAAGGCAATAGTCTGTTGCCAATTAAGGTTTTAAATGCCCTTAAAGAAAGTGCATTTGCTGACGGCTTTAAAACCCTTACACTTGAATATAAGCGAGTTGAATATGATGCTGACGGAAAGTTTGTTAAGTATGGAGATGTGATTTCGCAAACTATAAACTTAACTAATAAGAAATGAACAAGAAGCTGATTCCGTTTTTTGAATTTGGTAAAAGGCGGCTACAAGAAGGTGCCAAAATAGATGAAGTTCTAGACGAGTTAAAAGACGAAGGTGCAACTATTGCGATAAGTATTAAGGTCATGGAGAAATTAGGTTGTCCTCACGAGCAAATCGAAGGCATGTTAAACAATTCCTTGAAGTGGAAGGGGTACTTTAGGAGTTTCGAAGATTTATTTTTTGATTTCGTTGAATTAGATGATGATTTGGTGGAATAGCGAAAGTTACGAAACTCTGTTCGCCGGTGATTTTAAAAGATGCCTTTGGATCGAGATCAAAAAGGGTGAACAGTTCGTTCCCCAAGTTAGGGCGGAAGTTATTTCCGTTCCCTCTTGGTATAGACGAGCGAGATCGGAAATGTTCCGCTGGAACTTAGTTCCAGAACTCGTCTCATTTCCAAAGCTTTTTATTAAAAAGAGCAATGCCATACTTTTTCAGTATAGGGTATTACTTTTGGCGAAGTTCAATCTACTTTTGCATGAGCGAAAAGTACTCCGATGGAAGCGAAGTTGCAGTCCCCAATGCAATTCCGTCATCTAATATCGTTGGCGCACGTCAGGTAGGAAGTGATGGGAAATTTAGTGGACCTTTTATTAAAAATCCTAATCATCAATGATGAAGAGAGTACCGATTATAAAACCTGATAGCACAATAGCGAGCGCCTCTTTTATGCTTGCTAAAAAAGACACAAAGGTTAGAATCACATGGTCATTAGACGATTTGAATTTACAAGGAGAGGTAGAGGCTAATGACTATTTTGAATGTCTGCTTCAAATCAGGAATGTGTTTGAAAAGAATAATTTAATAATCCTTTGTAATGGAGCGCGATATGATGTTTACCCCTCTCGGATGTCAAGACAAATGGGAAAAGGATTGAAAGGTTATGTTCTGACACTAGGAAAACAAGCAGATGAAAAAGATCTAGTGGATATTTTTAAGCCTATCGAGGATAAAGCAAAAATAGGAACGGATCAACAGCAAAGGGACTATTATAACAAAATGGCTTGGTAGCCTAGGATAATTTATTTTTATAGTTGGGGTTAGGAATAAAAGGACCTACAATTATTCCGTCCTCGTTAACCTTCCATGCACCAAGTATTGCATGTGGCGGAACACCTTGTCTACCTTCATATTCTTTGTCAAGAACGTAAACATATCCGTTGGGGTTTTTCTTTGCTTCCCTTTGGGCATCTTGTGAAGGTTCTGATATTTGGTTTAAATAGTCGCTCCCTAATGCTACTGAGCATCTAGCAGAGTTTATACAAATGAAGGCGGTCAACCATACACCGGAAGCTGTAAGACTTGCGACTCAGCAACAACTTTCAAGCCTTCGTGGGGCCGTTAATGAAGCAATAAGCAACGGTATTCAATACGATAAGCTAATTCAAATTGGAACGTGGGAACTAAAATTCAGTTCGCCAAGAGTCCCCGGACAATTACCTGCTTTGATTCATGCACTACCTAAATAAATGAAATATGACTAGCATCAAGATAAATAAACCATTTTCGTTTAGTATCGATATTTTAGAATCTGAAGACGTTTTGCCCTCTTTAAAGCTATGGCTAAACTGCGCATTACCCTCCTTTGGAAAAAAGACCTTGGAAATTAACAATGAAGCCTGGATTGCTTGTAGAGATTGGGATAAATTCATTGATAATTTGTTCAAGATAATGACTAGGGAATTAGACGAAAGTATACTTGAAGATTTGTCTGGAAATATTTTAATAAAAATTTCAAGAATTAAAGAGCAATATTTTTTGAATTTCTACTTCAATAAAGTAGGAGCATTAGGTGTAGGAGCTAAATGCGAAGTGAATGGATTAATTGAAAAGGATGAACTTTCAAATATTATTGAAAAGCTAAATGATTTTGATAAGTGGTGGTAGGTAATGCTACGCCCCCCAAGTTAGGGCGGAAGTTATTTCCGTTCCCTCTTGGTATAGACGAGCGAGATCGGAAATGTTCCGCTGGAACTTAGTTCCAGAACTCGTCTCATTTCCAAAGCTTTTTATTAAAAAGAGCAATGCCATACTTTTTCAGTGTAGGGTATTACTTTTGGCGAAGTTCAATCGTTCAATCTACTTTTGCATGAGCGAAAAGTACAAAATCTACGATCAGGATAGGCCATACTTTATCACCTTTGCGGTCGAAGGTTGGGTTGATGTGGAAGTCGAAGTCATCTTTCACCAGCGGAAACGGAGATCTTATTTGGGTGATATAAAATAACTCATCCGCCTTCGGCAATGCTAGCTTTGAACCTTATAAACGATGAACAAATCGGCTAACTCTCAATCTGCACCTCCTGACTTCAAAAACTGGGTTGTAAAAAGTATATCTTTAATAGGAACGATTGGAAAGACAATGGAAAATGAGGAATTAGTAAATTTTTTGGTCAAGGAAGGAATACCAGAAAGAGAAGCTGTGGAGATCGTGATATTCCTGCCAATTGCCTTTTGCAGACGATTTCTCCCACAAGTAAAATGGTTAGAAGAATATATTGAGCGTTATCCAGACGAGCGAGAGGAAAAAAAACTTTACAACGAGAACATCAGATACTTGATAATAAAAAAGGAAACTGAGGCATATTGGAACAGCCGCCCTGAAAAAGATATAGTAATTAATGTAGCAGGAAGAAGCGCCGAATTCAGGATGATCAACGATTTGCTTATGGCCAACGGGGGAAATTTAGCTGACGTTATACTTCATCCAACAATTTTGCTTCGACAATAGCTCCATGGCGCAGTCCCACGGAAACGTTTCGGTAAAAGCCTCTGCTGATGCAGTAGTTGGTGCGATTACCGAAGGAAGTGGAAAATACCCCAAATAAAAAATGTAAATGTGGATGATCAAACGCTAATAAGATTTCTGACAGAGATCAGTGCTGTTAGACAAACTCTCTCCGAGTTAAGTCAGGGACTTGTCGAAAAAAAATTTTTCAAAGAAGTGGAAACAAACTGCGGCGTCTATAAGAGAGGCTCAGGTAATCCTGAAATTTCTTTAGGCATTGACGCAGGTCTGCCTAGCCCCATAAGGAATGACTTACACTCCGCAGGTATGTCTTTTTCATTGAAAAAAAAAGATGAAAAGTGGCTATTTAGCGGCGAAATTGGGTGGTCAAGTTATGAATATGGCTTTGACGAAATTGAGTCTTTGGAAAAAAGCTATGATAACATCAACAAGCTATTGGATAGTATTGATTCAGACGTTAAGCAATTAAAAGAAAAATATCTGGCCATGTTATCAGAGATTCTTCCTAGGTGACGAAAACGGCAGCAATCGTGCACAAGTATGGATTTCATAAAAAAAATAACAGAAAAGCAAGACCCTTCTTTTGAAGAATTAATTGATTGTCTTGAAAAAGTTAAAGAAAATGGAGCCGTGGCCGTAGTAAAATTTGATGGAGAAAGGGATAAGGATGGATATACTGTATTTATTTCTTTTCCTAACAGTAAAAGAGAAATGATACGTGCGGATGAAAACGATCTGAAAAAAGCTTTGATAAAAGTATTAGCTAGGTATTTAGAAGCAAGTCGCTAGGGACGAAGAACTTCCAAAAACCCGGATATGTCTACCTGTATGTGAGCAACGAACATCCGACGTTTGTTGACGCGTACTTCGACGATGTGGTGATGACCCTCAATCCTTCAGTAGTGGTGGCTATGAATGATTACTACGCCGGTGGAGCCACTTTTCTTTCTTTTGCCCGCGATGGTACGCCCAACAAGCGGCGCTATCAGGGCAAGGAATGGAATTCTGACCTCGGGCTTGATCAATACGACTTTGAGTGGAGGCAGCATGATCCGTTTATCTGGAGAACAACAACGCAAGATCCGCATGGAGAGCGGTATCCAAGGCTGAGTTCATATAGTTGGGCAGCCAACAACCCCGTGAGCATTATCGATCCGGATGGAAGAGACATTACGCAAACAGACGATAGATTTTCGTTCACAGGATCGTCCATACAGCAGGCCTTTGTTAACCTTCGCAATCAGTATGATGCCTTTTTATCTAAGCAGCGTGCAAACGATCAGAGGAATAAGGCTAACGCGTCGTCGAGCGGATCAACTGCCGTAAGTGCCGGTGGTGGTGGAGCGACGGATCCGGTCGGAATCGGGCAGCCTAAGCCGGAGATTCAAAATCAGCAGGAAGTCGCAAAGTTTTTTGCTGATCCAAAAGACGGTTATAAGTATATGTGGGATAATAGTTTCAGAAAAGGAGAGGTATGGCGGGAAAATGTTGGGTTTCTTGTCGAGGGAGGCGGATTAATTGTATTGCCAACTGAAGGCCCGACATACAATCATAGGATAAAGAATTTACCAAAATACAACGGACGTGACTGTACTGGTAAAACTCAGCCACTGTACTGGCGCAAAGTGAGCCACCCTGATTTGCTGTGATAAAGCTATACTTTATTTTTTGATTTTTCTTTGCGTAACGATTCACCCATTAGCTCGATC
>JBMOKS010000531.1:0-8810 GCA_049324355.1 Bacteroidota bacterium
TCCTTTACGTCGATGGGCCTGGTGTAATCACAAGCTTCAGAAAAACGCCCCCACAACCTCTGCACTTCCGGGTTGCTATGAGCTTTGTCGATAGCGTCTGCCGATTTCCACTCGAACACCTCTATGATCGCTCCGTCGGCGGCACGGGCTACGATCGGCTTTCGATCGGTAACCAGTCCCTGGGCGCGCAACACCGGCAGGTGATCTCTGACAACATCCAGCAGAAGGTTTTCTTTACCTTTCTTCGGTTTATATACGACAATGACAACTTTTCCCATACGTTATGCTTGATACGTTAAGTTAAAGACATTCTCCCTAAAATGCGCGAACCGTCGGTATCGTTTTTTCGAAGAGCAAATTCGTGTTTTCGAATTCTACCCATAAGACACGCCAACTTTAAGAAACCCTAAATTTTCTCAGGATGAGGCGCGAACAATACCCCAGGGCAATATCCGGGCCTACAGGGCCGGAAAAAAATTTGCACCTTTGCATCCGTACCCAAACATATTCAGACCGTTCATGAGACTTCATCGCAGCACCTCGGAGGCCGTTATTCAGGCTTTGGATTCCATCTTTACCGACAACCGGTATGCCGACAAGGTGATCGAGAAAGTGCTGAAACAAAACCCCAAATGGGGCGCCCGCGACAGGCGTTTTATAGCAGAAACCAGTTATGACATTGTGCGCTGGTACAGGCTGCTGGGCGAAATAACCCGCGCCGGCGAAAATGACCTCTGGAAACTGCTGGCGGGTTGGTGCATACTCCACCAGATCGAACTTCCTGCCTGGCAGGAGTTCAAAGGAGTTTCGATAGCCGATGTGCGGAGTCGTTATGACAAATTGCAGTCTTTCCGCAAGGTCCGTGAGTCTATCCCTGACTGGCTGGACGAGTTGGGCGAAAAAGAACTTGGACCGGTGTGGGAAAAAGAACTGACCGCACTGAACGAAGAAGCCAAGGTTGTACTGCGGGTGAACACCCTGAAAACCACAAGACCTGAACTTCGTACGCTGCTGGACGAAGAGAACGTATCGACTCACTTAGAAAAGGATTTCCCCGACGCGCTGATCCTTGACGAACGTCAGAATATTTTTAATACGTCGTCATTCAAAGCCGGATTGTTTGAAGTGCAAGACGCGGCGTCGCAATACATTGCGCCTTTCCTGCGGATCGAGCCGGGTATGCGCGTGATCGACGCATGTGCCGGCGCGGGAGGAAAAACCTTGCACCTCGCCGCACTGATGAAAAACAAAGGACGCATCATCGCTATGGATGTAGAACAATGGAAGCTCGACGAACTGCAAAAGCGCGCGCGCCGGGCCGGCGTCAGCAACATGGAAGCCCGCCTCATCGATTCTTCGAAAACCATTAAGCGCCTTGAAAAATCAACAGACCGCTTGTTGCTGGACGTGCCCTGTTCTGGCACGGGCGTTTTGAAACGAAACCCGGATGCCAAATGGAAACTTTCGATGGAGTTCATCAACAACGTGAAAGACCTCCAGCAACATATTCTACAAGACTATAGCGGCATGTTGAAAGTGGGCGGCATGATGGTCTATTCTACTTGTAGTATTCTCTCCACCGAAAACGAAAAACAAGTACAACAATTCCTCGCCAACCACGGCGACACCTATGAACTCGCAGACGAAAAACACGCCATGCCATCGCAAGGTTTTGATGGTTTTTATATGGCGCTGATAAGACGCGTCAGATAGTTCCAGGTTCGATGTTCTATGTTCCGGGTTCAATGTTCTATGTTTCTGGTTCGAAGTTGTTATCGAACCTGGAACGGATTTTAGACGTCGATCGAGTCGTAGACAATTACTTTTTCCCAGAGGTAGGAATATTCTTCTACAAATTTTTTATGTATCGGATGGATCTGGTAAGCATCTTGTCCGGCAATATCATCGAAGAAAATGAGTTCGGAGGCGCTGTAGCTGGAGTCAACTACGGGGCGTTGTTCGGTACTGGCCGGAACGCCGATATGGATCTTGCGAACGGTTTCGATCTTGGCCAGCGTTCTCAATCCTTCAAGTAGTTTATTGAGATCTTCTTTGGAATCACGATTCTTCAACCAGAAGAACACGTGATGCGCGAGCTGTTTCTTTTCTTTCGAATCCATAGTTGGCAGCGCAGAGGCTGCAGCGCCGGCGCTTACGGCAACCGCAGTAGCCACAAAGGTGCGGCGAGTTTGTTTTTCCATAATTGATTGACGTTGAAAATAAGGCAGAAGATAAAACGTTTGCCTCGTAAAAAAAAGGCGCCCGGGCTAAACGGTGATCTCGATCCGGTTGCCTTCGGGATCTAACACAACGCTTTCATAGTATCCATCGCCTGTCATACGCGGTTCGCCAACGATCTCAAGGCCGTCTTCGCGCAACTGTTCGGTCAGAGAATTAACTTTCTCTTTGCTTCCTACACCGATTGCGAAGTGAATTAAACCGGAAAATTGTTTATAACTGTCGTTCAGCGACACCGGAATACCAGGCATGTGCATGAGTTCAAGCCGGCCTCCTTCTTCGAAATCCAAAAAGTACGATTCGAAATTCTTGGTGGTATTGACGTACTTTTTTCCGGCCTTTGCCTTGAAATATTTTTCATAAAAATTTTTCAGCATTTCCAGGTCGTGGGCCCATATGGCGACGTGAACGATTTTCATGACTATTGTACCTCGAAGTATTTGGCTACCTTTTCGCGCGTCAGATCTACCACCGAAACAATTTCAGGTTTCTTTTGCGGATGGAAAAAGATCAGGTTCCATTCGGGCGCCCCCTCCTGCCGAATATCAAGAAACCAGATCTGATCATCGTCGCCTACTAGTTTTAAATACGGCGTCTCGGCATTTAAAGTTTTTATTTTCAGTGAATCCAGCAAACCAATCGCATTGCTATAATAAAAGCTATTATCGTCGGCAATCGTGCTGAAGTCACCACCGTATTCGTTCTCCATTCGCCGGAGTTGCTCGTCAGTCGGGTAAATGATGATGGCTGCCGCGGAATCTATTTCCTGGACGTCATCCGGTGAAATGTCTCTATTGTCTATGACATAGTGATCTAAAACCAGCTTACTTTCGAAGCTGTCGTCGAACCTGCTGGGTTTAGATATGAGCGTATCCTGTTGCACAAGGGCGCTGTCGGCAGTTCCTTCTACCGCTTCTTTACGGTTCTGACATGCGATGATAAAGATCGTCAGCACGCAGGCTACAACAACGTTTTGTTTCATAACCGGAGTTTCAGCACAAACTTTTTATGTGTAAAATGAAATTTCTCTCTGGCATAGAACTCATGGGTAGCCACCCGGCTGTTGTTGGCAGTAACCTCCAATTGTAATGCACCTTTCTCCCGGGCCCTGCGCTTCAATTCGTGCATAAGCAATTTACCGATACCCGAGCTACGCTGCTCCGATCGCACAAACATTTCCTGAATTTCGTAAATCCAACCACCATGATGCAAAAGCTGCTGGCCGTGGCAACTCACATAGCCAGCTACCTCTTCGTTGGCAACAGCAACGAGATAAATATGGCATTCTTTGGAAATATTGTATTCAAAGATGCGCCGCAGGGTGTCACGATCAAACTTGGTTTCTTCCAGTTCGCACACAAATTCAAAAACCGAAGAAAAATCGGAAATCATCGCGTTTCTTATCGTGACGGGTGTGCTCACTTTAAGTACTTGGGCACTGCCATGGCTTTTTTTGCGTCCGGATCGGTGATCGCGGGAAGATGCTGGACCTTGAGCGGCACTACACCTGCCCAGATATCGAGATCGTAGTCTTCGTCGTCATCTTTCGGACCACCTGCTCTTACCTTGGCAGATGCTTCTTCGATCTTGAACGACAATACCATCGTCGCCTTCCACTCTCCTGCATTGGGTTTACGCACATCATCCCACCGGCCGGGTTGCATTTTGTTTGTAAAAACTTCCAGCACCTCATACAGCTCTTTCTCATCACTCACTACTTGCGGATGGCTGAAAATTACTACCGATCGATAATTGACTGAATGGTGAAAAGCAGAACGCGCCAACACCAGCCCATCCATGAGGGTGACACTGATGCATGTCAGCGATTTTTTTTCGGCGAGCTCGCGCATATAAAAACTACCCACCGAGCCATGAACATACAGCTTATCGCCGATACGGCAGAATCCCGTAGGTATTTGAAATGGCTCCTGGTCTCTCACATAGGCAAGCGTGCAAAAAAGAGATTCGTCTAAAATCGAATACACAGTTTCCTGGTCATATACGCCTCGCTTAGGGAGTCGTGTGATGGTGGTACGGTCTGTTTTCTGAAACTCTGCCATGTGAAATTTATTTAACTTATCTTTTTATAAATGTCGGGGCGATGAATCTCCATAAACCGCTCAGGGCTCTTAAAGGGTTGAAAGCCAAAGCGGGCGTACAGGGAGTGTGCATCCTTCGTCGCGAGGATCAATCGCCTCAGGTGTTTAAGGTCATCGAAAGAAAGAATAAACTCCATAAGTTGCTTGGACAATCCTTTTCCGCGATGGGCTTCATCTACAAAAACGTCGGCGAGGTATCCGAAGGTCGCCGAGTCTGTAATTACGCGGGCAAAGGCGACTTGCTTTTCGTTGTAAAAAACGGCGAAGCACAAAGAATTTTGAATGGAGAGTTCAACAAAATGTAATGGAATTCCCTGCGCCCAATACGACTGCTCCGATAGAAACCGATGAATGTAGGTCACGTCCAGCTTTCGTTTGTCGTTGCTGAACAAAAAACCATTCTTCGACATTTCTCTTAGAATCATTACTTGCCTATTTCGAGTACGATCTTACCGAACTGATCTCCCTGGTCCATACGTTTCAGAGCCTCTCCAAACTGTGATAACGGATACACCCTATCGACTATGGGCTTGATATTCCTGCTTTCGAGGAAATCGATCATCGACAAAAATTCATCGCGTGTACCCATAGTTGTACCGAGTATGGATAACTGTTTCGAGAACAGCATACGGGTAGAAATGTTGCCGATATCTCCGTTCGTTCGTCCAAAATTTACGATCCGTCCGCCGGGCAAAGCCAGGTCTACCAGTTTCGAAAAATCCGGGCCTCCGGCCGTATCGATGATAATATCAAAACCTCCGGCTTCCTTTTTCGCCTGGGTTGCCCACTCCGGATCTTTATAGTTAAATCCTTCAATGGCTCCGAGCGATTTTACCCGGTTGATCTTCTCGGAAGACCCGGAAGTAACAAATACGCGGGCCTGATACGACACCGCAAATTGCAGTGCAAACAACGCTGCGCCTCCGCCGGCACCGATGATGAGCACTTTTTCTTTTGCACGCAATCTCGCTTTGCTAAAGAGTGCGCGATAAGCCGTAAGTCCTGAAAGCGGCGCGGCGGCCGACTCTGCAAATGTGAGGTGTTCAGGTTTTTCGAAAATATATTTTTTGGAGATCACCATGTACTCGGCAAAAGTACCATTGTCGGGGAAGCCAAGGATTTTAAAGGAGTCGCCATTTACAACAGGGTTAGTACCCCATTCCAGGCTTGGATTGATCACCACCTCGGCGCCGACCAACAAAGGATCGGCATCTTCACCCACATCTTCAACAATGCCACAGCCATCGGAACCCAGCACAACACCATCGGGAAAATGTTTGGTCTGCTCTTTCGTGATCCAAAGATCGCGATGGTTCAGCGCCGCATATTTCATTTTGATCAGTACCTGATCTTTGATGGGTTTTGGTTTTTTCGTTTCCTGTACTTCCAGGGGATGATCTTTGCCTTTAAATAATACGGCCTTCATGCGTCTGTCTTGTTCTTAAACTTTTCTTTTGATCAAAAAACAATCGGAGAATTGCTCCATTCCTATCTTAGGATAATAGCTCGCGGCTGCCGGAGCGGCGAGTAAGATCAGGGTGGTGGCTTCACCGGCTTTTTCATGGGTGAGTCTTACAAGTTCCTTTCCGATGCCTTGCCGCTGATAACGCTCGTCTACAGCAAGGTCTGAAAGATAGCAGCAAAAGGAAAAATCCGTTAACGCCCGCGACACGCCAACCAGCGTTTGATCGACCCATGCGGTGATCAAAACATTGCCATGATCGAGCATCTGTTGAATTCGCACGGGCTCGTCTACCGGACGTCGCTGATCGAGCGTTGAGCGTTTCAGCAGGTCAATAAATTGCGCGGCGGTAATTTTTACATTACTGCGATATAGGATCTGAATTTTCAGGATGCGAGGATATTAGGATTCGAGAATTATCAAGAATTCGTGCATTACCAGGGTTAAAGAATACCAGATCTTAACCTTTCACTATGTAATTCCAGCTATACGTGTCAGGCGCCAGTCCGATGCGGATGTTGTGAAGTTTTTTCTTCACCTGCTGCTGGAAACTGGTTGGCCCGGCTGCCGGGATCTGGTAGTCTTTTCCTTTAATATTGATCACGGCAATGGGCGCTACCACGGCAGCAGTTCCTGTTCCAAAAGCTTCGGTCAGGGTTCCCTTTACAAATCCTTCTTCGATCTCGTCTATCGTTACTCTGCGTTCTTCGATTTTAAACGTAGGGATTTCTTTGGCCAGGGTAAGAATAGAATCACGGGTCACCCCATCGAGGATAGCGGTGGATAACTGGGGTGTCACCAGGTTGCCGTTCAATACAAACATCACGTTCATCATTCCCACTTCGTCGATGTATTTATGCTCTTTGTGATCGGTCCACAGGATCTGGTCAAAGCCTTCTTCACGTGCAATTTGTGTTGGATAAAATGCGCCACCATAGTTACCGGCACATTTTGCAAAACCAGTACCTCCTTCAGCCGTGCGAACGTATTGATTTTCCACCTTCAGGCGATAGGGCTTTGCCTGATACGGTCCGACCGGACAAGTTAAAATGATGAACTTATATTGATCGGACACTTTTACACCCAACCGCGATTCGGAAGCAAACATAAATGGGCGGATATAGAGCGACACGCCTTCATGGTCGGGTATCCACTGCTGGTCTACGTCTATCAACGCCTGCAGACCCGAGAGCCACATCTCTTCTGAAATGTTGGGCATGCACATCCGGTCTAACGATTTATTAAAGCGATCGAGATGTTTATGCGGCCGAAAAATGTTGATGTGGCCATCTTTGGTACGAAAAGCTTTCATTCCTTCAAACACCGATTGTCCATAGTGCAATGAAAGAATGGCGGGCGACATGGTGAGATCACCAAACGGCACGATGCTGGGTGTGGCCCAATGACCATGGTTATATTCCGCCACCAGCATGTGATCGGAAAGGTGTTTGCCAAATTCCAGGTTGTTAAAATCAACTTCATTGATCCTGGATTTTTTTACGCGCTGCACGGCGATGGTGGACGTCAGGGTTGCCATAATATATTCGTCTGTTAACGGGTGAATTTCATCATTATCCTTGAATTATCCCGACCGGCGGGCAAGTTTTCTTTCAATGTTATACCACAAACGTATGCATGCTATTTATGTTCCAGGTTCCTGCTTCGAAGTTCCTGGTTCTGGGGCTCGGGGCTCAAACAAACCTTGAACCTCGAACTTGAACTTCAAACCTCATACGTAAACTGCTTTTGACCGTTCGGCGATGCTTTCCAGCACATGAATGGTCACGGCAATGTCTTCGGCTTCGGTCTGCCAGTTTGAAACCGCCGCCCGTATGCCCGGAATGCCTTTGTAGACTGTCGGTGTGAAAAATACGCGACCGTCGTCTCTCACCCTCTTTAAAAACTCCTGAACATGTTCGAAGGTCAGTCCCTCTTGTTGCAAAGTAAAGCACACGACATTCATCCTTACGGGCGCCAGCAATTTGAAGTGTGCGGAGTTCTGCAGATGATCTCCTAGCTTCGCAGCCATCGCGCAATTCCGCTCCACGATCTCGCGATGACCTTCTTTGCCATAGGCCACCAGGCTGAACCACGACGGCAATGCCCTGAACCTTCTGGAATTCTCCGGCGTGTAATGAAAGAAGTCAGGACTCTTGGAAGGATCGCCCAAGTACGCGGCGCTGTTTTGAAATACTTTTAATTGCAATGATTGGTGGCGGGTGAATTGCATCGCAGCGTCGTAAGGAACATTCAACCACTTGTGCGCATCGATGGTAATGCTGTCGGCATGGTTGATGCCTTTCATGAGGTGTGCAAACTTTTCGGAGCACGCAGCAAAGCCGCCGAACGCCGCATCGACATGCATCCAAAAATTATATTTTTTCTTTAGCTGACCGATTGCCTCCAGGTCATCGAAATCTACGGTATTCACCGTACCGGCGTTGGCTACGACAATGGAGACCGGATGCTGCTTTAAGAAATTTTCAAGCTGCACAAGATCCACTGCTTCACGATCGGGCAACGTGTCTGGTTTAATGATCGCATTTCTTCCTATGCCCAGCATGGAGAGCGATTTTAGAATGCTGGAGTGTGGTGTTGCACTGAATATTCTGATGGGTGTCGAACTTAATCCGTCGTTGCTGACATCCATACCATATTGCTCACCCACCCACTGACGTCCCAGGGCAAGTCCAACGAAGTTAGCGATCGTTGCTCCCGTGACGAATGTACCGAAAAAATTTTCGCTTAGCCCAAAAAGTTGTTTGAAGAAATGGATCGTCTGCCTTTCGATCTGTGGCGCTATTGAGTCGTTGCTGCCGCAAGCGTTCTGATCGTATGCGCTCACCAGCCAATCGCCGGCTACCGAAGCCGGCGTAGAACCCCCGGTAACAAAACCGAAATACCTCGCTCCGGCCGAGCTGGCCATTTTATCGCCAAAATTCTTTTCAAAGAATTCAAGCGTGGCTTTTGCGCCAACGCCTTTTTCAGGAAGGTCTTCCAGTTTGATGTCT
>JBMOKS010000532.1:0-7069 GCA_049324355.1 Bacteroidota bacterium
ATTTTTTTGAAAAACGGGGATTTCGACGCATAGGCCGGTTGAGCCTGTTATCTTTGCGCGCACATGAAAAAACTGATCGCCTTCATCATTCGTTACGTTCCCCGAAAGTATCTTCAACGCATCGGTGGACTCGGCCTAAAAGTGCTGGGACTCTTTTATGCCGGTAGCGCTGTGACCTGTCCGATCTGCACCAAGAGCTACCGGAAATTTTTGCCTTATGGAAGGATCAACCCAAGGCCCAACGCGCTGTGCCCCAACTGCCTCTCTCTGGAGCGGCACCGGCTGATCTGGCTTTATCTGCAAAAGAAGACAAACTTTTTCGAAAAGCCCCTGCATGTGCTTCACATCGCACCCGAGGCGTGTTTCATCAAACGTTTTGAAAATCTACATGGGAACCAATACATCACTGCCGATATCGAATCGCCGCTCGCCAAAGTAAAGATGGACATCCACCAGATCCCTTTTGAAGAAAATACCTTCGATGTAGTATTGTGCAATCACGTGCTGGAACATGTGGAGAGCGATCTGAAGGCAATGAGCGAGATCAACCGGGTGCTAAAGCCAGGAGGGTTTTCTGTTTTACAGGTGCCGTTCTTCAATCCAATACCCGATATCACCATTGAAGATCCGACCATCACCGATCCCCGGGCCCGCGAAAAAGCATTCGGCCAGGATGACCATGTTCGCAAGTACGGAAAGGATTATGCTAAAAGGATTGAACGCGCTGGCATGAGGGCGGTAGAAGATCAGTTCGTAAATGAACTCGATGATGCGACAAGAACTAAGTTCGGGTTGGTGAAAGGGGAAACTTTGTACTGCGGGGTAAAACGGTCGTAAAACGACGTTCGAGGTTCGAAGTTCAAGGTTTTGAAACTTTAAACAGGAAACCTTGAATCGACCTTCGAACCTTGAACATCGACCTAAAATATTATTTCTTTCTCACGTAAACGTCGCCGTTGTAATTTTTCATGGTGATCTCGGGGCCGCCGCCGTTCACGTCGCCACGTTTCCAGTCATCGACCACCACGCGGTATACGCCTGACTTGGTATCTTTCTTTTGCACAGGGCCGCTGCTGGTGAGGTTCACGTCGAAGCCGGTGTAGATCTCCCCTTGTTCGGTTTTCATCTTCAATGTTGCCTTGAGCGTTGCCGGGAAAGTGAGGTCGATATCCCCATTGTAAGTGGAGAACGACATGGGGGTTCCTTCGGTCACTTTATCAAATGTTACTTTAATCTCTCCATTATAGGTGGTTGCCACCACGGAGCCGGAAATATTCAGTGCAGTGATCTCGCCGTTATAATTGGTCAGTTCCAGTTCACCTTGAATATTGGTGATCACCAAGTCTCCATCGTTGTAAGTATGAACTTCCATGTCCATTCCAGAAGGCACTTCAATCTCGAGGTTGATCTTGTGGTTCCAGGAATCTGACTCAACCTTAACGAAGTTATTATTCTCCGTTACTTCCAGGTCCATTCCCCCACCTCCAATGCGGCGCAACCCATCCTTCGATTTTCCCTTCTCGTCGTGACCATGGTGTTTATTGTCATCGTCGTCATCTACCGATGCGTATTTCACGAGCACATCTTTGCGGGCAGTTCCCTTCACTGTAATGGACCCGTAATTGAGGTGGGCCTTTAACTTACCCCGTTTGGCCGGGTCGCTCAGCGGAACCGTAAATTCATTGGAAGACTGTGCTGATGTTATCGATGAGGTGATCAACATTAATCCCAGCGTCACCAAGATCAGGGCCACTATTAAAACTTGCTTTTTCATTATAAAAAATATTTTTCTGTTACGATTAATTCAATTTCTCTTTTAAGTAAACATTGCCGTTGAAGGTCTCGAAGTCGAGGAAGACACCGCCAGTGCCCACTTGATACCGATTGCCGTTCACTTTATATTTGATACCATCGCCTTTGGCTGATTTTTCGATCTTCACAGGAAGTGCTTCGATCTTATCTACATTGGTGTAAAAACTTCCGTTGAAACTTTCGAAGCTTAAGCTGGCCGCCAATCCCTTTTGAAACCAGGCGTTGATATCGCCATTGAGTGAGTAAAAGCGACAGTCCTTGTTCGGATTGCTGGCGTATTCAATATCCACATCGCCGTTGATGGTGCTGGCATCGGCTTCTCTCACCAGGTTCGACAACCTGATACTTCCGTTTACATTGTCGGCATCCACCGCACCTTTAACATTTTCAACTGTTATGTTGCCGTCGTTGATGGTACTCACAATGAGGTTGATCGAAGCAGGCACTTTGATCGTAAAATCCATCGTGTAATCGTACTCGGTGCGACAGCCATTGCCATTACAATTCCAGTTGTAGCCCCAGCCCTTAGGATACCATCCGTTGTGGTTCTTGCGATCTGTCTTTCTGCCAAATTGGTTGCAGCCTTCTTCAATGTAGAGGATCAATGTGTCGGCGCGATCGATCACGCCCAGTTGCAGCTCTGCTTGTCCTTTTTCAAGGCGCGCTTGTGTTTTGGCGTGAATGGATTTTTTGACCTCCACCACGATCTTGTCGCCGTCATAGCCCACTACTTTAACATCGCCATTGATATTGGCCACCATGAGCGCATTGTTGGTTGTTTTCTTTTCGAACGTAAATTCGCGATTGATCTTTTCGCTGAAATCCTGACCCAGCGCAACGCCGGCCACCAGCAAGATCGTTCCGATGATGATTGACGATTTCATAAATCTTAGATTAATACTTTAATACTTTGCTCGATCCTGCTTTTCACGTCGTCAGGAGTTTTTTCCGATTGAATGATCTTCTCCAGTTCCTTCACAGATGATTTTTCCTGGATGGCCGCCATCAGTTCTGCCAGCGCCACCTGTACCAACGGTGATTCCTGTTTAGCAATAGCGCGGATAAGTTCTTGCCGAACTTGGCTATCTTTCACGTAAGGTTTTAAGGCTTCAAGTGCGGCCAGGCGTACGTTTACATTCTCATCCTGATTCAACGTTTGCAACAAGGCTCCGGTCACTTTTTGGCTTGCATCATCCATGTCTTCCGTCAGACTCACGGCCTTCAACCTTTCGGTAGCAGACTCTTTCTCCAGCAGCGAAAGCATCATCATCTCTTTTAACTCTGTTACCTGTTGTGTGAGCGCTTTCATTTGCTTAGGGTCACTGTCAGCTGCAGTGGGGCGAAACATATAGCCGGCCGCCACGCCGATAACCAATGCTACGGATGCAAAGGCCAGTTTAGGAGCAAGCTCAGGCCATGACAAGAATTTTTTCCAGTTGAAGGAAGGCTTAGGTTGCTTGCCTTTTTCAAGCGCCAGCATCTGATAGAACCGGTCATCCAGGCTGGCTGAAGGCGCCGGCGACTCCATCTGCACAATCTGGTCGCTGATGCGATCCAGCTCGGAGACATCGCTGATGGTGATCTGTCCGGATGCGATGAGTTGATCCATTTCTTTCAACTCGCTTTCGGTGATCTGTTGATCGTTGAATTTTCTGATCAGATCTTTAATCCTGTTTTCCATAGTCTACAAATGCTTTTCAAGTTCCTTATATACCTCTCGCAATTCCTGTAATGCTCTGAAGACTTTTACTTTTACGGCACCTTCTGAGCAGCCGATGATGTCGCCAATTTCTTTGTATTTCTTTTCCTGAAATTTGCTGAGAAAGAGAATTTCGCGTTTGTCTTCCGGAAGTTTGTCCATGGCCATGGACAGGAGTTTCATTTCTTCGTCCTGTTCGAACTCGGTGGAGCGATTTTCATCGCTACCCAGACGTTCTTCCCAATGCTCGATAGATTCTTTTAGTTTCCATTTATTTTTCCGGAAATGGTCGTTGTTCACATTGCGCGCGATGTGAAACATCCAAGTTTTAAAGTCGCCCTCTCCGCGGAAGAGGTAGCGATACTTTAAGATCCGGAAGAAAACGTTTTGCACGAGGTCTTCACACAATTCGACATCTTTGGTCATACCGTAAAAAAAGCCGAACAAAGGCTTTTTATAGCGCTCAAACAGGAGGCCAAGTTTGTCGAGGTCCCCATCCTTCACCTTGAGCATCAAGGCATTATCCATTAGTGCTTCCAAATCCGCGTGTGACGTTTTCAAACAGGGAAACTTTAGGTTTTTAGAAAGGTTACAGGCGAATGTAAAGATTTCGCAGGTCTTATCGTCTGTTAGCAAATCAGCCGGACGCAAAATATTGCACGCCAGCAGGGGCGTGTCCATTCGCATCTAATTCAACGCTCGTGATTCACTGAACGTGGATCGAGCCGAATGTAGTAGTAGGAATTTTCACCGTCCTGGATATATTAGCGACCAGATAAGTATTGAATAAAAAACAAGGCTTTATTGAATCCTACTGCGACCGAAGTGCAAGCCGGTTACACTGCTTGCTAATTTTTTCCCAAACTACCATTTTATGAAAAGGAAACTCGAGCACTCACTGTCAGTTTTGTTCATACTGACTGTAAATTTTAGTTGCATGGAAACAGAGCTCATTCCGTCGTCATTACTGGTCGGTCCGCAACTTCCAACGACAGGCTGTTGCGTCACTCGACTACCGGCACCATTAGATTGGAGGAGCGGCCCAGGGCATTGCCACAGATTTACTGGCGTCTTGCTTTAGCAAAACTAGGATGCAAGTTCCACCTGTTGATTGTGTCCAATTTGAATATTTTGTAAATCACGTGGATGATTGCGCCAAAGAGACCTTTGATATTAAAACATGGTTTTCGCTAAATCCTTGAAATTATGAAAGCTGAAAAAATAGCCAATTCCTGGCAAATCCTGGAATCAACTGCATTATATTCAATCGTGTTGATGTGGGCGTTACCTAACGGGAATTTTAATCCGGCGAGTGTTGGATTTTGGTCATCCATTGGTCTTGCTGTCTTTATTCAGGTGGGCGCAAGGCTTTTCCTGAAAAAATATCAACAACCTAAAAAGGTTTAATAATCTATTAAAAAACCGAAAGGGCTGTCTTAATGGGCAGCTTTTTTTGATTTAGCGCCCTGAGCGTTCTT
Source organism: Bacteroidota bacterium (assembly GCA_049324355.1). Lineage (GTDB taxonomy): Bacteria > Bacteroidota > Bacteroidia > Cytophagales > Cyclobacteriaceae > Chryseosolibacter. The sequence goes on from JBMOKS010000532.1 coordinate 4,990, forward strand.
GGGTTTCGAAACAAAATTCTTAAGCGGCAAAAACTGACCGAAATTGTAGCTTCTCTTTCAATTTTAGCTTAAATTATATGAGGGAGCCCATCCCCCATGAAAACGAACCGTGTCAAAACTCTGCTGTTGGCGTCGATTATATTGACCGTCATCAGTGGTGCGCTTACCTTCTACAATACGATGGAAAAAAGGCGCGCTACTGCGTGGGTTGCGCACACCTATGAGATCATACAGGAGTCGACCGAAATTCTATCGCTTCTGCAAGACGCCGAGGCCGGCCAGCGAGGCTACCTGATTACCGGCGATTCGTTGTACCTGGAATCCATAACGCTCGCTGATGAGGGCCTACCGGTGAAAATTAGTCGCCTGACCGAACTCACAACCAACCATGACGAGCAACACGCGTCTATCGAACAACTCAAACCGCTGATCAGCACCCGGATGGCCATCATTCAACAAACCCTTGCGGCATACGCTCAACATGGCCGTGACAGCGCTGACGCCCTAGCGCGCAAGAACGCCAGCTATATCTATATGGGCACGCTGCGCAAACTGCTTGACGCCATTACCGAACATGAAAAAGATCTGCTCGCCCAGCGCAACAACGAACTTGACCGCATTTACCTCATCAATGACTCCGTAATTTATTCAAGCTTTATCTTCACCAGCGTCATATCCATTATCGCCTTGCTGATCATCATACAGGGCGAGACTCGAAACAATCAATTAATCACAAAGCTTGAAACCCTGAACCTCACGCTTGAAGGAAAAGTTAGGGAAAGGACCTATGAACTCGCCAAGAAAAACCGGCTGACTGAAGAGCTCAACCAGAGTTTACAAGACAGTCTGGAAGAGGTACAGCTGTTTTACGAAGCTCTTCAGATCAAAAGCGCCAAATCGGAAGACACCTTAAAGGAGATCCGTGACCTGTATGATCTCGCTCCTTGCGGCTATCACTCGCTGGACAATGAAGGCAGAGTTGTGAGAATGAATCAAACCGAATTGAACTGGCTGGGATATACGCGTGATGAAGTTGTTGGCAAACTCCGCTTTCCGGATCTGCTCACCGACCAGGGAAAAATAGAGTTCAAGAAAAAATTCCTCCAGTTCAAGAAACAGGGTTATATCAACAACGTGGAATTCGATCTGGTACGGAAAGATGGAACTTTGCTGCCGATATTTCTCAATGCCACGGCCGTCTACGATGCCGGGGGAGCCTTCAAGATGACGCGCACGACGGTATTTGATGTCACACAACGCAAAGAAATTGAAAAGGCCCTGCTGGAAAGCAATGAAAAACTTGTGGCCCTGAATATCGAAAAAAATCATATCCTCAGCATCGCCGCGCACGATCTGAAGAGTCCATTGAACGGCATCATCGGATTGCTCAATCTCATCAAATTGGAAAAAGGAGATTCAGGCCAGGGCGAGCTTTCGGAAGCACAACGTGAATACATCCGCTACATCGAGCAAGCGTGCACCAACATGCAGGGCCTCATCACCAACCTGTTGGACATCAATCGGATCGAGGCTGGAAAAAATCTGATTTTCCCACAATCGGTGGCGTTACATGAATTGCTACAACGCCACATGCAGGCCTTTAAAGAACGGGCACGCAAGAAAGACATCACACTCACACTAGAACACGGCACACCGGGCGCCAAAATCCACACGGATCAGAACGCCCTAACGCGCATTCTCGAAAACCTGCTTTCTAACGCCATTAAGTTCTCACCATCGGGAAAAGAAGTGCTGCTGCGGGTTATTCACAATCATGCCATAGTCAGGTTTGAAGTGATCGATGAGGGGCCAGGCATCCGAGCAGAAGATATGCCCCGGCTTTTTGGTAAATTTCAACGCCTCACCGCAAAACCAACGGGTGGCGAAAGTTCTACAGGGTTGGGCCTCTCCATCGTAAAAGAACTTGTGATCGCACTACGGGGAAGAATTTCCGTAGAAAGTGAAGCTAATAAAGGCGCAAAGTTTATCGTTGAACTACCGGTGAAGATTTAACGGGTCAGGTTCAAAATCCAAGGTTCAAAGTTTAAAGTTCAAGGTTCAAAATCCAAGGTTCAAAGTT
>JBMOKS010000532.1:7169-8802 GCA_049324355.1 Bacteroidota bacterium
AGGTTCAAAATCCAAGGTTCAAAGTTTAAAGTTCAAGGTTCAAAATCCAAGGTTCAAAGTTCAAGGTTCAAGGTTTAAGGTTCACGGCACCTCAACTCAGAATAGCGCGTATTTTATTCGTACTTCGTCACTTGTAACTCGTCATTTGAATTGGTTGTCATTCGCCGCTTGTAACTCGTCATTCCTCTTACACGCTTCGTCCCTGCAGCTTATTTCTTTCGTTTTGGAGTTCACGCGAAAGCTTGGTTTGTTTGTCCATCGCTTTGCGTTTGTAGTCTTCATATTCGGCGCTAAGGGTGTTGAATACATCTTCGCGGTCTTTGAGCGAGCGGTGAACGACTTTAACGCGGGCAACCATTAGTCCGACAAACGCCAGCAGCACTATCATGATGATGGCGAAGGTATTGATGAACACGTTCTTTTTAAAATCAATTCCCAATACGGTGATGTGCGTACTCGCATAGACGGTCTCTGCCATCGATGACTCTTTGGCTTTCAACGCGGCGGTAGTATTGTCTAATTCTTCTTTCAGTTTTGCGGCGCTGACACGGGCTTGCTGTATCGCCGCTTGTTTGGCTGCGAGCGTATCACGAACAACATTCCACATGCCGTCCAATATATGTTCTTTAATTACTTTGTAATCCTGATAGGTCTGCGACTTTGTCTTCATGAGCAGGTAGCGCTCCTGCAAAGACTCTTTGCCGCTCTTAAGTGCATCGGCAGCAGATTGTGAGAATACTTGGAAATGGATGAAGATACAGAAGATGATGCTAAAATACTTCATTGTTCTGGAAGTGTTAAAAATCCAATAATGACAAACATAATCGCCACACGGTGAGCTTCCTAAATAAACTTTGCTAATGTGCTAATAAGTCGATTAATGTATTACTCAGCCGTTAAAATTTAAGGGACTTCAGGGTTTCCGTTTAAAAAGAAGTTCGGTATTCTGCACCAGAACAATGTTGTTAAAAAGCTCTTTGAGGTAATGATATTCCAGGGACGTAAACACAGTTTTTCCGATGCTCACCGAGTTATTGAGTTTCAACACGTGTCCATCATCAGCCGCTTCGAAAATATATCTCCCACCGGCATTAGGAAGCGACAAACCTACTTTGGCGGGAATGTTCACGATCTCAAACTCGCTGGGGTATTCAAGCTGCATGGACATGGTGATCTCCATTGGCGCTCCAAAATCTACGGGGTACAATCGTTCACGCGACTTAAAAGGGTTCTCTTTCCATTTGTCAAGGATAAAAGGATTGAACAGGAAATTGTTCGTACTCGCATGATCAAACACCTGGATCTCGACGCCCAGTTTTTGCACAATAGGTTTATCGATATCATCTTTGAAAGTGAACTCAAAATTTTTGATCTCAATTCCATCCAGTTTGTTATCGAGATCTTCGATATATTCCTCAACCGTGGAGAAGGCGGAAATATTTTTTCGCTTCATCATGGCCTCGTATCCCATGTAGGTGTTCTGGATCGTGCCCCGGATCACACCATCATTTTCAAGTTTAAGGTTGAGTAGATTATACTGCTTTCTCTTATCGCCTGGTTTCAACTCAATCCAATACGACTCTTCGGAGCCCAGCACTCTGCCTTTGCCATTCAGGCACCTTTCGGGAATAAG
>JBMOKS010000533.1:0-8712 GCA_049324355.1 Bacteroidota bacterium
ATTACCTTCGAAGCATTTTTGAGTACGGCCACGCGAAATACGTTCATCGGCTCTACCACGGTAGCATTTACACTACCCAGGCTTACCAGTTCAATGTACAAAATGGTGTTGTTGGTGGCCAGGCCTATCATCCAGAAATGTTCTTTGTCCTGGTCTATACTTTCTTCGCGCAAGAGTATGTCTTGCATCACGCGGTAAACGTCGTCGGAGTTTAGCAGCTTCAGTCTTCTATCGTCGGGTAGCGGTAGGGTCATGGCAATGATCAAAGGGTAAAAGATAAGTTATTTTTGGGTTTGGTGTAGGCATTTTTTTAAATGCAAAGAGCCACAATGGCACGAAGTCACTAGTTCTACTTGTCAAGGTTTAAAATATCTTATGCATGGCGTGACATTTTTGAAAGGTTCGTTGATTGAAGCTACCCCCAGCCTCTAGCTCACCTCCAGGCCTCTATTCAAAATACCTTCGCGAAGGTCTTTGGCGCTCTTGAGAATAGTTCTCACCGAAACGGAATATTTACCAGGAGCCAAATTGTTTGGTACGGCAAAGATCAGTTCCGAAGGCATATGACGCACCACTGTAGTGACGCGCGTTACGGTGCCATCGCGAGCGGTGAAGAATATACCTTGCTGAGGATCCTGCTTATCAAAGCGCAGCAAATGTCCGGAGATGCTGGCAATGCCGCCAGGAGTGATCTTGCTGTCGGTCGTGCCTGACTCAAGGTCCTTAAACGCAGCCAATATCGGCATGGGCTTCTTGGCTGCGATCTTCTTGAGCTTAACGCGAGGTGCTTTCAATTGCAACCCGGCGTTGATGCGCACATTGAAGGTGTGGCGCTTGTCGTCGAAGCAGTCGTCGGGTCCGCGGAAGGTGCCTGAAATAGATGGCGTAATTTTGAACACGGGTGTAACAATACTGTGCCCCTCTTCGACCAAGGAGAGAATCGCGGCTCGAAATTCTTCGAGCACCGAAAGCACTTCGGCTTTTGTCACCGTAGATCCGCGGCTGATCATGGCGTCTGCCACATCGTCTATTCTTTTGGTGGTTGCAGTTTGTACCATGGCAATGTAATCTCCGTGGGTGATGCTGCTCTCCATGAGAAAATACTGTATCATATAAAAAACTTTCGTAGCCCTATGGCAAAGGCTTTGCCGGAAACTATATCTTGATTGGGCAGGTATTTAAGCCTTTCTTATGCTCCCCAGCGTAACTCCCGAACTAAATAGCGCGAGGGAAGTGTGAAATATCGCCAGGGGTTATTTGATAGCAGGCCAGGCCTTCTTAATAAAAAGCCAAGGGGTTATGTGTAAGATGCCCTAGCCTTTTAGTATCGAAGCCCAGGGGATTATGACTTAGAGATCAAAACCCGTTTCGAGAATCCCTCACTAATGGTTATTTTCCGATGCATTCCTGATTAAGTCCTGTTAGCCGCAACAAGGTGCCTGACTGCTGCCGTCAGGGACTTTTATGTTTCGAAGCTACGCAGCAGCAACAACCCAAGTTTTTGGAACGATACAGTGCGAACTTCGAAAACTCAGCGTCGCTGACTGCTATCAGGGCAAGCGCACTTGCGGGCGGTGACGAAGCGAGGGAAAGGGTTGCATAAAGTTTACCTGAAGAAATTGAAAAATTAAGAAGACCTGAAACAGATCAGAGTCCCGGAAAACCGGTGACTCTGATCGGGTTAAAGTGGTCTGTCCCCCCGCGTGAACCGTCATCCGGAGCCCTGGGGCGGCGAAGTGGGGCGAGCGAAGGATCCGGTCTAAGTAATTCGCACGTAGCCATCGAATTGTTCGTTGCTCGGCATGTATGGATAAATCTGATACTTTGCCTGGAGGACCGATGCTCCGAAGCATCAGAGTGCCTGACTGCCGTCAGGCAGGCTCTGACGAGTCACTCTGATGGTGGACATTAGTCGTCAATTTCCCAGTGTTATTAAGCCACCTCGCCAGCCACGTCCCGCCACCTTATTATTGAGCCCTGCCTTACCATCGTACTTCTCTTTGTATGTTTTAGTTGGTTCTCCATCTTTTGTTTTCCCCCATGGTGTTTTGAGGGCTATTCCCCATCCCAATTCAAGATCACCATTTGAATAATGTGTTATATTCCAAAAACCAAAATTCAATTGGGTTTTAATATGAACTTCTTGATTAAGGAAAAATACTCCGTCTTTCGGTACGCTTGTCTTAAATGCGATATAGGCTTTGGTTTGCAGTTGAAATTCAAAAGGATTATCAGCTTTGTCATTGTTACCAAATTTGGGACCGGCCTTTGGGTCTGCCTGTAGGCCTGCAAGACCAAAAAAACCCATATTGTCAGGCTCGGTACTGTATGTTCCGCCCGCAAATTGACCGTTTATAATTTTTGAACCAATTTCGCCTTTTACCCCAATTTCAAATGATTTGCCTCTTCCAAACTGCACGATTGGAGCCATCAAACTTTCCAGGCCTTTGGCAAACCAGCCACGCTCATCGGGCCACCATTCAAACTCGAATACCATTTCGTCTCCAGTAGGTACCCATATCAGACGTTCAGCATCCCACCAAAAATATCTACCATTTTCTTCTTTAACAACACCATCAGCTCCACCATCGAGATCCACAAGGTTTACAGCGTTATTTCCCATCGCCAGGTAAGGAGACCAGTGCTGTCTATAAGGGTCCACGATCAACCACCTGCCAATCACCGGATCAAACTCCCTCAACTCAAAATGATTCCACCCCGTCTCGAGATCTTTTTCACTAAACTGTCCCTGGTACCCAAACCTGTATTTTCCCTGATACTGAGCAATCGCTGGTGCAGCTTCAACATCTTTACGATTCATCAAGTTTTGTATTTCAGAAGCCGTGAGTGCGCGGTTAAAGATGTGAACGTCATCGATAGAACCGTTCATCGGCAGCGTAATGTTGTTGTTCGCATCGTTGGTACCACCTATCAACGTGGCAAACGTAGACGGGCCGCTGCTAAAGTAAGTGATTTTCTTAGAGGCGCCGTCCTGAATACCGTCGACATACAGGGTAAAATTCTTTCCATCGCCAACAATAGCGACGTGATGCCATCCGGTGTCATTAAACTGATAAGTGCCCTTGATCATGTTATAACTACCTGACGTGCCATACATCGAAGTAAAATTAAGCTGGCGGTCTCCATACGAACTACCGACGGTTTCATACATAAACGTAAAGCCTTTATTCAAAGACGTTTTCGCAGAGCCAACGATCGAGCTTCGCGCTGTCAGGCTATTGAGTTTAATAAACGCCGATATGGTGAACACGCCCGTGTTTTGAACGAAGGCCAGATCGTCTTCGGAACCCGTTAATGTGATCTTGTCGTCAACGCCATCGAAGCTGTAAGCAGCGTTGGCATTGCCCTGGTTGTCGGTTGTGAGCGTGGCGCCGCTTACCACTCCATTCAAACCAGTTCCGCTGTAGTCCTGGGCATTGGCATTGAAGAGGTATTGCGCTATAAGGCTTTTCTTGATCTCCGTTGGCTGATCTAACAAACCTGGTGAGCCGGATTCACGAATCACGTCGCCCCACACGCCGTAGTCGGTAGCCTGGGCAACAACTGCTCCGGCGTGTTTCACGGTGAGATCATCAAACCACACTTTGGTGGCTTCGCTTTGATTGCTTACCCACACATAGATATATCCGTCTTCGGCAATATTTAAAGTGTTGAAAGAAAGATGCTCATGAGCGTTCTGCTGGTTTTCTTCTCCCGAATCAAAGCCGGCGTTGTCAGTTACACGTTGCCAGCCTGCGTTTTTGAAAACCATGTTGTTGTCATAGACCATGTAGTTCAGGTAAGCAAACGGACGCGTGTCATCGCCGCCGTCGTCGGGATAAAGTCCGGAAGTGAGCGCAGCGCTAAGATTTTGGGTTGTCTGGCTTAAGGTATAACCTTCGAAACCTCCGGCATAGGCAAAGCTATTTCCGAGGTAGCTGGCCAGTGTCACCAATGAAAAATTCTTGGCGTAGTTAGCTTTCCTCTCAAAACGCACCCAGGTCTCGATATCAACTTTGTCGCCCTGGCTTACTTTCAAGGTTGTAGCCGGACCAATGGATTTATCAGCGGCCTGCATACCCTGCATGCCATCTACCCAATAGAGGTAGGAAGTTCTGTCGGGCGCAGCCACTCTGCCGGGCATGGCAGGTGTGTGGTTCATGCGAACATCTTGTACGGAAGTCTCGAAGAGGTTAGTAAAGTACTGCATCTCCTCTACCCTCGGGTTTGATAATTCTCCTTGCCCGTTGTCTTCCATGGTGGCCGTGTAGATACTTACGTTGTCGCGAACCAAAGCTCTGACGTTACCCAGGTGGTCGGTAAGTTCGTAGTTGGTAGAACCATCCTGTAAAGGATAATGTGTTCCGATCTTTCCCGATCCGTAAACTGGCACTTCCTTCAGGTTCAATGTGTGTTGTACATAGTCTTCTTCATATATACTGAGCACATTGCCGCTGCCATCTCTGATATACCAGGTTGTAAGCTTCAATACATTCTGATTATTCTCATAAGCATAGTTTTTCTTGGCCAGCCTGAAGCCACGGTCATCATACAAGTACTCCACCTTCAGCTTCTTTTTGGTGGACTCGCTAAATACCTTCGTGACTTTGCCCGACACATCATATTCTACGTACTGATCATCGCCGGTCACCTTGTCTTCGCCGATCATCTGCCCGAGGGCGTTATATTGATAGGCGTTTACATAACCAGTCACGCGCATCAACTGGTTATTATTTTTCTTCAGCTCGCCCGCCTCCTCATAGGCATAATCATAACCGAAGTCATTGCTTCTAACGCCGTTCTTATCATATCGCCGAAGGGTCTGAATATTTCCATTGGGATCGTAACTCATCCCCGCTAGTCCGTAGGTGTTGGTAGTTTGAGCCGGCGTGTTTGGGTTTGCCCAGTTTGCATTTTTGATCTGGTACTTGTCGTCGTAGGCGTAAGTATACTGTCCCTCAAAGTCAGGATCAGTAGACTGATATACTTTATCGGTACGCCATCGCGCCGCGGTGATCAAACCGTTGTACAAGGCAATGGTAGAATTCGTGGCAGGCGCCGCATCGGTGATCTCCACCTCTATGTTATCGCTTTGTAACGTAAGCGAAGGAACTGTTGTATTGGTGAGTGTCCAGCGATAAGTGCCCGCGGCAGCGGTGGTAACGTTGGCCACCTGGTAAGGATCGGCTGTGCCTACGCTGCTCCAGTTTGTACCAACTTTCTTTTCCCAATTTACGGCCCCGCTACTTCCTTTTCCAACAGGGGTTAAGGTAAGCGTACCCGCCTGTGGCTGATAGACCTTCGTTACTTTAAACTTATTTTGTGGTGTGTAGCCGAGTGTTTTGATGCCGTGGCCTCCCGCGTTTGTGAATATGGGCTCCCATGAATTAAGATCTATATAGTTGTACTGGAAGTACGCCGCCAGATTCACTTTGTTCGGATGTGTGGCCAGGTTGGGTATGGCCGTAAGCTCGTTGGATTGAAAGTTCAGGTAATTGAGTTTCGTGAGGCTCAAAAGTGACGAAGGAATACTCGTGAACTTATTATTGGCGGCCCTGATATAAGTGATGTTTGTACAATTGCTGACGGTGGCCGGGAAATCGCCGCTGAACAAGTTGTTATAGATCTGAATGTTGAGCACGTTCGTCCATGCACCGACAACAGCCGCAGGTATTGCACCCGACAATTTGTTGGTATAAACCTGAAAACTCAGCAGGCTGGTCCAGCGGGAATAGCTAGCCGGAACAGACCCCGTGAGTTGATTGTCTGGTGCATAAAAATATTGCAGCTTCGTAAGATTACCCAGCGACGCGGGCAATGTGCCTGATAGCGCGTTAGTAGCCACCGTAAAAGTTGTCAGTTCAGTTAGTTCACCAAGTTCCGGCGGAATCGATCCGGTGAGCTGGTTGTCGTGAAGATCGAATACCTGTAACAAAGACAATTTGCCCAGGTCACCAGGAATGCCACCCGTGAGGTTGTTGCCATCAAGGTATAGTCTCACAAGTTTACTAAGCTCACCTAACGACGATGGTATCGTGCCGGTGAGTTCATTGTTGCTGAGGTAAAGATTCACGAGATTACTGAGGTCGCCGAGCCATGTTGGAATAGCACCTGTAAGATCATTGTCGTGCAAATATAGAGAAGCAAGAACAGTGATTGCGCTAAGATCGGGTATTGCTCCGACCAGTTTATTGTTGCGCAAATTCAATGAAGTTACTCTTGTAAGATTGTTGAGCGACGCAGGCAACGTTCCTGTCATATTGTTAGTCGCCAGCGCAATGCCAGTGATATCGCCGCCGGTCACCGTTACGCCGTACCAGGTGGCCATCTGGGCGGCCGTTGCCGACGCGGGCCAGGTAGTGGGCCAATTAGTTTTGGTAGTCCAAGTGGTTCCACCTGTGCTTGTAAACAGATCTTTCAACGCGTTAAACTCAACAATATCAGGCACCAGTCCCTCTGTGGGCAATGCGGACTTTGTTGTTTCATCAAAGACTTTCGCTTCGACAGCGATCGATGAAACAGCCAATACAAGGGCAGCGATAACCAATAATGTCGTGCGTATCATGCGGGTAAGGGTATTCATTTTAGCCATGCGAAATTCTTATTGATCCTGATTGGCAACCTGATCCATCATTTGTTTGTACCGGGGGCTTTCGGCGCTGAACTCGCGTAATGTTCGAAGATCGTTGCTCCTCCTTGTTCCTGGTTCAAGGTTCCATGTTCCTGGTTCAAGGTTCCATGTTTGAGGTTCAAGGTTCCATGTTCGGTGTTCGAGGCTCGCCTGCCGTAGGTTTTCCGAAGGCAGGTTCGAGGCTTGCCTGCCGTAGGTTTTCTGAAGGCAGGTTTGAAGTTCGTTGAAACGGATCAGGGGTTGGTGGCTGGCCAGCACGTGTCGGTTTTCCGGGCCCATGCGATGAAACTGTACAGGATCGTTTGAGGCTGTTGGTCCCGGCACGATCAATCCCGAGATGTCGCTTTCATAGTAATCGAGTATCATTCCGAAGGCATCGTTGCCGTCGTTGCCGGGGTCTTGAGCCTTGTCGGGGTGATTGATCTGGGTAAGCCATCCGTGGATGTTATAAACAAAGTCAACACCCTGCAAGCCGTCGCCAAGCTCTATTCGTTTGAGGGGACCGTGCAGATAGTAATCATATGTTGCGCGAAGTTTCTTATTCGTGCCGTCCACACTGGTGTAGGCCTTGCTCAATCGGCGGTCGGCATCGTATTCGTAATGATGGTAGAAAGGATTCACGGGACTGCCACCTAAAAACATCGCATTGTAAACCTTCAGCACATTGCCCAGAAAATCGTATTCGTACGTTGTAACAAAGGTCTTCAACATATCTTTGGGGCGCTGGGCCATCCAAGTAACTCTGCCAAGTTCATCGTAGCTGTACCATGTCTGTATGTTCGCATTTTCAGTCCACGACACCGCAGCATGAAGGTAATCCTGCACATAAGTTGACGGCAGATCGGTTATCGCGGCGGCTGGCGCATCGTAGTAAGTCCTGATCCAATCTTTTACATCATTGTCTTCGAAATCAACCTGGCCAGTAAATTCAAGCTGTGATTGTAAATTATTGAATGTGTACTGCGTGCCGATGTACTCACCGGATTCCACCGGTCTGCCCAAGTAGTCGTAGTTCGTGTACGAAAACCGCGATAACTCTCTTTGCAAAGCATTTTGCGAGAACCGTATCTTGCCATCTTTTCTATACAAGTATTCTGTTTTGCCGGCGTCGGGCTCGGTCATCGACAGCAACAGTCCCTGGAAATTATACTGGTAGGTAGTCTTGTCGATGGTTGGATAGTTAACCGTGGGATTTGGATCTTCTTTCCATTTATTAAATCCATTGGGAGAAACAGACGATTTCAGTTTTCCGGTGTCGTCGTAGAATTGATATGAAACATCGAGGTAATAATTCTTGTACGATACGGTGATCTCACCGCTTGCCAATAGTATCCTGTAAAATCCTACGGGCCAGTTTCCCGCGGGAGTGAAAGCTTGGCCCGCCACAATATCTTCAATGGTGTAGGACCCGGTGCCGGTAATGGTCACGATCTGCGGGTGCAATAGATACAGATAGATCATCTCGCTGTAATTGGCACTGCCTGCAACCCTGCTGGCTGTGATCGTATTGTTTACTTCCAGCACATGATCGCCTTGCGAACCCGGTCTTGCGGACATCACGGCCTTGCCTGACTTATCCGAAATGCTGATCGCAAATTTACCGTTCTGATCGCGCGCAACCTGCTGCACGCCCTCGTGTTTTAAGCTGCCATCTTGGACAATACCCGGCACAGCAACCACACGCCGCGAAAGGTAGTCGTCAAGTTCGTTGTGAACGGGGAATGTGCCTGAGAGCACTTCGTGTCCCTTGCCCATGCGGTGCTGATCGCCCACGCCGGCGCCCCTCTTGACCTCCCCTGTTCCATCGGTGTAGAATTCACTGCGTGTGTATGGGTATTGTGTTGCGGGCACATGTGATTCCAGCGTATTGTTCTCGCTATAGTACCAACCTATAGTACCTTCATTCTTATTATCAACTGGTGCCGGATTATAGATATTAGCCGTTAAGTCAAAATTATTGTAGTCATAATTCTGTCCATCTGAACCCAAAAGAAATCCTTCATTGTAGTTGAATACGTCCGATTTTATTGGAGCGCTGAGTGTGGAGCCCACAACCCTTCCATACTGGTCTCTAAGGTCCT
>JBMOKS010000534.1:0-8698 GCA_049324355.1 Bacteroidota bacterium
TATGTCTATCGGTAAAAGACAATGGCATTGGCGTGGATCTGGATTTGCATCGGTCGAAACTGTTCACATTGTACAGTCGTTTTCATGATCACACCGAAGGCAAGGGGCTTGGACTTTTTATGGTAAAAACGCAGATGCTGGCCATGGGAGGAAACATCGACGTTGAAAGCATGGTGGGTGAGGGGACTACGTTCTATTTGTATTTTAGATCGGAGTGATCTTTTTAGCTACCCGGGCGCGAGCTCAAATCGCCGATGTGTGTAAATGTGGCCCGGGAGAATTTCAAAAACCCCAACAGGCTGATCAAACCAATGGCGTATGTCTGTTATCAACGCTCAGTAAATTGTCTTCGTGTTGCCCTCCGAGCTTTTGAAATTTCTCGACGTCTCCGGTAAAATAAATACCACTCGTCGGTTAGAATCTAAAATTTAAACGTATCAATGAACCATCTAATGATAGATAGACATGCCAGAACTGACGTGACTCCTAATTTAGATGTGCGTGGGTTCGGGCCAACGGCGAACAGCTCCCTTCTGAGGGTCCACCCAGTGAAAATCAGATGGATTTATAAAGCTCTTGCCAATTTTAGGTCAATGTAGTAGTTGATTTGTGTCATGAGGTATGTTGCTGTTACCTCCTAGTTTTGCGCAAATCAATGTGCGTTCTTATGGTCCGGTTGCCTGATCGAGTCCTGACGCTGTAAGCTCGGGGAAAGTTGCAACTTATAGCTCGCCATTGTTTACGAGTAACCGCACCATGTGGGCTTAACCTGAACTAGTATGATGTTCGAACTTCTTCGCCTAAACCTCAACGTGACGGACGAGGATTTCAATGCGATATATCCGGAAAACATTAGTCTATTAGCAAGAAAACACTGGACACCTGTAACGGTGGCACAAACAGCCTGTGAATTCCTAGTTGGAGAACCGGGCACGAGGGTGTTGGACATAGGTTCTGGTGCCGGTAAATTCTGTCTTGTAGGAGCCGCGCATACCCGGGGGTATTTTACAGGGGTGGAACAACGATCGGAATTAGTCGAGCTTTCCAGACAACTGTCTGCCAGGCATCATATATATAATGTAAAGTTCGTTCATGCCAACATCACCGCCATCGACTTTAGAAATTATGAAGCGTTTTACTTCTACAATTCATTCTATGAACACATCGACCTGGGCAACAAAATCGATGATAAGATAAGGTTTGATGTGCAACTTTATCATCTGTATTCCAGGCATGTTGTGCAGCAATTCCTGGCGTTGCCTTTGGGTGCGAGAGTTGCTACCTATTGCACACCCCTGAACGTTGTGCCGAAATGTTTTCGCCAACTGGATTCCTTACACGGTGGCTTCCTGAAATTTTGGGAAAAAGTAAACATTCGGTAAGCGACTTTGTTTCAACGTTTCTTTGCATTAAAACCCATCAGATTGGCTTCTTTAATTATAGCTTTCCGGTCTGTGATCTTAATTGTTTTGGCTGTTTTTTTGATGAAGCCGTTGTGACTAAATTCCTGTAACAGTCTTACCAAGGTTTCCTTAGCAGTCCCTACCATGTTGGCAAGATCGGTTCGCGATAAGCTTATTTCACTGGCCGAGCTGGTGTGGCTTGCGACCTTGAATTTTTCATCCAAAATCAAAAGTGTAAAGGCAAGTCGTTCGCGTACTGTTTTGGTCGCAAGGTTAGTTATACTGTTGATAAACAGGCTGAACTCATGGCCAAGTGCCTTCAACAAGGTATTTGGCAATACAGTCGAATTTCTCAGGAGTTTCAAAAAAATATCCTTGGGAATAAAAGTGATCTCGGAATCTTTAACCGTAGACGCGGAATCGGGATAGTACTCTTCTCCCAATAAAGCGTGATAGCCTAACAATTCACCTTCACCGCACAAGTAAAATATTTGTTCTCCTCCCTTTGGGGTGGTTTTATATTTCTTGACCATGCCAGTTTTGATGTAAAATATTCCCGTCGGAATGCCTCCCTCCCTGAAAATGATTTCGCCCTTTTTATAAAGATGAGTTACACCAGATACCATCAGGCTTTCGTATTCGTCTTTCGTAAGGCCTTCGAAGATCTGGTTGGTCTTCAAACGAAAGTTCTCCGATAAAAAATTTTTGAGCATACGGCTGTTTTCAAAAAAACAATATTATCCAATGATGTCAACATGTTCATTGACTTTTGTCAACTAATATGTTGATCATTTTCAATTTAAAATAGCAAAAGGAGGCCTAAATTGCTATTTACAATCATTTTAACAGGGTTTTTTAATGGTATCATTTTGTAGTGAAGTTATTGACTTGATTAAAGCGGCGAAAAGTGAATCGGAGCTGGGGTCATTGATCAAAAAATCGGTGAGCCGGTTTCGGCATGAGCGAAATTCTTACAATGAAGATGCCTACATTATGAACATGATCGTGTCGCTGCGGGTTATCAATACAGAAGGACTACCGGAAGCGACCTTGAACAATATCAAAAATGCCATTGCCATTTTCAGACAACACCAGGCAGAAAACCGTGCCCGAATTTTTTGACCGATGGCCATTTTGGGCTTCCATTCCTATGCCCACTTGCATGTATGAGTGACGTTTTTTCAGAGGCAGCATTACAATAAGAATGAGACAATTAAAAATTTCAAAGCAAATCACCAATCGTGAAAGTCAGTCTTTGGATAAATATTTACAGGATATTTCAAAATTAAACCTGATCACCGCCGACGAAGAAGTGCAGCTGACACAACGTATCCGACTGGGTGATCAGATCGCTCTGGGAAAACTGGTGAATGCTAATCTCAGATTTGTTGTTTCGGTAGCCAAGCAATACCAGAACAATGGATTGACATTGGGCGACCTGATCAATGAAGGGAACGTGGGACTTGTAAAAGCGGCCACGCGCTTTGATGAGACTCGGGGTTTTAAGTTCATATCGTATGCCGTGTGGTGGATCCGTCAAGCGATCATGCAGGCGCTGGCCGAGCAATCGAGGGTAGTGCGGATACCGCTGAATCGAGTAGGTGCGCTGAATAGGGTAAACAAGGCTTTTGCCCAACTGGAACAAAAATATCAGCGGGAACCTTCGCCCGAAGAATTGGCGGAAACAATGAAATTAGCGCCAGACGAGATCCGGGAGACAGTTCGAATGGGTTATCGACAACTTTCAATTGATGCCCCGTATATTCAAGGTGAAGAGAACAGTTTGCTGGACAGCCTGGAGGATGACTCGGAAGAAACTCCCGATGCAGTATTGATGGGGGATTCATTACGCAAGGATATTCAGCGCTCGCTGGCCACGCTTCCATCGCGCGAAGCCGACGTTTTATCTTTGTACTTTGGACTTCATGGAGAACCTGCCATGACCCTCGAAGAGATAGGTCTTAAACTCGACATCACGCGCGAGCGTGTGCGGCAGATCAAGGAAAAAGGAATCAGGAGGCTCCAACACACCTCAAGAAGCAAGCGGCTAAAATATTATCTCGGGTAATTTTAGCGTGAAGACTAGGTGGATGCTACTACTATGCAAAGCCAGCTCTGAATCTTGATGTAATACCATAATACCTGCTTCGAAAGACAGCAATGATTTGGAGAAAAGATACAGCGCAAGCTGAGATTTAAATTTATTGTAAGGAATTAGATGAACTCGGTCTGTTTCGAAGTTCAAACTTTTTTAAAGTGCCCCCTGTCTGCTTTTGAATGTCACGTACTTAACACTTCAAATTAGTTTGCCTGGCTGAAGAGCTTGGATTCCTTCTTTTTCTCGCTGTTCATCCGTTCATCGAAGACAGCACAGATGTTGTGCACAAAGGCCCTTCCGAGTTCTGTAACGTGGAATCCGTCAATGTTGGCTGTCAGCATTCCTTCTTCCTGCATTTTATACAACGAGGTCATAACGTCAGCATCTCTAAATTGTTCAAGCGACTTGCAATGAATGTTTCCGGCACAAGCAACATCCAGGATACATCGTCCGATAAGCATATCTCTCTGTGTGAGCACATGACCCGTTGATATTGCCAGCCTGTCATTGGCAATATCATTTAAATATGCTTCGACTGTTTTTCGATTCTGTGCGTAAGCATACTTGGCATCGCTGACCGCCGATGCACCAAGTCCAATCAACAAGTCTGTAGGCGTGGTGGTATAGCCCATAAAATTCCGGTGCAGTGTTCTGCGCAGAGCGGCTTTAAATAACTTGTCGGTGGGCAGGGAGAAGTGATCCATCCCCACATCTTCGTAGCCGTGTGCTTTTAGCAGCACTCTGCCGGTCTCATAGAGCTTTCTTTTTTTCGCATTCGTTGGAAGTCCCACAGCTTCATCGCCGCGTTGCCAGGGTCCCACGCATGAGATATGGGTGCAACTGTATAATGATACACGATCTGGCTTCAAACTCAAAACCTTGTGCATCGTATCCGAAACAGTAGCGGTGGTTTGGAACGGTAAGGCGCAGATCAAATCGAAGTTGATCGACTTATATCCGATTGAACGACTTTCATCAGTTACTTCTTTCAGCTTGCTGAATGGCTGGAATATGTTAATCTTTTTTTGGACCTTTTCATCCAGATCCTGAACACTATAGCTGACGCTACTGAACCCCAGGTCGTATAGTGCCTTGATGTGCTCATAAGTTGAATAGTTTGGATGGCCTTCAAAGCTGAACTCATGTTCGTCATGGACGACTGCGTCTTTCAGGATAATGTCGATGAGTCTTTCCAGGTTTGGCGCGCTGAAAAAGGTTGGAGTTCCACCACCTCCCAAATGTATTTTCCGGATCGCCGGAACACTGCCGAAGATCTTTTTGTATATGTCCCACTCCCTTCTTAGCGCTTCAATGTAGTGGTATTCAACAGTATGATTTCGTGCGATCCTTGTGTTGCCGGTGCAGCCTGTACACAAACTTTCACAAAAAGGAAGATGGATATAAATGCTTATTCCTTTCTTGCTGTTACTTTCGGCAAACGACCTCTCGATCGCTGCAAACCAATGCTCGGTTGAAAATTTGCCGGTATCCCAGAAGGGAACCGTAGGGTAGCTTGTATATCTCGGCACGGGCACATCGTATTTCCTGAGTAGTTCCGTAAACCGAATGTTGTCGATCATCACGAAGAGGTTTACGGCTCTTTCAAAGAATATTGCTGTTCACCACTATATGGACCACGGGCTGCATGGTAACTTTTGACTTAATAGAATTTGAAATAAGACAGGCAGCCTCCGATCGCTGCAGAACGCGGATCGCTTTTTCGTGGTCATCCCCATTCGATATTGTCACTTCCGGGAATAGCATTATTTCAGTCATCAGAAATTTCCCATCGATCTGCTCAAGCTTTCCCTCGGATTTGCACTTGAAATCTGTAAATCCAAGTTTCGAGTTCTCTGCAATCGCCAAAAAAGTTGTCATAAGGCAACTGCTCACAGCTGCGGTGAATAGATGTTCGGGCGACCAGAGGCCGGCCACTCCTTTGGGAAATTCAGGCGGAGTTGCTACAGTAAGGCATCCATTGTTTGCATTAAAGAGGCCAACCTCCGGTGAGCACATTTTCCCAACTCTGTCGTGTTCCCAGCTGATATCTACATTGTAAGAGTGTGTTGCCATGTTGTAATGAGTTTTATCCTTACAAAACTACCGGAGGGCGTATTCACCATGTATGATCGCAATCATATCAAGTTGATTTTGCTTTACTTTTTATGCGTGAACCTTAATCGCTTTGAGTGGACATTTTTCCGCTGCCCTTAAATTTTGCAGCACTTCCCGATCATTGATCGTTGCCACATATACCTTTTTTTTAAGTTGCCCCCCAATTAATATAGACTTGCCATCTGCACGCGAAATTCGCCAACGATCGGGGGCCCATTCCACACACGCGTGACAACCGACGCATTTATTCTTCAAATAGATTATCGTGGCCATTTGCTTTTACAACCTTATAAAGTTTGTCGTGAGGGCGCACAGTCTCCGGAACGGGCATAGAAAAATGATCGGTAACTTCGGCACAAGTTGCTGGCAGGCCATTCAAGGCTAACGCTGAGACCGTAGTCCTCACAACGCCGGTCTTTGAACCGATGATCAATATATCTTCGCCAACTCGCAATGAACTACGTTCGAGCTTGAACTCACCGACCTTTAGCTTTTTGAAGTACTTGGAAACCGTGCCAATATAAATTTTCCGTTCTGTGGCATGTGACCCGTAAGTATTGCTCCATTCACCCAACTTTTTTCCCAAGTAGTATCCATCCCAGAATCCCCTGTTGTAGACCTTGGAAAGTTGCTCCTTCCAGTCTGATATTTTTTCGGCATGATAACTTTCATTCGCAACTGAACGTACTGCATCTTTATAGCACCGGGTGGTGGTAAAAACATATTCTGGCGATCTTCCTCTGCCCTCGATTTTCAAGATTGCAACACCTGTATCCATTATCTTGTCCATAAACTCGATGGTGCACAGATCTTTTGCGCTCATGATGAACTCGTTGTCGATCTCTAATTCGAAACCATTTTGCTTGTCTGTGACGATGTATTCATGCCGACAATTCTGAATGCATGCTCCGCGGTTAGCTGATGCGAAGTTTGAGTGGAGGCTTAGGTAACATTTTCCGGATACAGCCATACAAAGTGCTCCGTGTGCGAATATCTCTATACGGATCAGATTCCCGTCAGGCCCAACGATCTTCTTGCGGTGGATTTGACGGATGATCACCTGGATTTGCGTCAGTGTTAATTCTCTTGCCAGTACGATCACATTTGCAAAATTTGAATAGAACTCCACGGTTTCAATGTTGCACACATTCGCTTGGGTAGATATATGTATCGGCATACCGATCTTTTTTGCAAAGAGCATGACCGAAAGATCAGATGCAATAATTCCATCTATTCCCGATTCTTTGGCCTGCTTCACGATCGATTCCATCAGACGCAAGTCGTGGTCGTATATGATGGTGTTTAGTGCGATGTGGGATTTTACATTATTGTGCCTGCACGTTCGCGAAATGAGATCGATATCCTGAAGCGAAAAATTATTATTCGACCTTGCTCTGAGGTTTAACTGTTCGACCCCAAAATAGATTGAATCAGCTCCGGCGATGATGGCAGCATTCAGGGATTCAAACGACCCTGCAGGAGCCATGATTTCTGGTACGTTGATTCGTTTTGACGCCACCTTTGTTTGCAAATGAGCACAAGTTTGCAACAAGATCGTACTTCAGCTATGATCCGGATCATAGTTGGGTTTGTGTCTATTCAGTATTTTAAGAGGCATGATAGAACAGGCTGAAAGTTCCCTAGAGATCTCTTCGTTGCATGTGCTGACCTCAACTTATCATTACTTTCCAGTAAAGGTTGAAGGTGCGGAGGGTGAGAAAGCTTTTCTCGAAGTTCCAGCGAGGATCTACCGCCTCGATCCTTTCTGGATACCTCCGCTGGAGGGTGACATTTCTTCCATTTTCGATGTAACAAAAAATCCTTACTTCTCTCATGGGCAAGCTGCCCGATGGATAATAGTAGATAAACTGGGCGAACCATGCGGACGGATTGCAGCTTTCATTAATTTCAATAAACAACATGAAGGAGATCAGCGATTAGGCGGCATTGGGTTCTTTGAGTGCATAGACGAAAAGGCTGCGGCACATGCGTTGTTCGAGGTTGCCATGAATTGGCTTGTCGAAGGGTTTCAAGTGAATATAGTGGATGGTCCCATCAATTTTGGAGAGAACGACAAGTATTGGGGGCTGCTTATCAAGGGTAACGGTCCCGTGTCATATGGAATGAACTATAATCCGTCTTATTACGTCGCGCTATTTAATTCTTTCGGTTTCAATATCCACTACAGGCAGTTAACGAATTATATCAGCCTGTCAAGTCCGCTGCCAGAAAGATTCTCAAAAATTGCGGCCAGGGTAATGAGTTCCGGGAGATACAACTTCCAACCAATGAAATACAGGAACCGCCAGCGGTTCATAACTGACTTTGTGGATATCTACAACCGTGCCTGGTCATCGTTTACGAATTTTCATCCGATCGATGCATCGGTGGTGGAGAAATCCCTCCGTGACATGCGACCAATAATGATTGAGGAATTAATTTGGTTTGCTTACTCCGGTAAAAAACCAATAGGTTTTTTAGTTGCCATTCCGGATGTAAACGAGATCATCAGGTATAGCGGGCCGAAGTTGGATCTTTGGGGCAAATGTAAGTTCATGTTCTATAAATGGATAAAGGGATTCACCACAGTCCGGGTTGTGGTGATGGGCATCGTTCCGGAGTACCAAAACCGTGGAATCGAATCTGCGTTGATTCTTCGTGCATTTAACGAGGGACGCAAGCGGCCGCAGCTTAAACACGTACAGCTTTCATGGGTAGGCGATTTTAACGACAGAATGATGGCCATTCACAAGGCAATGCATTCAATTGAATGCACACAACATGCAACTCTCAGAAAAGTTTTATGAACAATACAAACTGAGATGAAGGCGGAAATATCATCTAAGTCCTTCCATGCAAGTGAAAAATTGATCGATTTTACTCAGCATAAAATTGGTTTACTTACTGGTAGTTGCAAAGGTATAACGTCAGTTGTAGTAGTGTTGATTCTAAAAAAAAATAAAATCGTGAGGCCTTGCATGTGCAGAATCACCTTGAATGTTGGGCCTGATCAGATCATTGCGGAAAGGGATGCAGAGTCGTTTGAAAGCTCGGTACTAAAGGCGGTTGACACGGTCGTCAG
>JBMOKS010000535.1:0-8696 GCA_049324355.1 Bacteroidota bacterium
GAACATGGAACGCGAAGAACTGATCGAAGCAATTGCCGTGGTAACACAAGGAAAAGTTTATTTAAGCAAGGCAGCCAACGAAAAGATCCTTGAACAATTCCAAAGCTTGAGTTTGGCACTCGATAGTATGCCCGTGCTGACCCGCCGTGAAAAAGAAATATTACAACTGCTGTCTGACGGGTTAAAAGGACCTCAGATCGCAGAAAAACTTTTTCTCAGTCACTACACGGTGGAAACACACCGTAAAAATTTGCTCAAAAAATTCAATGCCAACAGCCTGCAAATGCTGTTGAAGATTGCCAGGGAATACAAAATGTTGAGTTGAGGTAAAGCATAGGACTGGCACAAGACATGAAGTGCGAATTGCTGCTTTCAACTTTCTGCTAAGATCAGTGTCCCCATAATTTCATATAACTTATTCCGATCACCAGCGCGCGATTGGTGTTGCTCGTGTTATCATTAACCTTCTTTTGCAGATCGAGCAAACCCATTTCGTAACGAAGGTCAAGCGATAAGCTGGCATTCTTGAGCATGTATTCAAGGCGGCCGCCTACGTTCGGACCGAAATCAAAACGTTTGGCGCCGTTTTTACGGAAGTCAAAATCCTCTGATGAAGTGTCGAAACCCTGCATCTTATATTTTCCACTGAGCCAATAGGCCAGGTAGAATCCAACGCTGGCGTGTGCCTTAAATTTTTCATGCAGTGGAAATCCGTAGTCGACAGCAACGGGTACTTCAACGTAAGACGCTTGTAATTCGTCGGATATGGTATTGCAGACCTTATGGAGGTATCCTTTTTGAATGTATTCAAGTTCTACGTTTACACCAAGCTTGAGGTTGATCTGCTTGTAGGCAGACGCGCCAAAAGCAAAACCGCTATTGGTTACTTCTTTCCATGGTGTTTTCGTTTTGTAATTGGAAAACGACACCGCCGCCTTCCCGCCTACATACCATTGGGCGTTGCATACGAATGGAATGGTGAGCGCTATTAACAAGACTATCTGTTTCATAAGGTATGGTTCAATGTTCTTTGTTCAACGTTCTTTTGTTCTGGGTTCAATGTTCTTGACTCCGGGTCATTTTGTCGAGATAACCTAAACTGGAATGATGACCTCGAGCTTTGAACATTGAACCTTGAACTAAATGGGTTCCAATACAAACCTGATCTTGCTCGGTCCCTGCTTAATTCCTGTGTCCCGGTTGATCACCAGCACGAGTTGTCGTGGTGTAAACGTCTCTATGATCCAATCTTCGGTAAACACCGGATCGTCGTTGGGGATCAATCTGAGAATGCTTTCACCGTTGATGATCGACCAACTTCCCTGATCTGTGCCGCCGCTGGGTTGTACGCGTGTAAATCCTGATGTAGTGGCGGTCACAGGTGCCGGCTCGATCAGCACCAATCGATACAAACTCAGGTCGCTGTTGTCTTTTACATCGTCGATGTACACTTCAGTCAGTTGCCATCCCCCGGCGACGACACACATTTTCGAAGGGCAAGCAGGGATGTCTTCTGTGCAGGAGATGGATATTCCTCCCAACCAACACGCCACTAATAAAATGTATATGTATTTTCGTTTCATATCAGTTGATCTTAATGATTCGATAAAGTTTTTCGGTGTTGTCGATTTTGACCCTCAGAAAGAAAATTCCGTCGCTCAATGGCTCCAGGTCGAGTTCTGTGATCTGTTGACAATTGCTGAGGGTCAATAGCACGTTACCAAGGGTGCTCATCAACTCAATGACCTGAATCTTTTTCGATTCGTCATGGTGTTCGACGAATAATTTGTCTCTCGCAGGATTGGGAAATATTCTGCAATTATTAGTTGATGATAAACCGACATCAGTGATGAGGTATTCAAAGTCCGGTGAACGACTCGTGCAGCCTTGATTGTTAGTGATATCTACAGCATAAACTCCGTACTCAATAGTGCTGATCTGGAAGGTTTGAGATGTTGCGCCGGATACAGATTGCCCGTTCTGATACCACTGCCATGAACTACCGGCGGATGCCGTTAATACTTCTCCATTCATCGTAATAGCCGCAACCGGATTTGGAACTATGCTAACATTGACAATATCGGATGCCGGACTCGTACAAGTTCCATCGCCAACAATCACCGAGTAGGTGCCGGCTTGATTAACTGAAATTTGCTGCGTGCTGGCCCCGGTACTCCAATTGTAAACTGCGAACCCATTGGGTGCTGTGAAGGTTTCGTTGTCGCCCTGGCAGATCGAAGCACTACCACCGCTAATGACGACAGTTGCCGTAATGGTTGGTTTTGTCAGCTGAACAATAGTCGCCTGCACTGCCGTCCGCGCGCTTTCACATCCAGAGGCATTGATCAGCGAGACGTAATATGATGTGGTAGAAGTCAAAATCGGTGTTGTGTAAGTGCCGTTGACTTCACCGGGAATAGCGGTGCCACCGGTGCTCACGGTGTACCACCGATAGTCACCATTACTTCCGCCGGAAGCATTGAGCACCAGACTGGCAGCTGAACAACTCGAAGCGCCGGTGGCAGCCGGAGCTGAAGGAGCAGAGCTGATGGTCAATGGAATCGAACCGCTGATAACCGTTCCACAAGCATTGGCGATTCTGACGGAATAATTTGCGGCGTCTGCAGGCACAACAGAAGATATGGTGTATGACGTGCTGGTGGCGCCGGAAATATCGGCGCCATTTTTTCTCCATTGATAGGAGAGTGGCGCATCGCCGGTTGCTGTTACCGAAAGTGTAAAACTTGTACCAACACAACGTGTTGTAGGCCCTGTAATGGAACCGATCACCGGCGCATTGCAAGTCGGTGCGCTGGTGGTGTTGATCAGCGTAGCGAGGTAATCTTCATAAATATTGAACGACGTCGTGATGATATCGAGTTTACCGTCGGCATTGAAGTCATGCGTGATGAGCTGGTTGCCGCCGGAACCTTGCCGGTTGATGATGGGTGTGGTAGTGTTGAATGTGCCTGTGCCGGAACCTTTGTACGCCCTGATCAGTCCCACGTTAGAACTAATGCTGTTCTGCGATCCATAGATCAGATCTTTTATACCGTCGCCATCGATGTCGGCATAGTCAGAACCCAGCGCGGCGGCTTCTGAGAACAGGGTGCCGGTGAAGCTGCCTGTTCCGTCGTTGATAAAATGATGCTCAGAGCTGGTTCTCACCAGCACATCGGGCTTGTTGTCATTATTCAAGTCGTAGACCCTGATAAACGATGGGTTGCTATTGGCTACATACTGTGTTCCTTCTGTAAAGCCACCAGACCCATTGCCGAAGAGAACCAGAAAACGGTTCGTGTTAAAGAATGACGCCGCCAGATCAGGATTGCCATCGCTGTTGAAGTCAGCGGCTTCTATGTCGTAAACATTAGCCGTGGTTGTGATCGTAACGGCCGAATTGAAGCCAGTACCTGTTCCGGTAAGAATGTAAATAGCATTCGCCGTATTTCCAGACGCAACAATATCCGGATTGGTGTCTTTGTTGAAGTCGGCGTAAGCAATGCCTTCGGTGTTTGCTGGCAGCGGCAAATGTCCTAACAAAGTAAAAGTACCATCGCCTGCGCCGGTGAGCACGGTAATGGTGGCATTAGACCGGTTGTTTGTAATGAGGTCCTGGTTTCCGTCTTTGTTGTAGTCGGCCACGATCATTTCACTTGGATAAGTGCCGGTTGTGTAATTAACGGCCGTCTTGGCAAATCGCCCCTGGCCCTGGCCGAGATGAATGCTAATGTTGTTGCCTATGGTGAAGGCTAGTGCAATGTCTAATAATCCGTCTTTGTTAAAATCTCCGCTCACCATTTCGCGCGGATCGGAAGCCACGGGGTATTTCGTCACGGTGCTGAAGTATCCTGAGCCGTCGCCCAAAAGAACATCAACCCGTCTCAGAGATCCCCAGGTGCCGATGCCAACTACGTCAGGATTTGCATCGTTGTTCACGTCGGCAATCTCCACGCCGTAGAAAAGTATATTTGTTTCGAATTTTGCCAGCAAGCTAAAGACCCCGACGCCATTGCCGAGAAACACCCGCATGTTGGTGTAATTAACATTATTGTCGCTGGCAATGATGTCCGGATTTCCGTCTTTGTTCACATCGCCCACCGCGTATTCGTAGTTTGTTTGAGTCAGCAAAACACGGGGTGCAAAGTTTCCGGCGCCATCGCCTAGTGTATAACCGCCCCCCGCTATGATGTCGAGGTGATTGTCTTTGTTGAGATCTGCCGTGATCAGGTCTTCCCCGCTGGCAAACCCTGTTACCACGGTGCTGGGAGTGAACGCAGTGCCCGTGCCATCGCCGGTATATATTTGAACCGATGTAGAAACACTGATGGCAAAGTCGGGATTCGTATCTTCATTGAAGTCGCCGATCCTGATGTCGGTCAGGTTGGTGATTGGAATGATCGTTGGTGCAGCAAAGCCTCCGGACCCGTTGCCAAGAAAAATGTATACGTTGCTCGGTGAGCCTCGGTTTGAGATAACTACATCCAGATTACCATCCTTATTGAGGTCGCCAACATCGATACCTTCAGGCACATTGCCGGCAGCAATGATCGTAGGCGCGCCGAGATTGCCGGCACCATCTCCCAACGATAGCGAGAAGTTATCACTCTGACCACAGGCCACCACGTCGAGGTTTCCATCTTCATTGAAATCGCCCATAGCGACGTCAAGCACATTAGTAGCGGCAGAGAAATTTCTCATATTCGATCCGGTAAATGTTCCGGTGCCCGAGTTCAACATGACCGTGAGCTGTTGGTTGCTCAGCCCGTTGAAATTGACACTGACGAAATCCATTCGGCCATCGTTGTTGAGGTCGCCTTTGGCAAGCTCTTGTGGCGTGTCGGGTAAATTCAACGAAGTCGGCCCTTGAAATGTGATTTGTGCGATCGCTGGCATCGCAGAATACATCATCACAGAAAGGAACGCGACATGCAGCGCCTTCACCATCCTGTATTGTACTGTCGAAGGTTGTTTTTTCATGACTTCTACTCTTTGATCACACGAACGTGATAAACTTCGTGGCCAGTCTTGATCGTTAAGATATAGGACCCCGTTGCTGTGTTTGAAAAATCGATTGTAGCCTTTTTCGATTCCGATGGTGAGTTCATGACCGACCGGCCCATTTCATCAAACACCAAGACCTTAAAATCATGTCCGTGTTCAATCGTTAACTTTTGACTGACGGGGTTCGGGTATACTTTTAAATTCTTTCCGAAAGATTCTACACCTGTGACGAGATAAACATAGTTATTTGATCGCGTTGTGCAGCCATCCTTGGTTATATCGACGGCATACACGCCGTATTCAACCAGGCTGATGGCTACGGTTTGGCTTGTCGCGTTGACAATGGCGCTACCATCGCTGTACCATTGATAACCATCGCCGGCAGAAACGGTGAGTTGTGTGCCGTTGAAAGTAATGTCAGCGTCGGGATAAGCATTGATAACCACGGTAACGGGATCGGAGGACGGGCTTTGACATCCACCGGATCCGACAATTACCGAATAGGTTCCAGCTTGCGTAATAGCTATTGACGAAGTAGTCCTGCCATCAGACCACGTATAGTTTGTAAAACCGCCGGGTGCATTCAAGATCAGCGCGTCACCCTCGCAGGCCGAAACAGTTCCCGCCGCGGGCGGTATGGAAGAAGAAACCGTTGGTTTGGTCAAAAGATTGATCGAAGCATCGACTGGTATACGATTGCTTTCGCAGAATGCGTCGGCGATCGAAACATAGAATGTAGTGGTTGCGTTGATGGAAGGTGTTACAAACGCGCTGTCACTCTCAAGCACGGAGCCCCCTGAGGCAACGTTGTACCACCTGTAGTCGCCATCCGATGCGCCGGAGGCTTTTATGGTTAAAGAAGCCGGAGCCACACAACCTGAGGAACCAAAAACACTAGGAGGTGTGGGGAGCGAGTTGACCGTCAACGTGGCTGCATTTGAAAAAGCATCAATGGCAAAATCACCCGATGCCTTCGCTCTGTAATCTCCGGCTCCTACTCCTCCAGGAGTACTGACGGTCAAAGTTCCTGTGGTTACACCTGAGTACGTGGTGTTGTTATTCAAGTCAACATACGAGCCTAAGCCGCCATCGAACACTTGCCACCGGTAAGTGATGTTGGTTGTTCCCGTTGCTACTGCTGTAAAGGTAGCGCTCCCTTCTTCGCAGGCGTAGGTGGTAGCAGGATGGGTTGTAAAGGATATGGTTGGTGCTGCCGGAATAAGATTTTCATACACCAGCATAGAATTTGGATTGCTGTTAACAACGATCTCTGGCTTGCCATCCATGTTGATGTCAATTGTCGCCAGACCTCTGGGGTTATTCACTGTGTAGTGAACCGGAGCGGCAAAAGACGATGCGTTGATAGTGCCAGGTGTCGACATGTTTTTGAAAATGCTGAACCGGTCGGCGGCTTCACTGGTAACAACCATCTCGGGTTTTCCATCACCATCGAGATCGCTGATCGTGAGTACCGTGGGAATGCTGCCAAGCGTATAGTCCGTTCTTGCAAACGTGATATTGCCAGGTGTGCTTTCGTTGTGAAATACAGAAATGAATTGAGAAGGCGTACCATGATAAAGAACGATGTCCGTTTTTCCGTCCGAATCCATATCGCCCCCATAAAGCCTTCCTGGATTGTCGCCGGTTGCAAAAGTGGTGGCGGTGAACATCGATGAGGCAATTCGATAGGCGCCAATATTTCTAAACACAGAGATATTGTCGAGTGTTGGATTTGATACCGCGATATCGGGTAATCCGTCGCGATCGAAGTCGACAGCGATGGTGCCGCCGTTGGCGGCGGGCTTCGGTATCAGTATCGAAGAGCTGAATGACGCAATAGGCGCAGTGAGGTAAGTTCCCGGCCGGGTCCAGTTTTCGAATACGGTAAGGTTGGCAGAAGTTGCTGCGCCAACGTAATCGGTTTTTCCGTCCTGGTTGAAGTCGGCCCACGAGATATTGTTTCCGGATGATCCGTAGGATACAAGGTTTCCAAAATTGATATCTCCTACTGTGCTGAGATTATCATAAAGACCGTTGAAACTTAAAATATCCAGCTTGCCATCGCCGTCCATATCCACGAGTTTGGGATTGCCAGCAGAGGAACTTGTAGTGTCATCTGGCGTAAGAGAACTAGCGGAGATCGCGCCACCTGTATGTGTGTTTCTGAAGGCGTAACCGTCAACGGTATTACCTTCGGCCAGCAGATCGGGTTTCCCATCGCCGTCGATGTCACCTACTGCGATATCATAGTCAGCAGTCGTGAGTGTAAACGTTATCGGCGGAGCAAACGCGGTTCCATCGAAAGTAATACCCGGACCATAGGTTACGTTGAAGGGAAGATCATAATAGGCCGACAACTCTCCACGGGCCACACTGATATAAGCGTATCCTGCGCCAGACGGTACTTCCACGGTAAGTGCTGTGGCGGTCGCGGTTAGCACACTGGCCTTTACTTCGCCGAAGTGTACAATGTTGTCTGATGGCACGGTAGAAAAATTGGCGCCGGTGATCGTTACTGTTGTTCCGATTGGACCCTTAAGAGGTGAGATGGTGTTCACTGAAATGACCGGTGGTTTGGTGTTCACATTTTGAAATATCGACAGCCTCGGTGGGCTGGTATTGGTGGTGCCAATAATCACGTCGGGCTTTTGGTCGCCATTCAGGTCGGTTACAACAGGTCGCGTGGGATAACTGGTCTGAGAGCCAGTATACAAAAATGCAGGTAAGAAGGCGCTCGAATTAAAAGTGCCTCCTGTGTAGACATTTTCGAAAATGCCCACATCATCTGAGTCGGTAGCTACGATATCGGGCTTGCCGTCACCGTTAATATCGGCAACACAGGCCCCGCCGTAGCTGAACAGATCCGATGTCAGGATCACTTCTGCGGCAAAATCAGCTGCAGCCAAAGCGCCACCTGAATTTGTATTGACTCGAATGCGAATGTCATTGGGATTACCCCCTTTCCACATCAGGTCATTTTTGCCGTCAAGGTTCAGGTCTGCAACATTAATAAAACTAACACCGACACTGAATTGAATGGGCGTGCCGAAGCTGATGACACCTGGTGTAGAGGTATTGGGTAAAATGGAGAATAAACTTCCAAAACTATGTCCGACGAGCAGTTCTGGTTTCCCATCACCATCGAGATCGCCATTTGAAACGGTGTTCACCGCGTCAAGCGTGGCGCTGCCGAAGTAGCTACGGGGTGCGGCAAATTCAATATTTCCCGGCGTGCTGATATTCTGGGCTACGTAAAAATCCACAGCAGCGCTGCCATTGCCATGCGATGCGGTAAGGTCCATCCGTCCATCGCCATCTATATCAACGGTGCTTAACGTGCTGTTGGAGTAGTTGATGCTGGAGAAAAGCTCCTCGGCTTCGAAGTCTACGTTTCCAGGCGTACTGATATTCCGGTAGGTAGCAAACCAGGAATAAAATCCATCGGAGTAGATGGAAACAACATCCTGCTTGCCGTCGCCGTCAAGATCGACAACCACTGTTCCTATGTTCCCGGTGTTTAAGGTGTCGGGAGGATCGAAGGAGGCAGCAGACAAGGTGCCGCCCAAACCTTTGTTGTGAAATATGAACACGCGGCTGTTACTTTCCTCTGTCACTACGATGTCTGACCAACCGTCGCCGTCTACATCGCCGGCTGCAAGGCCCCGAACGTCATTACCGGCAGCGGTTGTGAG
>JBMOKS010000536.1:0-8691 GCA_049324355.1 Bacteroidota bacterium
CTTTGCAGTAAGTGGCACAAGCAGAATAATGAGACTCCCAAGTGTCATGATGGATAGAAAAGCTGTGAAGATTCCTGTCGCAAAACCTTGGGCGATAACCAACAGTACAAAAGATAGTATCACCAGTAGAACTCCAGCAATTTTAGAAAAGAGTGTATGGCGCTGAAGCCACACACTCAACTCGTCTTTCCACAATTCAGCACGCTGCGATGTATTGTATAGACAATAGAACGCCAATGCCTGAATTATTATCGCTACTATGATCAACATCAGAACTTGTAGTTAACCGACAGGCGATAGTTTCTGAGCGCTTCAGCCTGCCAGTAGTAGAACTGACTCCAGGTGTAGTAGGCGCCTGAAATCAGTTCTGCATCAAACACGTTGTTTACATTCAGGCCGATTCCCATCTTGCCAAAATTGTAAGACACCGCTGCATCAAATCGTGTGTAAGAAGGCATCGAGGGATCAACTGAACGGTCATACTCTCCATACCATGCTGTGCGATCCGCTGCATGCTGTACACCTACTGCAAAGCCAAGTCCTTTGGCCTTACCCGATGGTAGTCTATAACTGATCCACGCGTTGGCAATGTGCTTGTCTGTTCCGGGTATCTGCGTTCCTTCATAATTACCATCGGTGTCCTCTGTGATCTTGCCATCTGTGTAAGCGTAGTTCATCGTAACATCCAATCCATCCAAAATCTGACCTCTGACGTCCAGTTCTATTCCTTGTGTTTGAGTTTGTCCAAGCTGAATGGAAAAGTATTGATGTTCCGGATCGGCCGTGAGCACATTGTTTTTAGTGATGCGGTAGGCGGAAGCCGTTGTGGTCCAGCGGCCACCGGCCCACTCTTTTTTGATCCCGACTTCTTTGTTATCACCTGTTATCGGCTCGAACGACTTCCCCTCAAAGGTAGCCCCGGCCTGGGGAATGAAGGCTTCATCGTACACAGCATAAACGCTCGTGTTGCTATTGATCGAATAGCTTAACCCAACGCGGGGAGTAAACTTATCGGCATCAATTTTTCCTGAATAAGGATCATCGTCATCGGTAGTCGTATATCGTCCCGCCAACGTAACCCGAAGTTTCTCTTTTAGTAATCGTATTTCATCCTGCACATAAAGTGCGGCATACTGGTTACTATAGTGAACACCTCTTTCACGAATATCAAGGCTGCGGTCATACACCGGATAGGCCGTACCAGGCACATTTCCATAAACCGGGTTATAGACATTGAATCCTTCGGTTCCGGTAATCGCGCCTCCCTGCGACCAGTCGTGGTAATAATCTTTGTCGCCCATGTCAAGTCCCGCTACTATCCGGTGTTTGATGCTGCCGGTGTGAGCATCGCCATTGAGAAAAAACTGTCCCACCCGTGTGAGTCCTAAAATATCCCAGTTGGAAGCGGCTCGTAATAACGTATCGCCATTAAAACCGGAGGGCCACAGGCTTTCGCCAAGCTGGTCAAAATTCAGGTACGCCAACTGGCTGGTAAACTTCCAGTTGTCATTGAGGCTATGCGAAAACGTAACGATCAGGGATTGATCCTTCACGGTTGTGGGACGCATGTTGGGTTCAAGTGTTGTGAAATCCACCGGTAAGTCTCCCAGTGCATTGGGAGAGAAAATGTAGTTAGAACCAATCGGTGACATCTGCACATACTGCATGGTGTATTCAGCCGTCAGCGATGTGGAAGGATTGATTTGAAATTTTATGACAGGCGCTACCGACACTCGGTTATTGTATTCGTAAGGACGCTGCGTACCCTTCATCTGTCCCATCAGGTTGAGACGGTAGAGGATTTTCTTGTCTTTACTCAGACTCCCGTCAAAATCCAGCGTGCCGCGGTAGGTACCGAAACTGCCTACCGACATCCCCAATTCAGTCTTGGTAATTCCGGTTGGTTTTTTTGTAACCACATTATAAAAACCGCTGGGCTCACCGGCTGCCATCATGAAGCCCGCAGGACCTTTAACAAATTCAATGCGCTCCACCATGCTCATGTCTTCGGTGAGCGGCCCCCAGGTTTCGGTTACATTCATTCCATTTCGGAATGAGGCCAACCGCGAACCTCTCATGACAATACGTGCATAGGTTTCCCAATGTTCGGAGCGCGTGGCGCCACTTACGTTGCGTATCACACCTTCCTGCATATCAAATATGCCCTGGTCTTTGATGGCCTGTGCGTTCACCACCTGGATGTTTTGAGGAGTTTCCAAAAGCGGGGTTTTGATGCGCAGGGATATGGATGGATAATCCGTAACGTATTGACTTGGATTGGCAGTCACTACAATTTCCTTAAGCTCCTGGCCATCTTCTTCAAGGGTAAACGATACTTCCGTTACCTGATTGTCGGACACTGAAATACTTTCGGACTGTGTTTTCAATCCAACAAAGCTGGCTATGATCGTGTACGTTCCAATCTTAACTCTTTGAAGTTCAAAGCTGCCTTGTGCATCCGTAACGGCACCTTTGTCAGTTCCCTTTAGATATACATTGACAAACGAGGCTGGCTGGCCATCACTTGTTTTAATAGTGCCCTTGACAGATCCGGTCTGGGCAAGAAGCGAACCGGAGCACAATAGAAATAAAAACAGTACTAATTTATTCATTTTGATTTTTGGTTTACGTTATAAAATTGAATCATAGAAGATTTCCTTTTCCGTTTTGCTTTCAAGTATTAATAGAGGAATGGAATCAGGCGCCTGGTGCGCTTCATATAGGCTTTGTATTGTTCACCGAACTGCTCAATCATGAGCTTTTCTTCATCCGGTATGCGTACTATAAATAAAATCAACAACCCGGTCGAAATGGTTATGGCATAGAACCAGTTGGCTGTGATCATGACAAACGACACGAGCCACAGTATCATATCCGAATACATTGGATGGCGTATCCATTTATAAGGGCCTGCCACAACCAGGGCATGATCCTTTCTGATTTCAAGAACAGGACTCCAGTTATCCCCCAGTATCTTGTGCACATAGTAGAATAACCACATGGCATAAGCGCCAATCAGAAATCCAACGATGCGCAGTATATCGGGTAGATAGAATTGGCCGAATGATAGCAACGGTGTGAACAACCAAATCATGCCCGGAACTGCCAGTGCGAAAAACATCAACAATACCATGAGTCGTTCGCGTATTGAAGCTTTCTCTTTGACTTTCACGGCATGCGTTATCTTATATCGCTTTTGAAAGTAGAAGCGAATGCTGTTCATACTGATTACTAACAACGTCAGCAGTATTTTAAATATGATCTCGTTCATTTGATTACGGTTTGAGAATCGACTCAGAGTTTGCATCGGTCATAGGTGAAAGCCATACCTTGATCGTTTCCTTCGCGCTACTCAAAGTTCAACCGAAGCGTGGCACACCTCCAGATTTCCTCGTAGGGTTTATCATAGTGCGTTCCCTTTTCGGTTACCGTACTGGAGCCTTCCAGCGCATACCAACCCTTCCAGAGCAATTCAAACTGCAATACACCGTTCTCATCGGTTTGAAAATTCTTGCTCCATCCTGAAGGACCGAATACCGTGATCGTGATTTTTCCTGCAGGCTTGCCTTTGTAAAAAGCTTTCACCGCACCATGTTTTTTATCAATAGACTTTTCAGGTTGCAGGTATAAATCGTTGGTGACCTGTTGACCAGAAGATGAACCTGTTGCTACAGTAACAACAGCCGATGCATTGAACTGGTACATCATGGTGCCATCCAGGTCTTTTGCGCTGTGTGCGGTAGCAACTATATAGGTGCCTTGTTTTTCCGGAGTAAAGGATGAGAGGAAATGTTTTTCACCCGGTTTACATTCAAGTTGTTTCCTGGTTCCATCAGGCGACACCAGCCACAGCGTGAATGTGTTTACATCCGAATACCATTTGTCATTTTCTTCAAACTCCTTTGCTGCATATTCGCCATAAAAGATTTTTATTTCGTGCGCTTTACCAACAGCGCCCTTGTTGTTTGCTTCAATCCAGATGGCGTGCGCATAAATTGAACAGCCGAAGAGATTTAAAAACAGGGTAAGTAATAGTTGCTTTTTCATTGTATTGTTGATATGATTCGTTTACGACTGATTTACAATTTGATCGTTGTTTGCACGCGCCAATTCAAGGGAGCGCCCACATCGTATATCCACTCGCCAAAGTCCGGGTAGTACCAGCCGTTGCTGGCATATCGCACATCGGCAATGTTGTAGATGTTGAACATCACCGAGAATTTGTTAGCGGTGTAGGACAATGAAGCATCCAGTAATGTATTAGATGGCAGGTACATGTTCCCTTCTGTGCTGTTCCAGCCTGGCCACACACCACTTCGTTTTCCGGTGTGTTGCATACCTGCACCGAAGCCGAGTCCTTGCAAAACTCCTTTTCCAATGGTGTACTTCATCCAGACATTGGCAAGGTGACTGGCTGTTCCTGCATTGGTTAAACCGATAAGGGTTTCATCAGAGTCTTCAGTGATACGCGCGTCCACATACGAGTAGTTGGCGTTAATGACAAGTTCAGGCGTGATCTTACCCATCACATCGAAGTCAAACCCTGTACTTCTGATTTGTCCGGTCATCAGGTAAAAACCATCATGAAGCTGATCGGTGGTACCTACATTATTTTTGCGGATGTCATAAACTGAAGCACTTAACGACAGTTGTTTTTTGAACAACATGGCTTTCACACCCAACTCGTTGTTGCTTCCGGTAAGTGCCGGGAGTCTTCCACCTCCAAAGATTGCCCCACGCTGCGAAAGAAAACTTTCATCGTGCAACGCATACACAGAGACATCTTCGCTAAATAAATAAGTCAGTCCAAGACGTGGCGTAAATTTGTTGTCGGTGATTTCGTATTCCGGATCGTCAGGCGGGCTGTTCCAATCCTGCCCGGTAGTGAGACTTGTAAACCTTCCGGCCAGTGTTAAGACTACTTTGTTAAAGAGCTTGATGTGGTCTTGCACATACAAGGCCATCCAGCGGTTTGTTGCCAGCCAGCTGTATGTATCACCAGCATACTTCAAGGAATCTTTAGGCAAATAGTAGGACGGATTGCTTATGCTCAACGGGAATTTGTTCTCACCCCACGTGCCGCCATAGGTACTTCCTTCACCGCCATCGCCAAAATCGATACCGATCATCACCTTATGTTCAAGCGATTTCCCGGTGTTGAACTTGCCGTCCATAAACAGTTGCACATTTGCGAGCTTGCCCCACCAGTCGCTCAGCGAACTGGCGCGATACAAGGTGTCTTTTGTCGCGGAGATTCCTTCCAGGTAAAGCGTTGTGCCGTCCCAGTCGGTAGTCATGTAGGCGGCCTGTGCATTGAATGTCCATTCGCTGTTGAGTCGGTGTTTCAAATGCAGGCGAGTGTACACATCAGCGCCCAGGAATTTATCGTTGTTGGGATCATTGATGGCAAAGTCGATAGGGAGCGCCCATAGGTCGCCATTGAGGGAAACGGAGGAGTGAGTATTTTCCTGCGCCTGCGCCTTTACATAGTTATGCTCAAGTGTAAGGCTTGTGTTCCCGCTGAACTCGTACTTGATGACCGGGCAAATAAAAAACCTGTTGAACTCCCCGAAGTTGTAGTACTCGTTGTTTTTCTGAACTCCTACATTTAACCGGTAGGTGAGCGGACTGTTTTTCTTTACCGCACCACCAAGATCCAGGGCTGCACGCATCAGGTTAAAACTGCCAACGCCAAAAGACACTTCATTTACATTTTCGCGCGTGGGTTGTTTTGTTACCGTGTTCACCAGTCCACCGGGTTCGGCATTGGCCAGCATGAATCCGGCAGGTCCCTTTACAAACTCGATTCGTTCAATCATCGAAGCATCTTCCTGTGCATTCCACCATATAGGACCACCGACACCGTTGCGATACGTTCCATAGGTTGCATTCGTTCCCCTAATCTGCAAGGTCATGTCCAGTGAGCCACCGTAACTTTTGGTGATACCACTTGAGATGCGTGAGATCTCCCCCTTGGAGAGCAGGCCCATGTCTTTCAGTGTTTGCCGTGTGGCAATGTTGATGTTCTGCGGTATTTCAATCAGGTCGGAATTGATGCGAAGCGATTCGGAAGGTTTAGTCTCCACATACACAGCTTCGCGTAAACCGGAGACAACTACTTCGTTCAACTGCTCGTGGTTCTCTTTTAAGGTTATCGCAGGAACCGTTGTCGTCTCGTTACTCTTGATGACAATAGCTTGTTCATATTTTTCAGAGCCAACCATCGATGCCGACAAGATGTAAGCTCCCTCGGGAACATTCCTGATTTCAAATTTGCCATCCGCATGGGTTGTTGAACCGAGTGTGGTTCCTTTGAGAACAACGTTAACGGCAGGCAGCGACTGACCGTTTTCGTCTGTTACGACTCCGCGAATAGTGCCGGTCTGGGCAAACGCAACCGCGGCAAGGAAATTAAAGAGCAGAAGTAGTCTTATTTTCATAGGGTTAGAGTGAGCGTTAGTTTTTTTCAATTCATTCGGCTCGACAGCAAGACATATTGCGCCTGCTGAAGAATTTGTGTTTGATGATAGAGTTGTATGATCTCCTCCAATTCTTCTTCGCTGAAGGTCAGGTAGAGATTGGAGTTACGGCTGGAGAATACCCGGTTTCGCCCGTGGTGCATGGGCATATAATGCTGAGGTGACTTCTTATTCGCGATCAGCCATTCGAAAAAGCGTTGCATCTCGTCTTCCTGGAACGTGATGAGAAACGTTTTATAGGCGAAGTTGTATTCACGGCAGCACTCGCATATACCCACGTATCCGTTGGCGCATTCGGCCAGTATCTTAAAATGAGAGTTGGTGTGTTTCATATTTGACGACTTGGTTTTAGGTTTCAATTCATCGACAAGGAATCTTCAATCTGGATCATCAATGCCGTCTGATCCAGGATTTCACTGAGGGAGATCAGTTCGTTGTAGGTCATGGCGAACATCAGGCAGTAATCGCGCGTAGGCAGGTAAATGCATCGCTCATCCCGGTCTTCCACATCACACTCCGACATCAGGGCTTCGGCAATCCAGGTTGCAAAGCCGCTGAGCTGAGTTTTGCTTAGAAGCAGTGACACCGTGCCGAACGTAATGTGAACGGCCCCATGGCACGTGCATTTCCGGGCCTGGCCAAAACTGTTTTGGTGATAAATCCTGTCTGAGCAATCCATAGTCGTATGAGATTAAACAACCCGAGCGGGAAAGATGGGCGCCCTGTTGCCAAACCAAACTAATGGCATACAGGGCTTACCCACTTTTTCAGCTATCTAAACCAGCGGATCAACTTCCCTTTTTAATCAGTAAAAACTCAAACTGAGGGGTGCCGCGAACGCCATCCTTGAGGATCGCTGTGAACCTTGCCTTGTAGTAGTTGTCGCCAGCATCTTTGATCACATAGAAACGGTCATCATACACAATAGCCGGTGACGGGGAGGTGCGCCTCCAGTCCGATCCGATACCAATCTGGCTGGAAGAAAATGTCAGCGAGGCAATATCACTTTCGGCAAAGCTGTCGTAGCTCTTGGTGCTGGTCAATACCTTCGCGGTCTGCACCCCGTGGAGATTCTGAAGTATCATATCCTGGTATCCATACGGAATGACCGAGCCGCCACTGTTCAACGTGTTGGTAAAATAAGTCCAGGCAATGTCCCACCTGTCCTTGGCGGGTTCTACGTCTACCGCGCCATTTTCAAAATGAATGTACTTGAATCGGTAGGCGTCATCCTTGGCTATCTGTATTTCACTAAACGAAGTAGCTGCAATATCAGCGTGCTGCAACGTATAGCCCCCGCTTGCATTACGGACTATGCGGATTTTCTTCCACCCCCTGGCCGGAGCGGGGCTTCCCACACCATTGCCACGGTTAATGATATATACCTTGTTTTCGGAAGTAGTGGCAGAGATCGCTGCAATAGCTGTCTTGGTCAAATCTCCGGTGGGGTCATCGATCCATGCCGTTGCATCCGGGTTAAAGGCTGATAAAGACATTTCATTCTTGAAGCCTACCGTGTCATTTGCCGTTACGGCATTCAAATCAGTTTTGTCCAGTGCACGGGCCATCATCGCGGTGGACGAGTTAACAATAACCCGAAAATCTTCGCCCATGTGAAAGCCCAGGTCCCAGGCCGTGCGCAACACAGCCGTCTGGCGGTTAGCGCTCAGGTCGATGAACACTTTGTTCGAATACGTGGCACCTCCTCCGTTAATCTCCATAAGTGCTCCTGCCGAAAGTATCTCGGCAAACGAGAGCACCAGTTCTTTTTGTTCTCCAACCAATACCGGCTCGGTGGCCTCGCTGATGGTGAACGTAATTTTCTCATCTCCGTCCAGCAGCAGCCCGGATGCTTTTATGATCTTGAAGGAAGCTTCTTCCTCTCCTTTCTCAATAGTTAGCGACAGTGTACCACCGGTAGCTGCCGGTTCAGTTGCAAAATCGGTTCCGTATTCAACGCCTTCGGTGGTAAATAAAACGGAGAGCGTAGCATTTTCATCCACTGCCCGCGACAACTGAATTTTGATCTCCAGTTCCGTCTCCGAGTAGGTCATACCCAGTTCCGTTGATTCAAACGCAGCCAGGTTGTCGGGCAGCGGGGGATCGTCATCGGAACAAGCGCTGATAAATGCCCCCAGAACAACAAGTGTGAATAGTGATGCGAGTCTGTTTAAGTAATGTATTGCTTTCATAAAAGTTTAACTATTGGCTT
>JBMOKS010000537.1:0-8661 GCA_049324355.1 Bacteroidota bacterium
GCTGAATAAACAGTTCGATGTTTTCAGTGAAGTTGATTACGTCAATGTTTTCGTTCTGCAACTCACGTACGATCGCGTGAATGCGCGATCCCTTCATACCCACGCAAGCTCCAACCGGATCGATGCGATCGTCGTATGATTCCAC
The DNA here is from genome assembly GCA_049324355.1 of Bacteroidota bacterium. Lineage (GTDB taxonomy): Bacteria > Bacteroidota > Bacteroidia > Cytophagales > Cyclobacteriaceae > Chryseosolibacter. The sequence goes on from JBMOKS010000537.1 coordinate 146, forward strand.
TGCCACTTTTGCACGCTCTCCCGGTTCACGCACTGCCTTCTTGATGGTGATCAGTCCGTCGTAAACCTCAGGAACTTCTTGTTCAAACAGTCGCTCCAGAAAAACCGGGGACGTTCTTGATAGCACGATTTTCGGATTTCCGTTCACCATCTCCACTTTGTGAACGATGGCGCGCACGTTTTCTCCTTTGCGGTAGCGATCTTTTGGAATCTGTTCGCCACGGGGAATCGATATTTCATTTCCTTCGGCGTCGATCAGCAACACTTCTTTACTCAACACCTGGTACACCTCACCGGTGATAATCTCTCCCGCAATGTCTTTATACTTCTGAAACAGAATGTCTTTCTCAAGGTCTTTCACCTTTTGCATCAGCGTTTGGCGCGCGGTTGTTACTGCGCGGCGGCCAAAGTGTTCAATTTCGATTTGTTCGGAGACTTCTTCACCCACTTCGAAATCCGGTTCAATTTTACGTGCTTCCGAAAGGCTGATTTTATCGTGATCCCAGATGTCTTCTGAGTCGTCGTCGACGATTTCGCGGATTCGATAAATCTCCAAGTCGCCTTTATCGGCGTTGATAATGATGTCAAAATTGTCGTCAGTAACATACTTCTTACGGATCATGTTACGAAACACGTCTTCCAGGATGCGGATCATCGTGGGGCGATCGATGTTTTTCTGCTTGGCAAAGTCAGCAAATGACTCAATTAAGTTTGCTATGTCCATTTTACGCTTATTTAAAAGATACCATTACAAATGCTTTTTCTACCTGATCGAAAGGCAATTCAATAACGCTCACTTCCTTTTTCTTACCCTCGCCTATCTCTTGTTCGATGGTCAATGCGTCGTCGTTCACCTGCGTTAGCTTTCCTTGCAACACACGCTTATCTGTCAGGTGAATCTTAAATTTCCGTCCCACATTTTTGAAGTACTGCCGCTTTAACTTCAGCGGGTGATCCAGACCTGGCGTAGACACTTCGAGGTGAAAGGCGGCATCGATCAGATTTGTTTCGTCGAGTTGGCGCGAAATTTCACGGCTGATATCCGCGCATTGATCGATCGTAACTCCTTTGTCGCCATCCACAATTACCAACAGCTTCGCCGGGCTCTTTTTACCTGAGTATAGCACATCCACAATGAACTGATCATTGGAGAGCACTGCCTCGGCCATTTCCTTTATTTTTCCCGCAATTTCCATTTCTATCGTATAACAGAAGAGGGGACTTGCGGTCCCCTCTTTCTAAAAAATTCTCGTAAGAAGCGGGTGCAAATCTAGAGTTTTTTTCCTTTCTAGCAAAAAAATCTGTTGGTAAGAAATGAAACGCGGCACGCTCCTCATCCTGATTGTTTGCATTTTGTTGCAGTTCTGCGGTGAGAAAAAGCCCGTAGAAACGAAACCGGCAGCAACACAATCGGTACCGGTTCCAGCATTCAATGCCGATTCTGCGTATGCATTTGTTGAACGTCAGGTTGCGTTTGGGCCACGGGTTCCCAACACAGCAGCGCATGCGAAAGCGGCCGAGTTCCTGGTAGCTAAACTAAAAAGCTACGGAGCGATAGTAACAGTTCAGCAATTCGAAGCTGAGTCATTCGACGGCATCAAGCTGCAGCTGAAAAATATAATTGCAAGCTTTCATCCAGATAAACCGAAACGCATACTGTTGGCGGCTCACTGGGACACTCGTCCGTTCGCCGATAAAGACCTTAACAAAAAAGATGCGCCCATGGATGGTGCCAACGATGGAGCAAGTGGCGTAGGCGTTGTGTTGGAAATTGCTCGGGCGATAGCGAAAAATTCGCCTCCCAATGTCGGCATCGATATTATTTTTTTTGATGGAGAAGACTGGGGCGAAAAAGACAAAGAGAGCCATCAGGTTCCGGTGCCAGTACATTTGAAAGAATGGTGGTGCCTTGGTTCACAATACTGGGCCAGCCACAAACACAAACCCAATTACTCAGCCTACTACGGAATCCTGTTCGATATGGTGGGGGCAAAAGGATCTCGGTTTCTGCGCGAAAATGTTTCGCTGGAGTTTGCGCCTCGCATCGTAGAAAAGGTATGGAACACCGCCGAGAAACTTGGGTACTCAGACTATTTCGTAAAGCAGAATGTGAGCGGCGTGGTCGATGATCACCTTTTTGTTAATCAGGCAGCAAATATCCCGATGATTGATATTATTCCACACCACCCCACCGATGGTTTTGGGGCGTTTCATCACACCACCAACGACAATCTGTCAATCATCGACAAGGGTACATTAGCTGCTGTGGGCACCACAGCCCTCCACGTTATTTACTCAGAGAATTGATCGATGAGATCTTTCAGGTAGACTCCGTAACCACTCTTTTCGAGTGGTTTGGCAAGCTGAAGTAGTTGGTCTTTATTGATGAAGCCCATTCGATAAGCTACCTCTTCAATGCAGCCCACTTTCAAACCCTGGCGTTGTTCAATCACCTGAACAAAGTTGCTCGCTTGCAACAGTGAATCAAACGTGCCGGTGTCTAACCAGGCTGTTCCGCGGCTCATAATGCCCACTTTCAACTTACCTTTTTTCAGGTAAACGTTGTTTACGTCAGTGATTTCCAATTCGCCTCTTGGGCTTGGCTTTAGCGCTTTGGCAATCGACACCACTTCATTGTCGTAGAAGTAAAGGCCAGGCACTGCAAAATTGGATTTTGGATTCGTTGGTTTTTCTTCGATTGACAGCGCTTTTTTGTTGCTATCAAATTCAACGACACCATAGCGCTCAGGGTCGTTCACATGGTAAGCGAATACTACTCCACCCTGAGGGTCGTTGTTTGACTGGAGCAGCTCTATTAAGCCAGAGCCGTAAAAGATGTTGTCGCCAAGGATCAATGCTACCTTTTCCTTTCCGATGAATTTCTCCCCGATAATAAAGGCTTGAGCAAGGCCTTCAGGTTTTGGTTGAACTTCGTAGTGAAACTCACATCCTAATTGTCTTCCATCGCCTAATAGTTTTTGAAACAGTGGAAGGTCGTGTGGCGTGGAAATGATGAGAATCTCTCGAATACCCGCCATCATCAGAACAGATAGCGGATAGTAGATCATTGGTTTGTCGTACAAAGGCATCAGCTGTTTGCTGACAGCCAACGTTAACGGATGGAGCCGCGTGCCAGAGCCGCCGGCGAGAATTATTCCTTTCATCGAGCTATCGATTCGTGTACATCTTCTGGTAGTACTCCCGGTAGTTCCCGGACGTTACGCTGGATAACCATTCGGAATTGCTCAGGTACCAATCTACTGTTTTTTCAAGGCCCTCGTTGAAGGTAACAGTCGGTGTCCATCCCAATTCATTTTTCAACTTGGTTGCATCGATCGCGTAGCGCATGTCGTGACCTGGCCTGTCGGTAACATACTGAATAAGTTTTTCCGAAGTGCCAGCATTTCTTCCCAGCTTCCGGTCCATTATCGAACATAATAACTTCACCACATCGATGTTCTTCCACTCGTTGTTGCCGCCGATGTTGTACACGTCTCCTGTCTTTCCGTTGTGATAGATCGTATCAATGGCCCGAGCGTGGTCGAGCACATACAACCAATCACGGATGTTCTCGCCCTTTCCATACACCGGAAGAGGTTTGCTGTTTATGATGTTGTTAATCAGCAACGGAATCAGTTTTTCTGGGAAGTGATTTGGCCCATAGTTATTTGAACAACGACTGACTACAACCGGCAATCCATAACTGTTGCCGAAAGCTTTTACAAAATGATCGCTCCCTGCTTTCGAGGCTGAATAAGGCGACTGCGGATCAATCGGTGTGGTTTCCGTGAAGAAACCTTCGTCGCCTAACGAGCCATACACTTCATCCGTCGAGATGTGATAGAATCTTTTTCCCGCAAAGGGCTTACCCCACGAACGCACCGCGGCGTTCAGCAAATTCACCGTACCAATAATGTTCGTGGTTACAAACTCATTGGGATTTTCAAGCGAACGATCCACATGCGACTCAGCGGCCAGGTGGACAACGCCATCAAAGTTCTCACGATCGAATAAATCAGCAATGAATTTTGCGTCGGTGATATCGCCCTTAACAAAACGATAGTTAGCTGCACGTTCCACGTCCTTCAAGTTCTCAAGATTACCCGCATAGGTAAGTTTGTCGAGAACAATAATCTGATTGTCGGGGTACTTTGTTACAAACAATCGCGCAACGTGCGAACCGATAAATCCAGCCCCGCCTGTGATTAGTATTTTCTTATTGCCCACCTGTATTACTTTATGTAGCCCGTGAAATCCTTGTGATCGCGTTGAAAGAGAATCTCTCTCGGAAGGGACTTGAAATATTCGTAAGTAATTTTCAAACCCTCAGCCCTCGAAACTTTTGGTGACCACCCCAGAATTTGCTTTGCCTTAGTAATATCAGGTTGCCGTTGTTTCGGATCGTCCTTGGGCAAAGGGTGATAAACAACTTTTTGGGTTGTACCTGTTAGCTTAACGATCTCCTCAGCAAAATCCTTAATCGTTATTTCGCTAGGATTGCCAATGTTGACGGGCAACGCGTAGTCCGACATTAGCAGCCGATAGATTCCATCCACCAAATCGTCTACATAGCAGAAAGAGCGGGTCTGTGATCCGTCACCAAAAATAGTGAGGTCTTCTCCACGCAACGCCTGACCAATAAATGCAGGAAGAACGCGACCATCATTCAGTCGCATGCGAGGACCATATGTGTTGAAGATGCGAACAATTCTGGTTTCCAACCCATGGAACGTATGATATGCCATCGCGATGGCTTCCTGAAATCGTTTTGCCTCATCGTAAACGCCTCGTGGTCCCACAGTGTTCACGTTTCCGTAGTATTCCTCCGACTGAGGGTGGACCGTTGGATCACCATAGATTTCGGACGTAGAGGCAATTATGATCCGGGCTTTTTTTGCCCTCGCTAGTCCGAGAAGGTTATGAGTACCAAGCGATCCAACCTTCAAAGTTTGAATTGGAATCTTCAGGTAGTCGATGGGACTAGCCGGTGAAGCAAAATGAAGAATGTAATGCAATTCACCAGGCACATGCACAAATTTGGATACATCGTGGTTGTAAAACTCGAACTGCTCAAGTTTAAACAAATGCTCAATGTTTCGTAAATCACCCGTGATCAGGTTATCCATTGCGATAACATGAAAGCCCTCCGCAACGAAGCGGTCACAAAGGTGCGACCCAAGAAAACCTGCGCCGCCCGTGATAAGAACTCTTTTTCTATTTGCCATAAATGAATTCTCTGCCTATGCTAATATAAGTATACCCTTGCTCTTTCATCGTCTCAAGATCGTACAGATTCCGTCCGTCGAAAATGACCTTGCTTTTCAAAATCGAGTTCAGTTGATCGAAATCAGGGGTTCTGAATTCTGGCCATTCGGTAGCGATAAAGACAGCATCTGCACCTTGAGCGGCAATATAGGGTGTATCGCAGTACTCGATTTTTTCTCCGACAATTCGTTTCACATTGTTCATTGCCTCCGGATCGTGCACACGCAAGGTTACACCTTCGTCAAGTAATACCTGAATGTTTTCTAAAGCCGGAGCTTCTCGGATATCGTCGGTATGTGGTTTAAATGCTAATCCCCAAATGGCAATCGTCTTGCCTTTTAGATTCCCATTAAAATACTTTTTGATTTGAGGTATCAGCTTGGTTTTCATTTCCTCATTTACGGCCATTACCGATTTGAGTACTTTGAAATCGTAGCTAACTTCCTCCGACGACTTGGCAAGTGCTTGTACGTCCTTCGGGAAGCAGCTACCGCCATAACCAATCCCGGGGAATAAGAAACGTTTACCAATACGGCTATCGGTGCCAATCCCCTTACGCACGTCGTCAACATTCGCACCAAGTAACTCACAAAGGTTGGCTATCTCGTTCATGAATGTAATCTTCGTGGCGAGGAATGAGTTTGCTGCATACTTCGTTAATTCTGCAGAGCGCTCGTCCATAAAAATGATTGGATTACCTTGGCGAACAAAAGGTGAGTAAAGAGTCTCCATCACTTTTCTCGCGCGCTCGGAACTTGTTCCTATTACGACGCGCTCGGGCTTCATAAAGTCTTCTACAGCGACTCCTTCTCTTAAGAATTCTGGGTTTGATACCACGTCAAATTCGACCGTAGCTCGTTTCGCAATCCGTTTCCGTACCTTTTCGGCTGTACCCACCGGCACCGTGCTTTTGTCCACGATGACCGTGTATTGGCTTAACAGTGCGCCTAAATCGTCAGCCACTTTTAGAACGTATTTAAGATCAGCAGAACCATCTTCACCTTGTGGTGTTGGCAATGCCAGGAAGATGATTTTGGCGTCTTTGATACCTTCGGCAAGTGAGGTGGTGAACCGGAGTCTGTTTTGAGCGACATTGCGATGGAAGAGAACCTCGAGGCCAGGCTCATAGATCGTCAATTTGCCAGCCCGTAAACTGGCCACTTTTGCCTCGTCGATATCAACGCAGGTAACATCGATTCCCGTTTCCGAAAAGCAGGTTCCGCTAACTAAACCCACATAACCTGTCCCAATTACTGCAATCTTCATTCACTACTTTTTAGGACGCAAAAGTACGGTTTTCTAAAAAAAAGCGGAGAACAAATTATCCAAACAAACATTCGTTCGTAAATTTTGTGTAGATTTGTGCCCCTTGAAAAAAATCATATGGAAATGGTAGAAACTCAGACAGTTGACGTCGGCTTGAATTTTACAGAAACGGAAGATCAAAAAATGATCGCGGCAATGGTTCGTGATTTTGGCGAACGTGAGATGAAACCGCATGTGATGGAATGGGACGAACAGCAGGAGTTTCCCCTTGAGCTGTTCCGAAAACTCGGCACTCTCGGCCTGATGGGTGTGCTTGTTCCGCAACAATACGGCGGATCGGGCTTTGGATACCCCGAGTATGTCACTGCCATCTCAGAGATTTCACGGATTGATGGATCCATTGGGCTATCGGTAGCAGCGCATAACTCTCTTTGCACGGGGCACATACTACAGTTTGGAAACGAAGAACAAAAGCTGAAATATCTTCCACGGCTTGCGTCTGCCGAATGGATTGGGGCATGGGGTTTGACCGAACCCAACACTGGCTCCGACGCGGGAAATATGCGCACTGTAGCCGTGAAAGATGGTGACTACTTCGTGATTAACGGCGCCAAAAATTTCATCACTCACGGCAAAAGTGGAAATGTTGCTGTGGTAATCGTTCGTACCGGAGCCGTTGGCGACTCACACGGCATGACAGCGTTCATCATCGAAAAAGGCACACCGGGTTTTACATCCGGAAAAAAGGAAAACAAACTCGGTATGCGCGCCTCGGAAACGGCGGAGTTGATTTTTTCCGATTGCCGGGTTCACAAAAGTCAAATAATCGGTAAAGAGGGCGACGGATTCGTGCAGGCGCTTAAAGTCCTTGATGGCGGCAGAATCTCGATTGCATCGTTAGGTCTCGGTATTGCCATGGGCGCCTTCGACGCTGCATTACGATACTCTAAAGAGCGTCACCAGTTCAATCAGCCCATATCTGCCTTTCAAGGAATCTCCTTCAAGTTGGCAGATATGGCAACGCAGATTGAAGCAGCAAAACTCCTGACATTTCGTGCGGCCGACATGAAGAACCGAGGTCTAAATGTGAATAAGGAATCAGCCATGGCTAAACTGTATACCTCCGAAGTGGCAGTAGCGGTCGCAAACGAAGCGGTTCAGATTTTTGGGGGGTACGGGTATATCAAAGACTTTCCGGTGGAAAAATTCTATCGCGATGCCAAACTTTGCACCATCGGCGAAGGCACCTCGGAAATACAGAAATTGGTGATCTCACGAGCCCTATTAAAGTAGATTTGGAATTCTCAAGCCGCTATTTGTATATTTGCAGCCCTTAAATACGATTAAAGCAATGCTGGTAGTTAACATCAAGGAAAACGAGTCGATTGACAAAGCTCTTAAGCGCTTCAAGAAGAAGTTTGAAAAAACAGGCGTTTTGAAGGAATTGAGAGCACGGACGGCCTACGAAAAACCGTCTGTTAGACGCAGAGGCACTGTATTACGTGCTATCTATCGCCAAAGCCAGTACGTTCAAGAGAATTACTAACATTTAGTATACATTTTTTCCACAAGTCCCCCTGGAACTTCGTTCCGAGGGGATTTTTTTTTACATTCATTCCAGGCGGGACTGGATGAGTTTATGATTGATTCTTTTCTAAGGTACCTTGAATTTGAGAAGCGTTACAGCGCCAAGACTATCCGCTCGTACGAAACAGACCTGACGCAGTTTCTAACCTTTCTGAAAGCTAATTACAGCACACCCGATCCGGACTCTGCGAACTTTGGCATGATACGATCCTGGATTGTCCAGTTGTCTGAAGAAAATCTTAACGCTACTTCCATCAACCGAAAAATCGCCTGCCTTCGTTCTTTTTTCAAGTTCTTAATGAGGCAAGGTATCATTACAAAAGATCCGACGCTAAAGGTCAAGGTGTTAAAAACCAAGAAGAAGCTGCCCCAATTCGTAAACGAAGAGGAGATGGCAGC
>JBMOKS010000538.1:0-8614 GCA_049324355.1 Bacteroidota bacterium
CTATGGTTTTAGTTAAGTCATTTAGATGTTTTTCCCTAAACTTGGTCTGGAAGTATCTGCTTTTTTTGATATACCCCCTATAATCCTAAAGGTAAGCAGTTTCCTTAACTAAACGACATTGATTGCCTAATGCCCATTGCCTAATGACTAATGACTAATTAATGACTAATGCCCAATTCCTATTCCGCAGCGGAGTGGCGATTGTGGATCTTGATTTTGTTCAAGTCGATTTCTTCATCTTCATGTTCGCCGTAGAAGGTGGTGTCGAATTCGTCGATGAGCATGTGTTCGTCTTTCTTCTTCTTTGGTTTGTCGAAGGTCATGATCAGCGCAGGTAACAAGATGAGATTGGTAAACATCGAGATCACCAGGGTGGTCGACGTCAGAATTCCAAGCGCGATAGTGCCGCCGAAATCGGAGAAAGCAAAAATGATAAATCCGGCAAAGAGCACCACCGAAGTGTACATGATACTTTTGCCCGTTTCCAAAATGCTTTCAGACACGGCCACTGGAATGAAAAAGTTGTTCGACAAAATCTCCTGCCGGTATTTAGCCAGGAAACGTATGGAGTTATCTACCGAAATACCGAAAGTGATGCTGAAGATCAATGCCGTGCTTGGTTTCAAGGGAATATCGAAGTAACCCATAAGTCCGGCGGTGATCATGAGCGCCAGTAAATTCGGTACAAGCGAAATGATGATCATCCGCACGTTGGCAAAAAGGGCCGCCATGGAAAGTGTGATCAGAATAAAAGCCAGCGCCAGACTTTCCTTCAGGTTGTCGATCAGGAATTTATTTCCTTTGATGAAGGTCTTCGTCGAGCCCGTGATGGCGGTTACAACCGTGTCTTTACCTTCAGAGACAAAAAGCGATTTCATTTTGGGTTCTATGCTATAGTGAACCAGCGAATCCATACGCACCGAGCCGATGTCGGCCATCTGGCATGAAATCCGCATTTTATTGAAAGTTGAATCCACAAATGACTTAAACAAACCGCTGTTGTCGCTTTGGCCTTTCATATATCGAAGAATAAAAGCAGACTCTGCCCGCGATGGAAGTGAATACATGTTCGGATTGTTATTGTAAAACGCTTGTTTGGCGGCTTTTACAAAACTGATGAGTGAAACTGGTTTTGATACTTCGGGAATAGAGTCGAGAAAATTTTCAAATGCTTCAATCTTCTGCAAATTCTTGACATCGAGAATCGGGCGCCTCTTTTTAGTTTTAAAGTCAACCACGATCTCGAGCGGCATGATGCCACTAAAGTTTGCTTCGAAAAATTTCAGGTCTTGTTTCACCTGGCTGTCTTCGGGGAGATCGTCGACCATGAATGAAACAGACCGGAGTTGCCATATGCCATAAGCAGAGATCAGCGCCAGCGCAACTGACACGATGTAAATGGTGATACGGTGCCGGTGAACGAGAATGTCGATCACCTGCAGAAAACCACCCATGATCCTGAAGTTCAGGTGGCGTAAATGTTTTTCCGAAGGTGTAGGCAGCCATGAAAATATGCTCGGGATCATCACCAGGCTGACCAGAAACAGCGCCATGATATTGATGCCTGCCACAATTCCAAACTCGCGCAGCGCCAGAATGTCGGTGGAAAGTAAAGTAAGGAAACCAATGGCTACAGTAAGGTTGGTGAGAAAGGTAGCGAGACCCATTTTCTTTACCACAACCGTGATGGCCTCGAGCTTGTTTCGGCTTTTGTCAAACTCCAGGTGGTACTTATTGAGCAGATAAATGGCGTTGGTGATACCGATAGTGACGATAACGGGTGGGATAAGCCCGCTGAGTAAAGTGATCTTATATCCAAAAAGCGCCAACGTTCCCAGCGTCCAGATCACGACGATACCGATAATGATCATCGAAAAAATTACAGCCCTGAGCGAACGGAAAAATAAGAACATGATGAGCCCCGTGACGGCCGCTGACGCAAATAAAAAGAGCTGCATTTCCTTGCGCACCTGCTTAGCCACAACCGCGCGAATAAAGGGGAGTCCGGCGTAACGAAGTTTGACGTTGGTCTTTTCTTCAAATTTATTTCCGGCGTCGACCAGCGCTGCCGCAAGGGCATCACGGCGCGATGAATGCATCACATCTTTTTGTACCGACACGAGCATCATAGTAGCCCCGTTGGTGGGGTTTACCAATTGGCCCATGTAGAATTTTTGATTCCGGGCCACTTCTAAAAGGCTGTCAAATGCCTGATCTTCGGCGATCTTTTCCGGAAAGAGGTTGGCCAGGTAAAACCGGGCGTTGGCTGCGTCTTTCAGAATGATCTTGATCACGGGAAGTGATATGACTTCGTTTACACCACTGATTTGTTTGATATCACGGGTAAGCTGGCGGAATGCTTCGAAATTTTTACGCTTATAGATAGCGCTGTCTTTCAAGCCTACAGCGATAATGTTTCCATCCTCGCCAAACTGTTCGCGGAAGCGAATAAGCATCTGCATGTCGGGGTCGTTCAGCGGCACTGTTCTGTTAGGGTCATAGCTCATTTGCACCTGCGAGGCAAAATAGCCCATGACAACGGTGATCAGACCAATAGCCAGAATGAGTGTGAGTCTGTATTTAATAATCCACTGTGCGAGTTTATTCCACATTGGTCGTTGTGCGTTTAAATTGTTCGGGCATGTGCGAGGGTGGATAACGCACACTAATAGCCCTCAAAACTAAGGATTTTTCAATTTTTAGCAGGAGAACGAGCCTGTCTCCGGAAAATTTTTAGTCGAATGCCCCAACCCAAGATAGAGCCTGATGCCTAATCCCCAGCGCCTAATGCCTAATGACTAATTCCCAATGCCTAATGCCTAATGACTAATTCCCAATGCCTTTAATCTTGCGATACAGCGCCAAAGCATGCCTGTCGGTGAGGCCGGATATAAAGTCTATCACGTGGCGCAACATCATATAAGTGTTTTCGGATTGCCATTGTTGAATGCCGGCGACAATTTCAGGGGGCATCAGCAGACTGAGGTTATCGTATTTCCGGGACGTGTTTTTTTGGATGAGGTGGGTGCCTGTTTTTACAAACTCTTCCATCAGTCCTGGCAACACTTCATGTCCGGAAGCTTCGATTTCTACCACGTGGCGTGCGCGATAGATCTTGTGAACGGAAATTGAACCAATGGCTTTCAGAGCATCGCGATACTGACAAAGGTCTGTGAGGGCCTGATCGAATTTGCCGTTCAGGATCTCTTCTTCGTGTTCCAGAAAAATTTCTGTACAGGCATCGATGAGCTTGCCGATCGTTAGCGAGCGCAGTACGCCGAGTTTTTCGTTGAGGCTGGCAGTGTTGTTTAATTTATCACGTTGCAACGAATCCTGGAGGATTCCCGAAAGCAGGTCTACGGTTTCGTCGAAGGTAACGAGACCAAGCCTGCACCCGTCTTCGAGATCAATGATGCTGTAACAAATATCGTCGGCAGCCTCTACCAGGAATGCCAACGGATGCCGGCACCATGCCTCTCCGCCGTTGGGGATGAGCCCAACTTCTTCGGCCATTTCTGCGAACGCTTGTTTCTCAGATTGAAAGAATCCGAATTTCTTCTGGCTTTTTTTGGACTTGTCGCGCGAAGGGAAGAGTGCCGGACAAGGATATTTTGTGAAAGCGCCAAGTGTGGCGTAGGTCAATCGCAGGCCGTATTGGTTATTGTTCAGGATGCGAAAGCCCTGGGCGTTGCCTTCAAATTTAATGAGGTCGTTCCACTCATGCTCCGATACCAGGTCGTCAAATGATTGACCGTGGGGGTGGTGTATAAAGAAGTCGGAAATAGCATCTTCGCCTGCGTGACCGAAGGGAGGATTGCCCAGGTCGTGTGCGAGCGACGCCGATGCAACAATAGCTCCGAAGTCGAACAGGGAATATTGCCGCGCAAGCTTCGTATGACGTTGCAGAATCACCTCGCCCACACGTTTGCCGAGCGACCGGCCTACGCTGGATACTTCGAGGCTGTGCGTGAGCCGCGTGTGCACGAAGTCGTGCTCGGGCAGGGGGTGTACCTGCGTTTTATCTTGTAGTCTGCGAAAAGGATGTGAGAAAATAATGCGGTCATAATCCTGCTCAAAAGCGCTCCGCGATTGTTCGGCGGTTAATTTCTTCTGTCCATTGCGCTGTGGCGAGAGAAGCTGGTTCCAGGTCATGACGTCGATCAGGTAAGTCTTAGCCCTTAATAAATTTAAAATCTCGCGAATTTAAGGTATAAAGTGGTAAGTCAAAGACAAGCGCTGTTGTAGCGGTCTGGGCGTTCCGAATCTTTTGAGTTTACGAACAACGCTAAATAGGTTCTGCTAAATTCGGCTCCGGGTTTCCATGCAGCATCTCGAAGTTTCTTTTTGCTTCCCGCCTGACTCTTTTTGATACCCGCAACATGCAAAAAGTCTTCTTTCGACACTAAACTTCCTCTTTCTAAGGCTTTTCAAAAAAGTTTGCTTCATGTTCATCTTCAAAGTTAATTTAATTGCCCGAAGAGAAAGTAAAAAGGGCGCCGTTAAAGGCCCAATTTTACATTTCTCTTTGGAAAATTACTCTTTCAAAACAAAATCGATGCACATTACCGCCGCCAGAATCAATTGGCGCAACGGATGATTTTCGGGAACCTCCTGACCGATCTGCAGCATATAGTTATCGGCTGATGTGAAAAGTTCCTTGCCGAAGCCTGCCCATTTTTTGCTCACGGTGGCGAACTCTTTGTTGTCGTTAGAGATAAATTTAAAATCCCAGCTTGTCCATTTTCCTTTCAGCATACATAATGAGCGATCACTGGCGTCGAGCACTTCGAACTTGCCGCCGATCGAAAAGAATTTTTGTTTGAAGCGGCCCACCACCATGTCGTTGCTATCGAGAACTTCTACTGTTGACAGAAAAAAAGAAACACCCCGTTTTACGGTGATGAGTTTTTCGCCGCGTGGTGTTCTGATCTCGATCTCGAAGGGTGTCATGCGCTTGTAGTCGGTGAAGCGAAGCATCTTGGTGAAAAAGCCCAAATTGTCTTCACGGCACTCGAGGATCAGTTCTTTGGTTTGCGGATCGAAGATGTCGAAATTGCTGGCGGCTTTAAAAATGCCGGTGTGTTCTTTAACGAAGAACAGGTTCTTATTGAGAATAGGATGCATGGGGTTGAGGTTTAGCTTTCCTTAAGCGGGTCTTGTTTTAAAAGTTGTGTCAATATATCGTATAATTCCGGTAACTCATTTTTGAATTGCGCTGGCCGTTCGAAAAAATTTTCTACCGATACGGCAAAGAACTCGTGCACGTTGGTGCAGGCGTAGGGCCTGAAGAAATTGTCGGCCGGATCGTAATCAGTATTACAGATGTAGTTTTGTGTTGAAGGAGTTGCTGGAGGGTCTTACTCAAAAGACGTAGTTTCAGGCTGTGCCTTATAGTTTAAGGTCTCTTGCACTATGATAAACGGCGAGAATGTTTATACGGTCAGTCGAGATGATTTCATATATAATTCTGTAGTTACCGTCAATAAGTTCTCTCACAGCTTCTTCATTTTTTTTCAGGAACGATACGTCCTGCTTGTGGGAACGTCTTTAAAATGTCAGTTCGCTGAAAAAGTTTCTTGACTGTCAGTTTAGCGTATTTCTCTGAATTCTCCGCAATGTAATCCCCAATATCCCCAAGGTCGGCAATTGCTTGATCGGTCCAAATCAGTTTAACCATTTTTTTAGTTTCGCCTTGGCCTGCTCGTCGGTGTTCACTTTTCCATCTTTTACTTCTTGACGTCCTTTTTCAATTTTCTCAATAATTATTAACCTTTCAATAATTTCATCTATTGAAAATTCATCAGGCAGTTTGTTAATTGATTCGATTACCGTCGATTTTTTCATTTTTACTGGTTGAGAACACAATTTAAGTAAAAAAATCATGTCATTTTTTGGATGATACTTTGCCGGTGTTCTTTAACGACGAACAGGTTCTTATTGAGAATAGGATGCATGAGGTTTGAGGTTTAGCTTTCCTTAAGCGGGTCTTGTTTTAAAAGTTGGGTCAATATATCGTATAATTCCGGTAACTCATTTTTGAATTGCGCCGGCCGTTCGAAAAAATTTTCTACCGATACGGCAAAGAACTCGTGCACGTTGGTGCATGCGTAGGGCCTGAAGAAATTGTCGGCCGGATCGTAATCAGTATTGCAGATGTCGTGTGCGTATTGGTCCAGGCGTTCCAGCAATTCCGGGTCAAAGAAATTGTATTCTTCGTTGCGAATGAGGTTTTCCAGGCGAAGGGCGTGGGCCATTTCGTGCAGGCCCAGGTTGATCGAATCGTTCGGGGTAATATAACCGTCGATAAAACTCTGCCACGACAGCACGATGATGCCAAAGTGGGGATTCACCTCGCCGCGGTGAAATCGTTTAGTGATGGACGAATAATAGTTGTTGGGGTAAACCAATATCTTATTGAAATGGCGGAGGTAAATGTTGGGCAGTCCAAACGTGAGTTGTACGGCCGACGCCGCAATAAGCACTTTGGCTTCGAGGGTAACCTCATCTACGTTGCGGGGGATGAATCGTTTGCTGCGCACAAACCGGGTCACCTTTCGCTCGAACTTGGTTTTGTTAACGGGCGATAGGTGTTGATAATACTTAAAATATTTCTGAAGGATTTCCCTGTATGCCTTGGGCACAGGCAGCACGGAACTGGTGATGGGTGCTGCCTGTTGGCCGGTGTACCGGTATCCTTCTTTGACTTCCTTTCTAAAGCGGTATACAAAAAGTATGACCAACCCGGAAATCACCAGGAAGGGTGTCATGATGAGCTAGATCTTGCGTAAAATATTATTGATAGAACAAGCTTCGATCATTTTGGCTCTCACATCATCAATCTTCACCCGCTCTTGCTTCATGGTGTCGCGGTCGCGAATGGTTACAGTGTTGTCTTGCAAGGTTTGATGATCTACCGTGATGCAGTAAGGTGTGCCGATCGCATCTTGCCTGCGGTAACGTTTGCCAATGGCATCTTTTTCTTCGTAAAAGCAGCGCAGATCGTATTTCAGGTCGTTCATGATGGCTTCTGCTTTTTCGGGAAGTCCGTCTTTTTTCACCAGCGGCAGAATGGCCACCTTGTTTGGTGCCAGCGGCGGAGGTATTCTCAATACAACCCGTTCGGTTCCGTCTTCCAGTTTTTCTTCCTGGTAGGAACTCGAGAGAATCGCGAGGAAACAACGGTCGAGGCCAATGGAAGTTTCCACTACATAAGGAATGTAGTTTTGGTTGGTTTCCGGATCGAAATACTGAAGTTTTTTCCCAGAATATTTTTCGTGATTTTTTAAGTCGAAGTCAGTACGCGAGTGGATGCCTTCAAGTTCTTTAAAGCCCATGGGGAAATTGAACTGAATGTCGCACGCGGCGTTGGCATAGTGTGCGAGGTTCAGGTGGTCGTGGAACCTGTAGTTTTCTTGTCCTAGACCGAGCGCATGATGCCATTTCATTCGTTTTTCTTTCCAGAATTCGTACCACTTCATCTCTTCGCCGGGCTTCAGGAAGAATTGCATCTCCATCTGCTCAAATTCGCGCATCCGGAAGATGAACTGGCGGGCTACGATTTCGTTGCGAAAGGCTTTACCGATCTGCGCAATTCCAAAAGGAATTTTCATCCGTCCTGTCTTTTGCACATTCAGGAAGTTTACAAAAATTCCTTGCGCGGTTTCAGGCCGCAAGTAGATCTTGCTTGCGTCTTCGGCGAGTGATCCGATCTCTGTAGAGAACATTAAGTTAAACTGGCGCACGTCTGTCCAGTTACGTGTGCCCGAAATAGGGCATGCAATTTCAAGGTCAACGATCAACTGCTTCATCGCGGCCATATCGTTGTTGCCCATGGCTTCTTTTAAGCGGGCATTGATATCGTCAATCTTTTTCTGGTATTCAACTACACGAGGATTGGTAGTAACAAACATTTCGGCGTTGAACGAGTCGCCAAAACGTTTGGCCGCTTTCTCCACTTCCTTTTTGATCTTGTCTTCGACTTTTTTGATCTCGTCTTCCACCAGATTATCGGCGCGATACCTCTTTTTGGAATCTTTATTGTCGACCATGGGATCGTTAAAGGCATCTACGTGGCCGGAGGCCTTCCAGGTGGTAGGATGCATAAAAATGGCAGCATCAATCCCCACAATGTTATCGTGCAGCAGGGTCATGAATTTCCACCAATATTCCTTGATATTGTTCTTTAATTCGGCCCCGTTTTGCCCATAGTCGTATACGGCGCTGAGGCCGTCGTAAATTTCACTGGAAGGAAAAATAAACCCATACTCCTTGGCATGGGAGATCACGCTCTTTAAAAGATTATCTTCTTGAACTGCCATAAGCCGCAAAGATAATTTTTTAGTCACAGGTCATGATGATGGCCGTACTTTTTTAATACGAAACGAAAGCCGCAAGCTACAGGCCGTTCGTACGTAAACAAGGCTTGCACCTTGCAGCGTGATGCCTTTAGGCCCGGACTAGAGCCTCGACTAAATAATGACCGGAACATAGTAAAGTTGGACTAACGCCTGTTAGCTCACGGTGGCCAGGGGCTTGTAGGCGACGTTCAGAGGGAGTTCAATGGAAAATATGGAGCCCTGGCCCACATTGGATTGTATGTGAATGTTTCCACCCA
>JBMOKS010000539.1:0-8578 GCA_049324355.1 Bacteroidota bacterium
ATAACTACGAGATGCAACGGGAGGTATTGGATAAAATCTATGCTGTGAAGGATGATGAGATTAAAACTTTAAAAGAGCAAGTTGAGTATTTACAAAAGCAGAATGATCAACTTTTGAAGATGTTGGGATCGAAAGCATAAATCTGAAGTTCTTGTGAGGTCCTGGTATCTGAAAAGATTTTTGATATTGATAATATCATTTTCGAGTGTTTACACCCCAAATTGACTAGAAGGACTGGGTTCAGCAAGTGAATAAAGCTAATCATTTGGGTCGCTCATCCTCCCGCACGTAAGGCAACGTACACCGCTCCATGGCCCTAGGCTTCCGCAATAAGGACATGTCCAACTCACATCAGGATTGGGTGACGTTGGAGTTATTCCTACTAAGTGCCCATTCGAAACAACGGCCAAGTTATTGTTCGTGCTAATGACCTTCCATTCGCCAGCAATTTTGATTCGAATTTCAGAGGTCTTGGTTTCAACTTCCTGAATATTGCAAGTGTCTTTCAATAACAAAATTAAATCTTCATTTGTGATATGATTTTGTTCTAAGTTGGAAACAATTTTTCCTATGATTTTGTCCTTGTTTCTTTTAACAACAAGTTTCTGATATGTATTTCTGGCTTGATTGCTCTTTTTGATAACATCAGTAATAAATGCAAGGAAAGCAGGAGAATTGTTAAAAATTGTCTGACCCTTTTTACTATTGCAGTTATTGTGAGTCGGCACCCAATTGCAAAAATCATTGATCTTAAATGTTTCGGGCAATAAGTAATGATTCTTTATTCTCTGAAATTCATCTGGCTTGTCAGTCAAATTCTCTGGTAGTAAGTGGTCAATGGAAACATGCATTAATTCCAAGGGCACACCACACCAGTAACATTTGAATCCGTGTGTTTGCCAAACGGAGTACTTTTCGGTATTATTAAATTTATACTTTGATATCATACGTAAAAGAGGAATAGATCTTCTCAGGGTTCACTACCTCCTGGATAATATCCACAATGCGCCTGATCTTGTATTGCTTGTTTTCGGAAAGATGTGACAACAGGGAGGTTTTCATATACTAAAACTTAAAATTTCTTTTCGATTCTCTGAATACATCATCAAATTTCGGCAGCTCGTCCATTTGGTTTTCCAATTTCCTTTCCCAGTCCTTTTTAAAGTTCTTTTCCTTGGCCAATACTTTTTCTTCCAACTGTGCAGGATTATGCTTTTTATTGGAGGCCTTTCGTTCAAACTCACCTCGATAGTCTTTTGGTTTAAGTCCATCCTGTTCCGTCAGGTACCAAAAATCGTAAATATCTCTTGGCTCGGTACGCCCCATCAAGGCGGCCATTTTTTCTACCAGCACTTCCGGAAGCGAGTAGCACCGTAGCACGAATGAGTCAGGGGGCAAGTCGGAGTAAGTGATAATCAACGGCTTTGTTTCAATTTCAAATTCCAGTATTTCTCCGCGTGTAATATCGATCTTGATATCGCGGCTATCAATATTTGCCTGAAGCGGCCCCACATAATTTACGTAAAACACAAGGCTTCCACTTTCATGCTCGTCATGCTCTTTAAATTTCAACGAAATATTGGCCTCCTGTTTCACGAAAGCATACACCTTTTCGAATTCGGTGAGCAATTCCTGATTGGTAATTTTTTCATCCACGAGAGTGAAATCAAGATCCTCCGAAAACCTGTAGTCCTCAAAGTAAATTTTCTTCAGTACAGTGCCACCCTTAAACACAAGGCTCTTGAAAAGTAATTCATTCTTTGAGATACCGTAAAGAATCCACGAAAGAACGTAGTCCTTTTCCACTTGGGTATCCTTTAGTTTGTATTTGGCTGCTGCCGCGCTCAACTCTTTTGGCTTTATCATTTCAACTAAATATGGGTGATAAAATATCAGCAAGTTCCATGTTTTGCCGCACGTACCAGGTGCCGTTCATCTTTCCTTTTTTCTCGTACGAAGGTTCCAGCAGAATATAGGAGGGCGTAATCATAGCATGGAGTTTATCCGATATAGGATTGTTAATTTTAAGTAACTCCAGCAGGAATCCGAGCCGTTTAATTACCGACTGAGCCTTAAATCGTTCACAATAATTTAGAAGCTTTTGGTAATCAATTTTTTCCCGCGACTTATGGAGCGCCTTGGCAATTTCACTAATACCACCTGCGTAGTCAGGTTTATAAAGGCAATCGATGAAAGTCTTTTCAAGATCGGAACAGGTGGCTTTGTTGAAACTATCAACCCACAGTTCGGATGCTCCGAAGTAATGGTTACGGTTATGGTATATAAACTGAAACTTGTGTCCTTTTATTTTTATGGATGACGGCTTGACCTGCCTGTTCACCACGATCTGTTCCCTGAACGAAGGCTGCGTGATAAGGCTGTGAAGTTCC
This sequence comes from Bacteroidota bacterium, assembly GCA_049324355.1. Lineage (GTDB taxonomy): Bacteria > Bacteroidota > Bacteroidia > Cytophagales > Cyclobacteriaceae > Chryseosolibacter. The sequence goes on from JBMOKS010000539.1 coordinate 2,391, forward strand.
AGCGCGCTGTAATAGCCGATATAATACCCGACACTTCCGGTAAGATATTTCACCACCAGGTGCGTGTTCGGAAAATAGGTATTGGGGTCTTGGTCATACGGAATAATCCAATAGACTCCTTCCTTGAGTCTTAGCAGGAGCCCGCGTTTAATCATGCCGCTAAGCAGTTTTTTGGTTGCCTCTCTGGTTGAGTTTTTAAGCACTTCAGCAGCTTCCTGAAGGGTAAATGCCGGCCGGCCAGTGTCATTAAAATGCCGCAGGAGTACCGACCCTTGGGTAAGCAGCGTTTTCGTTTGAATATTTGCTGGGTTTGTGTATTTCATATCTTCATAGGGACTTATTAGGTCTCTAAACAGATACGAAATATAACTAAAGAATGTTTTATATCCTAATAGGGACTCAATAGATCTCTGAGCAGATATGAAATATAGTAAATCTGAAATAACCCAGTTTTCAGGTAGATAGTGGATTTTATTAGTTCTGATATGCACCGGAAAAATTAAATTCAAGATATGAACACGATAATTATACTCGGCATTGTCTGCCTGTCCTTGTCTATCGCGATATACATCTTTGTAGGCAGGCGGAAGTTCTACCGTAGAAATCAAAGCGGCATTGAAACTTTCCGGTCATTTACAAATTCAGTACTCACCCCACTGGGTGAAAGAATTCTTAAACTCGTAAGCTTTTTACTTTTCATTGCAGGCCTCTTGTTGTTTGTGGTCTGGTATTTCGCCAATCCATAGTAGTTATTTCTTCTCAGAAATTTTCGGCCGCGCCCTGTCATTCTCAAACTCCGGAAAACGAAACGCATCACAGGAACATTTTCCTTATATTGAGTTCCAAGAAAAAACACAACCAACATGGCTAAGACTCCTAAGAATCACGGTAAAGAATGGACATCGGCAGATAAAAACCAGTTCAAATCAACTGGTAAAAGGAAATACTCCAACTGGGCTTATTGCACATAAGTTAGGCCGGACTGAAAATTCCGTAAGACTCTTTGCTAGTAACAATAACATTTCACTGAAGCCAACAAACCAATCTCCTTATAACAGGAGGAAAAAGTGAAATTGAACTAATTAATTAGCAGTTAATACCCGCGTTATTTTTTACCGATAATACATGTCAGCAAATAATTTTATTAAATATTGGCGGAATACTCTTGCCGATGCAGCAAGGATTGAAATTAAGTTGGAAGGAAAAGCGCTCTTTCTAAAAAACTGCACGGTGGATCTGGAGTCCGGTCAGGTAGCCGTTCAACAGGCGAACCAACTTATTGATAAAGAGGAACAACGAATCAATTACGAAAAAGGAATCGAAAACAAAGAGCATGAAGACTGGCAATCACTCGATGAAGTACAAATTCTTCTTTCATCTTTTCATGTCAATCCAATCCCCGAATACATCAAAATCGTTGGCGAAGAGGGTCCATTCTATCCTTTTTGGATTAAAGCGATAGTAAGCCGACAAGGGAATCTTCGTCCTGATGATGATACGTTCCCCTACATTCCACGAGTGCACCTTGAGCCGCAAATAAACGAAAGGGTAAATTTTATCTTTTCAGATGTCGATACCATCGACAAAGTGTATACCGATGCATTTGCAGAAAAGGGCTGGCCGCAATATTGGAATTATCTGAAATCAATTTTTCGGGAATCCACGGGACAACCACTTGAAAGTTACAAGCCTGAAAATTTCCTGGTTTCGCGGGAGCACATAATTGTTATTAACAACATCATCAGAAACCCTGCTGACGGTATCATTCAATTGTACGATTTCTTGCTTAACTGCGAAAGGGTTCCTCGTTTATTGCACAATATCTGTAGTCAACAAGAAGAACCGTTAAAACCACTTCTTTCAATCGAAGATTTTGAATCGGCATCGTTGAATCATCTGGGGCAAATGGGGCATGAGTACCCTTTGTCTGTTTCGCAGCGAAGAAGTTTATATCACTTCAACACATTAAAGGATGGAAGTATTCTGGCCGTGAACGGACCACCCGGAACGGGAAAGACCACCCTGCTTCAAAGCATTGTTGCAAATGAAGTGGTCTTAAGCGCAATAGAGGGTGACAGGCCAAGAATCATAGTAGCCTGTTCAACGAATAACCAGGCCGTAACCAACATTATCGACAGCTTTCGTAATGTAAAAGCGCGACAAGGAATTCTCCATAAAAGATGGATACCAGAGATTACCAGTTTTGGCCTTTATCTTCCCAGCAAATCCAAGACTATCGATCCAAAGGTTATTTACTATAAGGGACTTTTTGATGAAGGTATTCATAAGAAGATCGAGAATCACGCATTTGTTGAGGAAGCAAGGAAGGTTTATTGCCAGAATTTCTTCGAGCACACAGGTTTGGCAAGTACGGTCAATGAAATCGTTGAATACTTGCAGGATGAACTCAAGCAGCGCAATGGCAATTTAATTCATGGTGTGGAACTTTGGCGAAAGTTTAAAAGCATACCGAATCAGATCAGACTGCTCGGGGCGGATAATAGTAATCTTTTTTCCGGTGGTACGCTGAATATTTCTGCACTCAGTGGAATTGAAGATAATCTGCTTGAATTGGAAAAGAAGTTTAGCAGTTACCTCGATACGGAATCCATCTGGATAAAGATGTTCTCCTTTTTCAAGTTCGTTAAGGAAAAACGGGCTACAAGACTGAAGCAAATATTCAGAGAATGCCTGGTTGACTATGCAGTCATCAACTTTTACAGAATAGATTCTTTTCACCAATTCTTTGACCAACGACTCAGCCTGGTAAAATCAATCAGACAAACCAGTAATGCCTGGACAGATTGGAAAAAGCAACATTCGATATCTGGCGATCCTCCAAATGATGAGGCAGGCTTTAAGAAAGAGAAAAGTCTGTTCTTCTACGATGAACTTGAGGTAAGTTTAAAAAACGAAATGTTCTATTTGGCAACGCATTACTGGGAAGGACGTTGGATACTTGAAACAGAAAGAGTACTGGCGGAGGAGAGGCTTTTTAAAAACGGGCAAGTAGATTCGCTCATGAGGTTTCAACGACTCGCAATGCTCACACCGTGTTTTGTATCCACATTCTACATGGCTCCCAAGTTTTTTACATACTCAAAATTTGTAAAGAAGCTATTGACCCGGAATGTTTTTGAGGCACCACCGTTGCTTGAAAGCATTGATTTGTTAATAGTCGATGAAGCCGGTCAGGTATCGCCTGAAGTTGGGGCGGCTACTTTTGCACTGGCAAAGCGAGCCATCGTAGTGGGCGACACCAAGCAAATAGAGCCAGTATGGAGTGTACCTCAAAAAATAGATCATGCAAATCTTCACCGGTACGAATTGGTTTCCACTAAGGAGGATTTCATCAAGATCGATGAATTGCAGAGCAAAGGATTTTTGGGGAGTTCCGGAAGCGTCATGATGCTGGCTCAAAAATCATCTTGTTACAGGGTTAATTCCCGGACGGAACGAGGTCTCCTGTTGACTGAACATCGCAGGTGCTTCGATGAGATCATTGAATATTGTAACAAACTGGCGTACGATGGACTGCTGGAACCCATGAAGGGGAAGGCACGTGATGTTCTTTTCGAGCCAATGAAATTTATCCCAGTGGATGGGGAGTCATTCAAGGATGGCTCCAGCAGAACCAATAGTCTTGAGGCGATTGAAATTGCAAAATGGTTACAACTCAATAGCAATAGAATAGTGAACAACCACCAAGATCGCGAAAATGCGGAGGCTTTGAGGGAGAATAGAAAACCAAAAATTGTAACGCTTTCAGAAATAGTTGGAATCATAACTCCATTCAAGGGCCAGAAGTTGATGATAAAATCTGCTCTCAAAAAGAATAGCATTGATACCAGCGGACTTACCATTGGTACGGTGCATGCCTTGCAGGGAGCTGAGCGCCCAATAATTTTGTTTTCGTCTGTCTATGGGAAGAATAACATGGGCGGAGGTTATTTCTTTGACAAGGGTGTAAACATGCTTAATGTTGCCGTATCGCGGGCGAAGGAGAATTTCATTGTCTTTGGATGTCCGGAAGTCTTTCAAGGTAGCAATGGCACCCCGTCATCGTTATTGTATAAGCATATTGAAAGGGTGGAAAACATTTTGGTCTAACGGCAGGACATTAACTATGAACGACTATGGCTATCTATGGAGCAGGATCTAATTGGAGTGGCGATGAGATGAAGGAAAGTTTTTTCGAGGAAGGAAGATTTATCATTGGCTGGAATGATGCGAGCGCTAAGGACTTATATGAAGCGGTTTCGTTACTTAAGGTTGGCGATATACTGTATCTAAAGGCAAACCAACCCGGTTCACGAACCATTCGGGTAAAGGGGGTGGGCGTTGTTGAAAAAAGCTTCATACAATCCTTGATCGATGAGGGGCTTTCTCATGAGGTTATTTCCAATTGGAGTAACTTCTACATTCGGATAAAGTGGGTGGTGCGTGACGAATTTTTTATTGAAATTCCTGAAGACGAGGGGAAACTCACAAACATCAGGGCGGCTACTTTCTACGAAGAAAATCTTCCATTTGTTCAAACAAGAATTCTTGAGAAGTTGTTCCGCTAACTTTTTTGCAATCTGGTCAATACTACTCTCAACTTTTTTTGTGGTTAAGTATTTCTGAATTTTTTAAAAGAAATTCAAACTGCGGACTATGTATTGACTGCGCCCCGGTCACTTTGTAATTGTTATAACCCATAGCAAACATTCAGGACCGGATACTTCGGAGGCATCCGATGAGAATTTCTTCATACGTTTAGGTTAAGGAAATAGTCCGGTGCCTGTTTGTTGTAGTTTGGGTACATGAAACGCCTTTCTACCAACATGATCGATCCCGAAAAGCTGCCTAAACTAATCGAACGAATGCAACACCTTGTTACGTACCTAAATGAAAGAAACGATCTGGCCGTTCATCAACAACTAAATCAATCCTTCTATATGCAGAAGATAGAAGAATTAAAAATGCTCACAACAAAGTTTGATGAAATCAAAAAAAGTCTTGATACCCTGGCGAGCGGGATCGAAGAGAAATACAACTTATGCTTTGAGCAATGGCGTAAGGATGCGCGCTGGCTAAACTCATATAAATTGAATAAAAGGAGAAAATCAATTCTTTAAGCCCTATCAATATATTGGATCATAGAAACGAGCATGTTTCTCACAGACTCTTTTGTGCCGGCTTCTGTGCTGTAAAATTTTGACCTAAAGCTGCCATAAGAGATCGTTTCGGAACGTTTTGTTATTACGTATTTCACAAGAAAGTGAAGCACCTGGCTTAAATTGTTGTTGATGATAAATTTTGTTTCCATGAAAATCCTGAGCAGGTAAGCCAGTTGTGAAACGGAAGCCTCAAATTTGAGTTTGAAACCTGGCAGAAACGAGTCTGGCGATCTGTCAGATGAACTATTGCTTAGTTGTTGCAGTCTTTCCTGGTAGTCAATTTCTTCTGCAATGTAAATGTTCAGTTGATCCTTCAGAGGACTGCCGTTCTGGTTATACCGTATTCCCGGTTTCACTTGCGATTGATTGATCTTCTTCAAAACAAAAGACAAGGTCTCGATCTTTTCCGCCCGGGTTTCTGATTGATCAAGCAGAGAAGAAATATAGTGAGCATGATAGGTGAGCACTTTCACAGAGTTATAATTCAGGTAGTACATCACTTGCCGAAGTTCATCATCCCAATCCTGAATTTCGCTTTCTCTTTCAATTAACCGGAATAACTCCTTTTGCACTTCCTTTGCGTACATTACTTTCCGATAGGTAATTCCCTGATCCAGTTTGCTGTCCACAACTTTTTTAAGTATGTGCAGCAAGAGGTCAATCAAGCGTTGGTCTGTTTGCTTTGCACCAAAAGCTTTTTGAATCCTTCTGATATTGGTTCTTGCATCCTTTCGGGCCATATCGATGTACCCCTCAGGTGCCTTAGCATCCTGATCAAAATATTTCGCAAAGTGCCGCTCAACGAACAAGAGGAGTTCTTCCAATCCTGCATAGAACACTTCGTAGAACATTTTACGCTTCTGATCCGCTGGACTTTCAGTGTGGATGAACAATGCCGCTTTATCCATCAACCGGATCAGTGCTTGTTGGTGGTATTGAATGTACCGTTCCAGGTGGCGCTCATCTTCGAAACTGAATACTTCGTGAACGAATGTTTGCTTTATTCTTTCGATCTCGTTTCCCACA
>JBMOKS010000540.1:0-8558 GCA_049324355.1 Bacteroidota bacterium
TGCAGAACTCTGCCATTTCATTCTCATTCTGCATCGACTTCCGCGAAAGCAAAGTGAATGAGCTTATTAAAAGACTGCACGAACATTTTGAAGTTTATTACAACACCGGGTTGACACTGATCACGGTAAAAAATTACGACGATAAGACATTCAACATGTACCATCAAAAACCCGGCGTGCTCCTGGAACAATCTTCCCGGTCGACCCTTCAGGTATTGATGAAGATGTAATTCAATAATCCTTTACGGGTGTGAAATGTTTCTTGGGGCTATCGCAAACATGACACTTATATGTTTCGGGCAAGTCTTCGAAAGCTACACCTGGCGGTATGCTGGCGGCAGGGTCGCCAAACTTTTTGTCATAAATGGTGAGGCAATTGCTGCATTGATAGCTGAAAGCTTTTCCGTTGACGGGCGCGTCGTCCTGGGTTTTTGTATCCTTATTCTCCTTTTCCGGATTTAGCTGCCGAAAATATAATTTACTTAACTCGATAAGCAACGCCGGAATGATCTCTTTCCTCACCTGCCGGGCGTATACGAGATAGTCGATGTTATTAGGGTTGAAATTTTTCGCATAAAGAATATTGTAGCTTTCAGTTCTGGAGGGCGTGGTGTCATGACATTTTTCAATCACAATAGATGTAAACAAAAACATCTCGCGATGGGTCTTGATGGTAAACGTAAGGCCATGCGTGCTGATGTCCTGCTGGTCAAGTTCGCGCACCAGAAATCTTTTTAGCTCTAGTGCTTCGGCATCGATCACGGGTAGATGCCAATTCAATTCCAATGAAGAGTGCCGTTCGTTGATACCAAATTTACCCATGAGCTTCTCCCACCGGATGCGGTCGCCCGCCTTAATGGCTTTTATGATAAAAGCTTTCCAGGGAATGATGTTGATCTTGGCAATGTTGGTCTCCTGACAAAGCCGGCACGCCGCGCTCATAAAATCAATATCGTATTGATTGTTGCGCCAATATAAGCCTAGCCAGTATTGACTGTTAAGCATGGCGTTGAGTCCTTCGTAATACGGAAATGTATTTTCCGGAAACTTCAACTTTTCCGTGATAGGCCTGTAATTAATACGCAAGCTGCCCTTCAAGATAACATACAATTCGTCAACACTAAATGGAGCATATTTCAAAAATACCGACTCCAGCTCCTTCGATACCCGCGCAATATCGTGGCTGAAGATCAAGCGAGGCCAGCACTCGATCACGTTGCCCTTGCGCGGATCGCGGATGTAGAGGTACCAATAGTTCTCTTCTCTGGAAGCGATAAAATTGAGCTCACCCGTAAAAAGCGGGACAAGGCTTTGCAATGGGTCAACAATATTGATCTTCAGTTTCGGCTTGTAATCAAAGTTATCAACTACAAAGTGGTAAGTATCTTCTTTCACCCAGTGTGTGGTCTCCACAATGTTTACGGCCACATACGAACTAACGATATTCTGGTAGATCGACTGATCGCTGCCCAGTTCACAATCGATATGGATGGCAGAAAATGAATTTTCAATCTTGGACAGGTCCGCGCCGTTGGAAGGAAACATGATATCCTGGCGGGAACCGAACAGCACAAATTTATTGCCCACACTTTGCGAGATGCTCATGATCTTCAATAGATCGGCCGGAGATAAGATACCTCCTTTTACAAACGCCCGAATCAGATCACTTTTTTTTGTCTCCATTAACGCTTGATTTGTACGGTGCATTCTTTTAACACCTGCTGTATTTCAGGTTTGCAACTTCCGCATCCCAGGCCAGCACCAGACCGTTGACAAAGATCGTGAAGAGTTTGACATCCTTCATCAACAAGCTTCTTTAAATTACCGTCACCCACCTGCCCGCAGGTGCAGATCAACTTGCCCAGCACAGGCTCCATTTTCTTGCCTGACCGGAGCAACTGCATCCGTTTCTCCGACAGCTCGATCTTGTTCTCGATCAGGCTTTTGAATTCGGCAAACTCCGATTTATCACCGATCAATATGGCGCCGACAAGCCTGTCGTTTTTTATAATACATTTTTTGTAATACCGCGTGGCTTTGTCGATAAACAAAATCTCATCATATCCATCGCTGTTGGCGGGGATCTCGGCCATACCCAACGAACACAGGTCGAGGTTGGAGAATTTCAGAATATTCATGGGAACCGAGCCTTGATACACACTTTGCATATCGCCTGACAAAAATTGAGCTGCAACATCGGCTTGCTTTTCCGCCGCGGCGGTAATGCCCAATGTGATTCCGTCATGTTCAGCAATTTCTCCGATAGCAAAGATGTCGGCGTCGCTGGTCTGTAAGTAATCATTCACAATAATACCTCGCCCGCATTCCAACCCCGATTCCTGAGCAAACTCAATGTTGGGTCTGGTGCCGACGGCATAAACAACAGCATCTACTTCCAATGTTCTGCCGCTGTTGAGTTGCGCCATAAACCTGCCGGGAGACCTGCTTAATTCTACGTTCTGCACCTGGTCGTTCAAGTAAACATTGATCTCCATTTCCTCTACGATGTCGATCAACAGTTGACCGGCCAATGTATCGACTTGTCGTTCCATCAAACGGCTGCCCAGTTGTGTGATAGAAACGTTGACGTCGATCTCTCGCAGTGACGCGGCGAGCTCCAATCCCAACAGACCGCCGCCGATGATCATGACGTGACCCCCAGGTTTGAGAAAATTTTTCAGTGCGTCGGCGTCTCTGCGCGTACGCATGGTGAATACACCCGGAAAATGAATGGGCGCATCTTTCGGCACGTGGGCGCGGCAACCGGTGGCGAGGATCAGCTTATCGTAGTTATGTTTTCGTCCGAACTTATCAGTCACTGTTTTCTTTTGACGATCGAAGGATACGATCTCATTCTCCAGGTACAATGAAACATCCAGTGCTTCGAACTCTCCGTCCTTGAATTTCTTCAGCTTGTCGAACGACAAGGCATCGTTCACGTATTCGGGAAGCAGCACTCGATTATAGAATGGGTCTTTCTCTTTAGAAAAAACGTGAATGGTGTCTTTATCATTCAAGGCCCGGTAGCTCACCAGGAAACGATATGCTGCGGCTCCTGCCCCGGCCACAATAATTTTTTCAACGGGCTTTTCGTATCTCGAAACTTCTATCGCAGTATACTTAAAGTCGGGTTCTTTCGAAACGGGATCAACAAGATCGCTTGTCAGATTGTTGGCCCTCGCGAGATCGCCGGTCAATATCTTTCCCCAGTGCATAGGCAAAAACACCACACCCTTTTTTACGTCGTCCGTAACTTTAGCGCGCACCCGCACTGACCCCTGCGCATTGGCTATGGTTACCACATCGCCATCCACAATATTTCGGATCAGCGCATCATGCGGATGGATCTCGACGTATGGCCGATCGATGTGCTGCTTTAGTTTATTCACCTTCCCGGTCTTCGTCATGGTGTGCCATTGATCGCGAATGCGGCCGGTGGTGAGGATCAAAGGAAAATCCTTTGTCGGTGGCGCTGATTGATTTTGCGGATCGAGCGGGTGAAATTGTGCTCTTTTAGTGGCCGTGTAAAAAATATGATCTTCAAACAATCGCGCCGTTCCGTTGGGCTTCGCCCTATGTACAGGCCATTGAAATGTTCCTGCCTGCTTGAGCCGGTCATACGAAAGCGCCGAGATGTCGATATGAGTACCACGCGTAAGTCGGGTATGTTCCTCGAATATTTCAGCCGCAGACTTGTAATCGAAACCTTTGAAGCCCATGGCTTGGGCAAACCGACAAAGTATTTCTGCATCAGGTAATGCATCGCCTGGCGGGTCAACGATCTTGTTCAGGTAACTGACTCTCCGCTCGGAATTGGTCATCGTACCTTCTTTTTCAAAATGGCCGGCGGCAGGAAGTACCAAATCGGCGAACGACAGTGTATCTGAGAGATTGGAAATATCCTGGACCACCACAAAGCGGGCGTTCTTTAGTGCGGCCTCGGCGCGTCGACCATTGGGTAGACTGACCATGGGGTTAGTGCAAATGATCCATATGGCTTTGAGCTCACCCGACTCCAGTTTATCGATCATCTGTGTTGCCGTGAGTCCGGGTTTTTCCGAAATAGATTTCACGTCCCAGAACTCCGCTACTTCTTTTCGATGCTGTGGATTCGACAACGTGCGATGCGCTGCCAACATAGTGGCTAATCCCCCCACCTCGCGTCCGCCCATGGCATTCGGTTGGCCAGTGAGTGAGAAGGGGCCGGAACCAGGTTTGCCGATCTGACCTGTTATCAGATTCAAACTGATCAACGCCAGGTTCTTATTCACTCCCACCACACTTTGATTGAGGCCCATCGCCCACAATGTGAGAAACCCTTTTGAGTCGCGAATGTAAGCCGCTGCCTGGCGGATATCAGTTTCGGGGACGTCGCAGATCTCGGCGGCATCCGACACGGTATTTCTGAATACCGTTTCTTTATACTGATCAAATCCTTCGGTTCGCCGTGTGATGAATTCGTAGTCTACTTCTCCGTTCTCGATCAAAATACGAGCAATAGCATGAAAAAGATAAATATCTGTTCCAGGATTGATCTGAAGATGCAGGTCGGCATGTTCACAACTTTGAGTGCGTCGCGGATCGACAACGATCATTTTTACTGAAGGATTTTTTTGCTTGTGCGCTTCTATTCTCCTGAACAAGATCGGATGACACCACGCCGGATTGGCCCCTGCCACTAAAAAACAATCGGCCAGTTCAATATCATCGTAGGAAACTGGAACGGCATCTTCTCCCAGCATTTTGGTGTACCCGGCCACTGCGCTGCTCATGCAAAGCCTCGAGTTCGTATCGATATTGTTAGTACCGAGAAACCCTTTTACCAATTTATTTGCGACGTAATACTCTTCCGTGAGGCACTGGCCCGAAACATAAAAACCCACAGCATCGGGGCCATGCACCTCAATAATTGACTTAAACACCGCAGCAGCTCTTTTCATCGCCACGGCCCAACTTACTCGCTGCCTTGGGTGGTTTCGGCTCCATCGCATCTCCGGATACAAGAGCCGATCACTCTTGTCCTGCATGGCGTAATGGAGGTTCATACCCTTCGAACACAACATCCCTTTATTTACAGGATGATCCTTGTCGCCCTCTACAATCAGGTTATTGCGCCGATCTTTCTTCACTACCATACCGCAGCCCACGCCGCAATACGAACACGTTGTTTTATAGGATTGCTCTTTTAACATTGGTCTTGAATCATGGATCACTAGTCGCCGGTGGTTTCTCCATCAACTGGTGACCTTCACTATTATGCTGCAATTTCTTCTTTGTAAAAATCAGCGTCGTCGATAGAAACTTTGTCCATCAGCAAGCCGAGTAGGCGCTCGCGGATAGCCCGGTATTCGGGAAGATTCACGATCTCTTTTTTGTTGCGGGGTCTGGGCAGATGTACTTCTTCAATTTCCCTGATGGTAGCGGCAGGCCCGTTGTTCATCACCACGATGCGGTCAGACAAGAATATGGCCTCTTCGATGTCGTGTGTCACCATAATGATAGTTTTACTGCGATGGGTGAGGTTCCACATCTTCAGCAGCTCAATATGAAGCGACCCTTTGGTCAGGGCGTCGAGCGCGCCGAACGGTTCGTCAAGCAGCAACATATCGGGGTCGATCGCGAAGGCACGGGCAATGGCAACACGCTGTTTCATGCCGCCTGAAATTTGTTTGGGATATTTTTCCTGGTGATCCCAAAGGTTGACCATCCGCAGATATTTTTCTACGAGACTATTTTTTTCGACTTTCGATTTTTGAGTTAACGCGGCGTCCACAGCCTGGTAGATATTCTCGTACACCGTAAGCCACGGAAGCAGGGAATAATTTTGAAACACGATGCCTCGGTCAGGGCCAGGTCCCTGAACTTTTTTACCATCCACAGTAACTTTTCCGTTTGAAGGAAAAAGCATTCCGCTAATAGCATTGAGTATCGTAGACTTTCCACAACCCGAATGTCCGATGATCGACACAATCTGGCCGCGCTCTACTTCAAGATCAATATCCTTCACAGCCATAAACTTGCCCTTAGGCGTATTGAAAGCGATTTCCAAATTTTCAATTTTCAAGTAGCTCATTGTTATTATGCTATTTTGTTAAACCTGATAAGTAACACGCTTCTGCACCCAGGCGAACAGACGGTCGAGTAGCAACCCCACCATGCCGATGATGAGGATAGCCGAAATAACTTTTTCAAGACTCAACGCATTCCAACTGTCCCACACAAAAAAACCAATACCCATTCCTCCGGACAACATTTCGCCTGCCACGATCACCAGCCACGCCACACCGATACTTAACCGAAGCCCGGTGATGATGTGCGGAAGGCTATAAGGAATAAGCACCTTGGTGAGATACTTCCATCGCGAGAAGCCGAAAGCTTTAGCTACGTTCTTATGGTCGTCAGGAATAGAAGAAACACCGAATGCGGTGTTGATGAGCGTTGGCCATAACGAAGTGATAAAAATAATAAAGATGGTGGCTTTGCTTGCTGATTCAAAAGCAACAAGACCAATGGGAAACCAGGCCAACGGCGACACTGGTTTCAAAATTTGTACCAGCGGATCAAAGATACGTTTACATGTGAGGCTTGCACCCATGACTAATCCGGCCGGAACGGCCACCATTGCTCCTAAAGCAAAACCTGAGAACACCCTCAACAACGAACTCATCAATTGCAATGCGATTCCTTTGTCATTCGGACCCTGATCATAAAACGGATCTTTAATAAGTTCCCACAATACCTCATACGTGGCCATAGGCGTGGGTAACGCCTTGTTCGTGATGAGGCTGATCGCATACCAGACTGCTATGAGCGAACCGAATCCGAGTATGTTGAAGAAAATGCCCTTCACGATAAAAGAAAATTTTTGCGCAATGGCGCCAGCACTGCCATCACCTCCAAACCAATGACCGGTTGTTTGCGCTGCCATGGTTAATGCTTTTTTCATGCTTTTAAATTTTAGGTTTTCTCCCTGAGATCTGATTTTATTTCTTCGCGAGCTTCAAATAATCTCCCGGATTAAGGGGGTCAAAGGTGGCTTTGTCGAGCGTCAGTGTAAAAGGCTTCATGTCATCAGCCGGAATTTTAACGTTCATGCTGGCTGCCACCTCACGGTACAAGTCCTGAAGAATAAGTCTGTCTGCAATAGCCTTGTATTCAGGTGGAGTTTGCAAATAATCAAACCTTACGTATTGCGCCATAAACCAGATAGCATGCGACTTCCGTGGAAAATTGGTTTCGCCGTTGCGGCTGAATAGCATATAATTGTCGGTGTAGATCTCTGTACCCTGGCTGCATCCCAGGTTGTAATCACCCATCAAGCGGGCTTCGATAACGTCTGCAGGTGCATTGATGTATTTCCCGATAACCGGCGCAGCTTTTTTACGATTCGCGCGATTATCCAGCCACTTACACGCTTCCAGTACTGCTTTCATGACTGCTTTGAGGTCTTCTGTTCTTGCTTCGCTGAATTTCTTATTGACCACCAGTGCTTTTTCGGGATGGTGTTCCCATATGTCCTGACTTGCGATTTCTGTAAAGCCAATTTCTTGTTTTACGGCTACACCGTTCCACGGCTCGCCCACGCAGTATCCATCCATATTTCCAACTTTCATATTGGCCACCATTTGAGGTGGCGGTATGGTAATGATCTTGGAGGTCTTCTGACTCACGCCCGCGGCGGCAAGCCAGTACCGAAGCCAGATATCGTGTGTACCTCCGGGGAAAGTCATGGCGAAAGTAACCTCTTTGTCAGCTTTAAGTTTCGCAGCCACGACGGGTGCAACTCTCATGGTCTGCTTGAATCCTACTTTGCCGCAAAAATCTTTCGAGAGTGTAATAGCTTGTCCGTTGTTGCTCAGCACCATCGCGATCTTCATCTCCGAACCTTGTTTGCCGCCCACGCCGGTGTAGACAGAAAATGGCATGCTGAACAAACAATGAGCGCCGTCCAATTCTCCGGTAAGGATTTTATCACGAACGTTGGCCCAGGAAGCCTCTTTGCTTACTTCTACATTGACACCGTATTTATTAAACAGCCCCAGTTCTTTCGCCATAATGATGGGCGCGCAGTCGGTGAGTGGTATGTAACCCAGACGGATCACTTCTTTGCCTTGCTTCACCGGTATCGAAGACGTCATCAACACCAACAGGATGAGCACGATGACCGATTGAAAAATTATTTTTATATAGGGTATGGTTTTCATAGTTTTTCTTATTTGAAAATGTATTCTGGTTTAACGGAGATCATGAGGTAAGCCCAGTCGGAGCTCTTGTCGGCATTCTTCACGTTCTTCACTTTTGCCGAAACCATGGTTTCCGTCGATATCATTTTAGAATAGCCTGCTTCGATGCCAATGATCTTGGTCATATTGTACATCAATACGAAATCGAATTCAGTACCGAGTCCTTTTTCGAGGGTTGTTCCGTCGGTCGCTGTTACCGCGGTGGGCAATACAAAGCGATGAGCATCGAGCGAAAGCGTAAGATTGTCTTTGGCTTTGTATCGCGCCTTTATGTAATAATCCGCGAGTCCGTTGGAGCCAAAGCCGTCGGCCACA
>JBMOKS010000541.1:0-8554 GCA_049324355.1 Bacteroidota bacterium
ATTATTGATCGCGTTGGTCTGCGCGGTGATAATGTGGAAATCTGCTTCCAATCTTACGCCCGACATGCCTACAGGTTCTTTGATGCCATCCTCATAATCAACCATGTAATCCTGGGGCATGACGTGAATGATCTGACTTCCGGGAGGAACCACCATCCGATACATGTCTTGCGTGAGGCGCTCGACGTCGGCAACCGTAATTTCATCTTCCCTTGAACTGCGGGTGATGCCTCCGTGCTGAATGAAACTACGGATGTGCTGGCCAGCGATCCCCACGTTCACCACACCAATGTCGATGCCCGATTGGTCACTGGCTTCCTTGATAGCCTTCTCGATGGCATAAACGGTTTTATCAATATTGAAGACTATTCCCTTCACAACGCCTTCGGATTCGGCCTTGCCCATGCCGAGAACCTCCAGCTTGCCAAATTCATTCTTGCGGCCAACAATAGCACATATCTTCGTTGTGCCTATGTCGAGTCCGACTACGATTTTCTCTTGTTCCATGGTTGTAAATATTTAATAGTGGTTGTTGTTTCTTATATCGGTTATCAGATATTTAATCTCATCTTATCTGCTTATTGTCACAGGCCATTGGTTACAGGTCACTAGTCATTATTTATCGGAAATCACGTTATGTTTCTATTAGCTATTGACTAATGACCATTGACCATTTATTATTCTGCTACTATTTGTCCCTCATATTCCAAATTCACCCTGTTATATTTATTCCACCCCACCTTTGGCAGGATTTCTTTATAAAATATTTTCAGCTTCCTGAATTTTAACTCCAGGTTCTCAGGCTTGCCAAACTCGATGTGTTCGTCTCCTACCTGGGGATAGAGTGTGATTCGCGCCTGGCTGTTGATGTCCAGTTCGGCAATCTGTGCGCTCCAGAAATCATCTTTGCGGATCATTTTCAGCATCTCCATCAATTGCTTGCCTTCTTCTGTTTCGTTCACGTTGTGCTGAAGCAGAAGCTGTCGCACAAAGGATCCGCTGATCAGCACCACCCTTGACGTGAACTTGTCTGACACGGGCATCACGGTTCCGTCTTCGGCGATATATCCATCAGGCCCATCGTTCCTGACCATTCTGGCAACCGGGCGGCGTAATTCAACCCCTACTACTAAATTTCCCTTCACATCGCTGTACAGTTGTGCATCCTTTACGAATGCATCATCCTTGATCTTTTTTTCGATTGCTTTGAGGTTCAGTTTTTTGATGTCAGTGCCCATCAAATTTCCCTGGTTAACCTGCATGAGTTTCAGGATATCTTCTTCATCAAGGAAGTGGTTTTCGTGAATGTTATCAATCTTGATCTCAATATTTTTTACGGACACACTGCCCTTCATTCGCTCGGTAAAAGCAATAAGGCCAAACACCGCGATCAATACGGCGGGGATCTTTATTTCTCTACGAATGTTGAATTTCAGCTTCATAGTCTTTTATTCAACATATTCTTGATTTGCTCAACAAACGTATCGATGTCTCCGGCTCCGACGGTAGCCACCACATCGATCTCCATAGCTTCCAGTTTCTGCATCAAGTTGCTTTTGTTGCATCGAACTTTAGCCGGACTTGTAATATCCTTAAAGATCATGTCTGAATCCACTCCAGGAATCGGCAGCTCCCGTGCCGGGTAGATATCCATGAGCAACACGTTGTCGGCAAGGCTGAGGCTTTTTGAAAAACCTTCGGCAAAGTCGCGGGTGCGTGAGTAGAGGTGCGGCTGAAAAATGACCGTAAGTTTCCGGCTCGGGTACATGGATTTCATAGATCTCAAAAATGCCTCGATCTCTGCAGGGTGATGCGCGTAATCATCTACGAATACGAACTTCTTGTTGCGAACCACAAATTCGAAGCGCCGCTTTACGCCGGCAAAAGATTCCAATGCTTTTTTGATCGTAGCCAGATCCACACCATGTCGACTTGCTGCCACAGACGCTGCTATGGCATTTTCAATGTTATGAAAACCGGGGACACCGAGCCTGATATGTTCAACCTTACCAAAACCATGGAGGTCGAATTCAAAAAATCCGCTTTTCGCGGTAATGTTGCCGGCAAAAAATTGTCCCCGGCTCATGCTGTAAATATATTTAGTGACGTGTGTCACATTGGCTGCTAATTTTTCATCGATAGACTCGTGAATGATCAACGATCCTTTTTCATTGATCTGTTTGATAAAGTCTCTAAACGACGTGAGTACGCTTTCATGATCGCCGTAAATATCTAAGTGATCGGCGTCAGCCGAAGTTACAATTGCAGTCTGCGGGAACAGCCGCAAAAAAGAACGATCGAACTCGTCGGCCTCAGCAACAACGATCGTGTCTTTGGTAACCTCACCTTCCATTACCAGGTTTGACTCGTAGTTGGTGGTGATGCCGCCAAGGAACGCAACCATATTTTTCTTCGCAGTTTTGAAAATGTGAGCTACCATCGAAGAAGTAGTCGTTTTCCCATGCGTTCCGGCCACTGCAACAGTAATATAGTCTTTGGAGATCAGTCCGAGAACTTCGGAGCGCTTTAGAATCGTATATCCATTATCATTCAGGTAATTATACTCCTTGTGATCTTTTGGTATCGCGGGTGTAAAAATCACCAATGTATTTTGTTTTTGATCAATGACTTCTTGGGAAATGAATTTCACGTCGTCCTCAAAATGGATCTTCATTCCTTCTTTCTCGAGGTCTGCCGTCAACTTGGTTGCAGTTTTGTCGTAGCCAGATACTTTCAAGCCTTTTTTCATGAACCAGCGGGCAAGGGCACTCATGCCAATGCCTCCGATGCCGAGGAAATAAACGTTATGGTATTGATCTAATCTCACAATTATTATCCTATACTTTAACCAGTTTTTCTATTACATTTACAATTGCCGATGTGGCTTCGGGCCTCGCCAGCTTCGCAATATTCTCACAAAGCCTGGACGCCTGTTGTTGATCGTACAAAAGTTTCAAAGCTTCATCCACCAGGGTATTTCTTGCATCTTTGTCAGCTCCCATCAATGCGGCGTTTTTTTCCACGAGGGCCATCGCATTTTTCGTTTGGTGATCTTCCGCTACGTTGGGCGACGGAACCAGAATACAAGGTTTCTTCGCAATACACAATTCAGAAACTGCCAAAGCTCCCGATCGTGAAATCACCACATCGGCTGCTGCGTAAGCCAGATCCATTTCACGAACGAAGTCCTGAACCCGTATGCGCATGAGATCATATTTTTCCAGTCTCGCCTTGTACAAGTCATAGTATCCTTTCCCAGTTTGCCATATCACCTGGATTTTCGCGTCAAGGATTTTTTCAAAACTCCCAATGATACTTTCATTGATAGTGCGCGCCCCGAGGCTGCCTCCAATGATCAGCAACGTTTTGCTGGTATTCAGCAAACCAAAATGCGCCAACGCCTTCTCACGCTTCTCCGATACATTCAGAATATCCTTCCTGACCGGATTGCCTGTGAGCACAATTTTCTCTTTCGGAAAATATTTTTCCATTCCCTCATACGCCACGCACACTTTGCTCACCTTGTGGGCCACTTGTTTATTGGCCAACCCGGCAAATGAGTTTTGTTCTTGGATCATCGATGGAATTCCTGATCGTGTAGCGGCCATCATGACCGGGCCGCTCGCAAAACCTCCGGTGCCAACCACGGCATGTGGCCTGAAACGTTTTACTATGGAATTTGCCTTCAGATAACTAACTATCAATTTCACAGGGAATAACAAGTTTGACCAGGTAAGCTTACGCTGCAGGCCGCTGATCCACAAACCAACGATCTCGTATCCCGCTTCGGGCACCCGGTTCATTTCCATTCTTCCTTTTGCGCCAACAAAAAGTATCCGCGCATCCGGGTGGCGTTCACGAAAGGCATTCGCGATAGCAATCGCCGGGAAGATATGTCCGCCGGTGCCGCCGCCGCTGATGATCAATCGATATGGTTCTCTATTGCTCAACTTCTGTTTATGCTGCTTTTGCTGCTACGTTTTTATTATTCTTGGCTTCGTCGGACGCCTTTTGCTCCCACACCTGGTCTTGCTCTCCACGGCTCACACTCAACACAATTCCCAAGGCCAATCCGGTAAATACCATCGATGTACCTCCCATCGACACGAGTGGTAGAGGCTGACCGGTAATAGGGCCGAGCCCCACAACAACGCCCATGTTCACCATTGCCTGACAGACAAGATCGAAGCTTAGTCCGGCAGACAGCAGCCCGCCGAAAGCACGTTCGCTGTTATAGGCCGCTTTCATTCCCCGATGCAGGAGGATCAGGTAGAGTACGATCACCACCATGCCGCCTATCATTCCATATTCCTCGATTACAATGGCGTAAACGAAATCCGAATATGGATGCGGAAGAATGTTACGCTGATCGCTGTTTCCGGGACCCTTTCCTGTCACACCGCCGGTGGCCACAGCAATTCTTGCATGTTTCGCCTGGAACGGAAGCTCTTTTTTTCCATTCACGTATCCAATAAAATCCTTCACGCGGTTCTTCACCGTTCCGCCGCGCACGCCAAACTGGAAGGCCAACGCTCCAAACAACACACCTACAAACATCAACATGGCCAAATATTTTGTGGGCACGCGGCCAATGAACATGATCAGCATACAAGTGATCAGCAGCAGCACTGCCGTAGACATGTTGGTGAGGGCAATCAGTCCACAAATAATTCCACACCAGAACAGTATCGGTATCAGCGATTCTTTGATGTCATCTATATTCTGCTGACGCTTGGATAGCATGCTAGCGAGGTTGACGATCAGCGCTAAGCTTGCAAAGTCAGAAGGCTGAAACGAGGTGTTGATAAAAGGAACAGTAATCCAACGCGCAGCGTCGTTGATGGTAGTACCACTGGTAAAAGTGTAGATCAACAACGGAATACTGATCCATAAGGCGAACCTTGATAGTTTAGAGTAATACCGATAATCTACTTTGTGCGCAAACCACATGGCGGCCACGCCAATAAAGACATGGAGCGTGTGCATGATGAGCATGCGTTCGGGGCTCATGGTACGCTTATAGGCCAAGGTGCCGATCGAACTGTAGACCACCAGGATGCTGATGAGCGACAACGCGAAGACCACGGCCCAAATAACTTTGTCGCCTTCCAAGTTTTTATCAGCCCATGTTTTTAATTTGTTCATACTAGGCCTCCATTTCTTTTTTTAATTCCAATACCGCGCTTCTGAACTGATCTCCACGATCTTCATAATTTTTAAAAAGATCGAAACTTGCGCATGCCGGAGAGAGCAGCACGACATCTCCAGTCTGTGCCTCCTGTAAAGCCATGTGCACAAGCTCTTTCACACTCTGTGTTTCTTTTATAGTCGATACCGTCCCGCTGAATGCTTTCTTCAATTTTTCATTGTCTTTTCCCAGGCAGATGAGGGCTCGCACTTTCTTTTTTACTTCTTCTTTAATGACATTGTAATCATTTCCCTTGTCGATTCCGCCTGCAATCCAAACCAAAGGTTTATCATAACTACCCAAGGCATACACCACAGAATCTACATTTGTAGCTTTTGAATCGTTTACAAATTCAACGCCCTTAATATGGGCAACCGACTCTAACCGGTGAGGAGCATTTTTAAAAGTTCTCAATCCATCGCGGATAGACTTCAAACTGCCCCCTGCCACATGAACCGCAGAAACTGCAGCCATGGTATTGATCAGGTTGTGCGGACCTTTGAGCGTAGTGTCAGACTGTGTGATGGAAAAATCCTCACCAACACGGAACGTCATCTTTTCTCCATCAAATCGAACAGGTGCTGTCGACGAAGGTTGCAATGACACCTGAATTTGTTGAGGCACAATCGCTCTGGTCTTCACCTCCCCAAAAATCACTTGATCATCCGCATAATAAATAAAGTGCTCTTGCGGGGTCATATTTTTGATCAGCATGAATTTTGAGTTCACATAGTTTTGCATGGTATACTCATAACGATCCATATGATCAGGCGTGATGTTGAGCATGATGGCAATTTGCGGTTTGAAAGTGTCAATGCCATCTAATTGAAAGCTGCTCAATTCCAGCACGAACCAATCGAAATGTTGTTGGGCCACCTGACGCGCCATACTGAAGCCTACATTACCACCCAGCGCCACACTAAAGCCGGCATTTTTCATCAGGTGGTAAGTCAGCAGCGTAGTTGTAGTTTTTCCGTTGGTTCCTGTAACTGCGATCACTTTGCCTTTGAAGTAACGATAAGCAAACTCTATTTCATCGATCACATCAATGCTGGCGGCCCTGATCTTTTTTATGATTTCTGCTTTCTCGGGGATTCCCGGACTTTTTATGATCAGCTTTGCGTTGAGTATCTTTTCATCGGAATGCAATCCTTCTTCGAAAGCAACATCATGTTGCTTCAGTTCGGCTTTATATTTTTCTTTGATCTGACTCTGATCGGAAACAAAAACCTCGAAGCCCTTGGCTTTCGCCAGCAGGGCCGCGCCTGTTCCGCTTTCTCCAGCTCCCAATATGACGACACGTTTCATCATCTCAGTTTGAGCGTTGCTAAGGTTAAAATGGCCAACAATATTCCCACGATCCAAAACCGGGTTACGATCTTGGATTCATGAATGTTTTTCTTTTGATAGTGATGATGCAGCGGCGACATCAAAAATATCCTTCTGCCCTCACCATACTTTTTGCGCGTGTATTTGAAATAAGACACCTGCATGATGACCGAAAGATTTTCAATGAGAAATATTCCACAGAGTACTGGAATTAATAATTCTTTTCTTACCGCAAATGCCAGCACAGCGATAACACCGCCAAGTGTCAAGCTGCCTGTATCGCCCATGAATACTTGCGCCGGGTAGGCATTGTACCATAGGAAACCGAGACATGCCCCGACGAACGCAGTACAAAAAATAACCACTTCGGCCAGATTCGGAATGTACATGATGTTCAGGTAGCTACTGAAGTCGATCCGGCCCGAGAGATATGCCAGAATAGCCAGTGTAAGACCGATGATGCCCGAAGTACCGGCAGCGAGGCCATCGATACCATCGGTTATGTTGGCTCCGTTGGAAACGGCAGTGATGATAACAATCACAACGAGCACATAAATGATCCATGTATAATTGTCAGGCACAAATGGAAGTATCCGGCTATAGTCGAGCTCATTATTTTTCAGGAACGGAACCGTTGTTTTGGTGGACTTTACGTCGTGATAGTTTACATCTGTATCTTCGCCAGGCTGATGTTCAGCGACCCGCTCGATAGGTTGCGGTTCTGTTACCACCTCTCTTACCACTACTTGCTCGCTGAAGTACAGCGTAAGCCCCACGATCAACCCGAGACCAACCTGGCCAACGATCTTGAACCTCCCGGCCAATCCTTTCTTATCTTTTTTAAATACTTTGATATAATCATCCATGAAGCCGATAAGACCTAACCAAACGGTGGCTATGATGAGCAGTACTACATAAACGTTATCGAGCTTAGCAAACAAGAGCGTGGGCACGAGTATCGCTCCGATGATGATAAGGCCACCCATTGTAGGCGTACCTTTTTTCTGAAGCTGACCCTCCAGTCCCAGATCGCGAATATCTTCGCCCACCTGTTTTCTTCTCAAAAAATTGATCAACGATTTGCCAAAGGTGATCGTAATCAACAGTGAGAAAAAAGCAGCCATACCAGCACGGAACGAAATGTATTGAAACACACCGGCGCCAGGTACGTCAAGTTGGTCGAGATATTCAAATAAGTAGTAAAGCATTATCTAATTATCAATTGGTCAATGGGGTCAATTGTCAATTTTATTTTGTCCCTTTAATGGTTTTTCTTGTGGTTGAAACAATTTTACTCAACACTTTCAGAATTCCCTCTATGTCGTTAAGTAATGATCCAGGCTTCGGATAATTTCTGGCGAAGTCACATAACTCCAACGGGTATTCTGTTTCCTCAGCTTCTTTGGATGTTATTTTAATTTTATGAATAAAATCAGCTTTGCTTTCGGCGCTTTGTGCTTCTTTTACATTAGCCCCAATGGAGCACCCGGCCCGCAACACCTGGTCAGCGAATGCAAATCTTTTTTGGTCTCCCAACAATTCAAAAAATTCAATGATTGCCAATGAAAACTGAAAAGTCATTTTTACAATAGGATTGTCTTTATAATTTCTCATTCATTTACTCATTTACTCATTGAGCATTGGCTAATTAATTGGCAAACATTTTCAACATTCGTTCAACTACTTCACGGTCATCAAAAGGGTATTTGACTCCTTTGATTTCCTGGTAAGTTTCGTGGCCTTTTCCGGCCACGAGCACGATATCTTTTTCTTTGGCCATCATACAAGCCGTTTTAATTGCCTCCTCACGATCCGCCATCACCAGCGTCTTGCGGGCTTCTGTGGGAAGCACACCGGCCTGCATCTCCTTGATAATTTCCATTGGCTCCTCATCGCGTGGATTATCAGAAGTCAGCACAACTTTATCGCTTAACCGGCAAGCGATAGAGGCCATCAGAGGCCGTTTGGTTTTATCTCTATTTCCGCCACAGCCGACAACTGTGATCACTTGCTCGTTGCCAGTTCTGAATTGCGCTA
>JBMOKS010000542.1:0-8540 GCA_049324355.1 Bacteroidota bacterium
TTGAAATTTGCAGCGATCTCTTCCAGCGTTGGCATGCTCAGGTAAGTATTGGTGATCAAAAAGTTGGCAATTTTTTCTTTCAGCGACTGATGATTACCGGCCGGACGCATGGCTGCCACTTTTTGTAACAATAAACTTTGCAGTTCATAATTAGCGGTAATGATGGGTTCATCCCAGTAACGTCCGTCAAACTCCATCGCGTACTCTTGATTCTTTTTCACCGCTTTGCATCGTAATACGCGCTCATACTCCCGGGGATTGATTTCAGCGTGTGGTGTGCGCACCGATTTAGGTTTTATTTTTTCGAGTACAAGCCCATCCACTTCGTGAAGCACAAATACCATGGAGAGATCCATCATCTGACGGAAGGCAAAAGCCATCTCTTTCTCTGCCTTACCTGTGGGAACAAAACGTATTGTGAAAGATTTGCTCGACCTGGTTACTTCCATGCCGAACAGATCGGTTAGCAAGTGTACGAACGCCGCACCATGCGTCAGCGCTTCACCTACAGTACGACTGTTTTGGATGATCTGCCCTACAATACCAAGCGCAGCCAGCGTGAGCGATTCGCCAAAATGTAAACCGAAAAGTGGATCGTTGCTGAGGTAACTTGCGTTCAACCACAAATCATTGACCTGTTTCGGTGTCGCCTCAATACTCGAACCTTTCTTCATGGCCTGAAGTTCAAGACCTGAAAGTTTACACAGTTGTTCCAGCAGAACATCCTTCTGCACGGCGTAGGCGAGCATGTTGAGAATAAAATTCTTCTTGTAGTCTTCCATGATCTTGAAGTCAATGCCAAGGTAAATCTAATCCTGATGCGAAGCTACCCGGAGACGTGAAATGATAACCTGATGGCGTGTGATGACAATAAAAGATAGTGGCACAATCGGGTAAGGGGTTGGCGTGTTTGGATAAAACGACGGCGAAGCCAGTGACCTAGTTTTACAATAAAAAACAAATCACTATGAAAAGCGCAAAACTATTGAAAACAACATTGTGGGCTAACGTGATCTTTTTCGAATTGGGCGCCGCAGCATGTATTTTCCTGAATCATCAATGGCCCGTTATTATGGAATTGACCGATGGACAAAGCCTCATCTTTGGTGCAGAATTGCTGGCCATATCGGCTTTGATCGTGTATACGATCCTGCGAAAGAATTTTTCTAAACCATTGGTATGGACAGTGATCGCGCTCAATTTGCTGCTGCTGATCTTTATGGTGACAAGACTTGCCGGCAGTTCGTCAATGTCTGCACTCGCTGTCGAGGTGGTGTGGTTCGACATCCTAAGTTTGACCATTTTGATTATACTTGAGGTGATTGGTGCCCGAACACTCCCGCTAACCAAAAAGACGATCGCTGCATCCGGATTGTAAACATTATTATCTCCTGGTGTCTTCGTGTTTTTGGGCCTGAAATTATTTTGCCATAAAAAGCGAAGGCGCCAGGTGTTTGTTTTTTTACTGAGCCATTATTTTCTGAAGGGTAGCAACTGCTCGTGTCATCTGCGGAACAGTGAAACCTGTAAAGCCTAACATCAGACTGTTGTGTTGTTTAAATTGCATTGCGAAGTCATCGATGTTGTGAAGAATTACTCCCGCTTCCAGCGCTTTTTTAATGATGATGTTCATGTTACGCCGTTGTTTCAACGAAGCTACGATGTGCATGCCCGCTTCTACACCGGTCACGTCAAGGTAAGGCTTTAAATGACGATCCATCAACATGAGTAGTTCATCATGCCGCTGCTTATACAATACACGCATTCTTCTCAGATGCCGGCTAAAATGACCGGCAGCGATAAATTCAGAAAGTATGGCCTGATCGATCACGGGGTTCTGACGATCGGTGATCGATTTGGCAAATTTGAATTGCTCAGCCATAGCAACAGAAGGAACTACGAGGTATCCAATGCGTAAGGCGGGAAACAATACTTTGCTAAACGTTCCAACGTAAATCACGGTGCCGTCGCGGTCAAGCGATTGAAGCGCAGGAATGGGGCGTCCGTGATAGCGAAATTCATTATCATAATCATCTTCAATGATCCACATCTTTTGTTTTGCAGCCCACTTTAAGAGTTTTAGTCGCTCAGGCAATGGCAACGTTCCGCCCATTGGATACTGATTCGAAGGGGTTACATACGCCAGCTTGGCCAAAGGAAAGTGTTGTATAGCATAGGCTACATCCATTCCCTGATGAGTAACTGGAACCGGACATATTTTTCCGCCGTATTGTGTGATCGCTACTTTGGCACCATGATAGCCTGGATCCTCCGTCCAGCAAAGGTCACCCTTACTGACAAGAAGTTGTATAGCTAAATGCAACGCCTGCCGCGAACCATTGACGATGACGATCTGGTCTGGCGAACAATGAATAGACCGGTGAATGCGCAAATAATCGGCCAGCACTTTCCGTAATGGCAAATAACCTTGCGCATCGTCATAACCCAGATGAATGGTTCTGATATTCCGGTAAACATTGGAAGCCAGTTTGGCCCAGGTTGCGAATGGAAAATGCTCGAGCGACGGCACCGAAGTCTGAAAAGGTTTCATCGGTTCCAGCTGACTATCGCGGATCAGTATTTCGCGCGATAGCGGATAGTCTTTCGTGACTGGCGCGGCTTGCCTGATATATTTTTTTACAGGAACAGTATTTCTTTTAGGTAGTTCGGGCAATTCACAAACGTAGGTTCCTGAGCCGGCCTTGCCGTGGAGATATCCTTCGAGGATCAATTGTTCAAAAGCCAACAACACACAGTTTCGTGACACGGAGAGATCGCCGGCCATCACACGTGTGGAGGGCATCCGCTCTCCTTGTTTGAGCATTCCTTCTAAAATACTTCGCTTGATGCTCTCATAGAGCTGATGATACATGGGCACACTTCCGGCCTTGTCTAGTCGGATAAATGGCAGCGTGAGTTCCGGCGGAGACTTGCTCATAAAATTGGTACCATAAATTTGTCCTAAAATGGCTCTTTTGGTAGTGCCAATTTAAAATGAATTTTAGTGCGATAAAAACAAAAAAATATGACACTTAAAATCAACTTACGGGCCGTGTCCGTTGAAAATCGTTGCTGGCGTTTGTCTTCCATGAGACACCCTGAATCATTTTCTTACGTATTTAGTATCGTTATGATGCGGGAGTTATATAACATTTAAGAATGAAAATAGCTTATATCGTCTATGAACATACCGGTACCTTCGGGATACCCGATGAGGAAAATCAATCACTGTTACAATTTCTTCGTCAAAAAGGATTGTCTGTCCAGTTAGAGCTATGGACCAACGCCCATGTGGCCTGGCAGGAATACGATCTCATTCTGCTCAAGGCCCCATGGGACTACATCGATAAGATCGATCGGTTTCACCACTGGCTGGAAACTCTCGAGAAATTAAAAGTTAGGCTGCTCAATCCGATTAAGTTGGTGAGGTGGAACAGCGATAAACATTATTTGAAAGACATCGCCGATGTGGGTCTTTCTGTAGCGCCAACCCTATTTGTTGAACCGGGAGAGCAGCTTCAGCTTCATCGATATTTTGAGGAGTTCAACAGCGAAAAGCTGGTGGTTAAACCCTGTGTAAGCGGTGCTTCGAAAAATACGTTTTGTGTGACACGAGATAATACGAAGGAGATCGAGACAATGATCAACGAATTGCTTCAACGGGAGGCGTTTATTGTTCAGCCTTTTATTCCCGAAATAGTACAAGACGGCGAGTGGTCGATCATTTTCTTCAACGGTGTTTACAGTCACTCCCTGATCAAGCGGGCGAAGACAGGTGACTTTCGCGTACAAAATCAATTCGGCGGCTCGGTCCATCCGGTAGAACCTGATCGATCTGTTATTGATTCAGCAGCTCAATATGTGTTGCAGTTTGCCCAGCATTGTTTGTACGCCCGCGTAGACGGTGTTGTTGTTCAAGGAAAATTTATGCTCATGGAGCTGGAGATCATCGAGCCTGTATTGTTTTTGTATACGGCTTCACATGCATATGAGAATTATTATAAGGCGCTATGCGAACTTATGTGACAAGGTGCATCTGAAATGTCGCGATCAAATTGACTTGTGAAGAGGTGGGCCATTTTCCTTCAAAGATGAAAATAATCGTTGATCCTTGACTGTCCGAAGTTCAAGCAGGTATTCTTTAGTCAACGATACTTGTGAAAGGAATAGCTTCTTTCTTATTTTCAAAGAAAAATATGCTATGGAAAGCTATTCCATTTTTTCACTAGGCGATCAGGCCGTTTCGCTGTCGTTGGGCAATGAAATTCAGCCGGAAGGTCATCAGAAAATTATCAGCATGAAGCATTGGCTGGAGGCGCAGGCTTTTCCGGGCATCAAGGACATAGTTGTTGCGTATAGTTCTTTGACCATTGTGTACGATCTATATCAAATTCGCAAAAAATTGTCGGTGGAGAACGTATACGAAACGGTCAGCCAGCTTATGCAAAAGGCCTATCAGCAATCACAGCCGGTGGCACAGGCACAACGCGCCATAAAAAAGATCCCGGTTTGTTATGAAGAACCTTACGCGCTCGACCTGGCCTATGTTGCCTCCGTTAAAAATATCACTCGAGAAAAAATAATTGAACTCCACACTTCGAGGGTATACCAGGTTTATATGATCGGATTTTTGCCTGGATTCCCCTACATGGCGTCATTGGATGAACAATTGATTGTACCCCGAAAAACAAAGCCAAGTGCGCAGGTAGAAGCGGGAAGTGTGGGAGTGGCCGGTATTCAGACCGGCATCTATCCTTTTCAATCGCCGGGCGGTTGGCAGATCATCGGAAGAACGCCTGTGTCATTATTCAACCCTGCCAACGAGCCGCCGGCTGCGCTGGAACCGGGAGATAACGTTCAGTTTTATGCCATCACCTCCGAACAATTCAAACAAGCCGATCAGGAAAACACATGAGTCTACGGGTTATCAAGTCGGGTTTGCTCGAAACCATCCAGGATCTGGGGCGTCACGGTTATTCCAAGTGGGGTGTCAATCCCAATGGTGTGATGGACCGTTATGCCGCGCAGGCTGCAAATGCCTTAGTTGGAAATGAGTTTAATGAAGGCGTGGTCGAAATCCATTTTCCTGCTTTTCAAATCCAATTCGGGCGCACCGCATTGATCAGTCTCACCGGCGCCGATTTTACACCCTGCATCAACAACAAAGAAGTGGCTTTGTGGAAACCACTCATGGTAAAAAACGGATCGACCTTGTCTTTTAAGGGGAAGAGGTGGGGTAATCGTTGTTATCTAAGTGTGCAGGGTGGACTCGCCATTACACCCTGGCTGGGAAGCCAGAGCACAAACTTAAAGATATCAGCCGGGGGTATGGGCCGGGCTTTAAGGAAAGGCGATCAGATGATACTGAAGGACTCGTATTACGAACTGGATAGCTTTTTAGGAAATGCATACCATGTTGAATTGCCGTGGAGGATCAATGCCGACAAAATTTATGGATATGCCAATGCCGTTTCGTTCATCGAGGGAAATGAATGGAGTTGGCTCACAGAAGCCTCGAAGCAATCTGTAGAAGCTCAGGAATTCAGCATTGAATCTTCGTCAGATCGTATGGCTTGTTATCTCGGTCATGCACCGTTGCATGTTCAACGGCAGCAAGAACTGTTATCGTCAGCGGTGGTCTTCGGCACGCTGCAACTCTTACCTTCCGGACTGTTGACGGTGCTGATGGCCGATCATCAGACTACAGGCGGGTATCCACGTGTTGGGCACGTGATCACAGCACATCTTTCGAAGCTTGCTCAGTTAAATCCCCACGACGTTTTTTACTTGAACAAAATTTCGATAGCAGAAGCTGAAAAAATGTTATTTTCACTCCAGCAGGAGCTTCAGCTGATCCATCGGTCATGCCGCGAAAGGCTTCAAAACTTCTATGAGCAGCATCGACATCAATTGTGATATGGGAGAGAGCTTCGGCTTGTACCAGCTTGGGCAAGACGAGAAGCTCATGGATTACGTTTCATCAGTAAATATTGCGTGTGGTTTTCATGCCGGCGACCCGGCGGTGATGAGAAAAACCGTGGACATGGCGGTTCGTAAAAAAATAGCGATCGGTGCACATCCGGGTTATCCCGATCTCCAGGGTTTCGGCCGCAGAGAGATGAAGTTGTCTGAAAATGACATTTACGATATTGTCTTATATCAAATTGGTGCTCTCAACGCTTTTGTTTGTGCGGCAGGCGCCACTTTGCACCATGTTAAACCTCACGGCGCTTTGTATAACACAGCGGCTCTGAATTCGCCCGTAGCGACGGCCATCGCACGAGCGGTGAAGGATGCGAACGAAAACCTTGTGTTCGTCGGACTGTCGGGAAGTGTGATGATCGCAGAAGCCAGAAAGCTGGGGCTTCGAACCGCCAGTGAAGTATTTGCCGATCGTACCTACCAGGATGACGGCACCCTTACACCCCGCCATTTGCCGAATGCCATGAAAGAAAGCCCTGAGCAGGCAGCTGCACAGGTTTTGCAGATGGTGAAAGGTACAGTAACTACAACCTCAGGAAAGAATATTCCTGTCATAGCGGAAACAGTTTGCATCCACGGCGATGGAAAATCGGCCCTGGAATTTGCCAAAGCCATTGCACACCTTCTACAGGAAAATCATGTCATCATCAAACAACCGTAAAAGCATTTCTTCTGCGCTGTTGGGGTCGGCCTTTCTTATGGCTACTTCTGCCATCGGCCCCGGATTTATCACACAGACCACTGTATTTACAGAAAAGCTGGCCACAAGTTTCGGTTTTGTTATTCTCTGCTCCATCGTCCTGGACATCGTAGTGCAGTTGAACATGTGGCGCATCATTTCGGCTTCGGGTGTTCGCGCGCAGGAACTTGCCAATAGATTTTTTCGAGGATCGGGTCACTTGCTAACCATTCTGATTGTCATAGGCGGTTTGGCATTTAATGTCGGCAACGTCGCCGGTGCTGGGTTAGGTATTCAGGTTGTCGCCGGTACGGACCTTTGGCTTGGTGTTATCATTAGTGTAATTATCTCTCTTTTTGTCTTTTGGTATAAAGAGGCAGGATCTGCGATGGATCTCTTCACTAAAATATTGGGCTTTGTGATGATCGCGCTTACAGGTTATATCGCTTTCAGCTCGAATCCTCCGGTTTTAGAAGCAATGCAACATTCGATATTGCCGCAAGTCACCGATACAACGGCCATCGTGATATTGGTGGGAGGGACCGTGGGTGGCTACATCAGTTTTGCCGGTGCTCACCGGTTGCTTGATGCCGGTATTTCCGGGCCACAGAACATTGGCGCTGTTTCCCGCGCCAGCGTGAAGGGCATCTTACTGGCGTCGGCCATGAGAATCTTGTTATTTTTGGCTGCTTTGGGCATTGTTGTATCGGGAGGCATATTGGACAAAGGCAATCCCGCGGCTTCGGTATTCCAGCTGGCAGCAGGAGAGTTAGGATATCGTATATTCGGCGTTGTGCTCTGGAGCGCATCCATCACCTCTGTGGTGGGCTCAGCTTATACATCGGTGTCGTTTTTACGATCTCTGCATGCATTTTTTGACCGAAATCATCAGGTGGTGATCACGTGCTTTATTATTTTTTCGGCGGTTGTTTTTTTGCTGGTGGGCCAGCCGGTCAAAGTGTTGATTGTAGTCGGGGCTATAAATGCGCTGATTCTTCCATTGGCCCTGGCGATCCTTTTACTGGCGTCTCGACAGGGAAACCTGATGCGCCATTATCATCACCCAATATGGATGTTCATCGCCGGATGGCTGGTGGTAATAGTCATGTCGATCATGTGCTTTAAGACCATAACGACCGACCTCTCCAAACTATGGTAGTGGCCGCGCCGTTACCGATGCAATAATGGTGTAATTTTTACCTCAATATATTTCTTTTAAACGGTATTTTTTTTCCTTACATTTAATTGAGCCCATCACTAGCAAAGGCAATTTGCTTTTTTTGTTGCCCTTGTTTCGATTGTAGAGATACGTTGTGTATAAGTCTGAAATCTGAATAAACGTTTGTCCGCAAAACTGAAGTGATGAGGTTTTATATTGATAATAGAACATTTATCGGATTTTTTACCGCTTTGGCTGGCCTTGGTGATCCGGATGTTTACGCTTTCTCCCATCAATTGTATTCATTTACCAACAGCCATGAAGTGGTTGTCGTGTATTTAAGCCACGAACATAGATTTTCAAAAATGATACCCCACGGCATGGCTATATTTTATTTCACAATATCTCATGAAAATGGAAAACAACAATGTAGTCGAGATCCTGCTTGTGGAGGATAATCCCGACGATGCGGGACTGACGATCCGCGCATTGAAGAAACATAACTTGGCAAATCACCTGCTGCACCTCCATGATGGAGAGGAGGCGTTGAGTTTTCTATTTTCCGAAAAGACCAGCAGTATTCCCAAAGTTATCTTACTGGATCTAAAAATGCCAAAAATTGATGGCATCGAGGTTTTGCGCCGAATAAAATCCGATGAGCGCAAGAAGGTTATTCCCATTGTGGTTTTGACCTCTTCCAAAGAAGAACGTGATATTATC
>JBMOKS010000543.1:0-8533 GCA_049324355.1 Bacteroidota bacterium
TCTCGAGTATGTTCAGCGCTTGCAGCATCATAGGGCCTTGCGTCCACTGTGATAGCTTGTAGACATCTATGCCTTTGTAGTTTATTTTGAGTGGTTCTTCCTGTAACACTCTCCACTTCGCCAGGTCTTCGACGGTGATGAGGCCGCCTTGTTCCTGGCAGCCACGAACAAATTCCCGGGCAATGTCGCCTTTATAAAATCTGTCCATAGCGGCATAGATCGCTTCTTTGCGGCTCTTGCCTTTCTTCAGCGCTTGTTGTTCGGCTTCCACCATTTTGCGAAGAGTTTCCAGGAGGTCGGCTTGCTTGAAGATTTCTCCGGCTTCGGGCGCTTCGCGAGTTTCGCCCAGGTGAGGAAGGAAAACAGTTTTTGAATACGGCCACTCTTTGATTCGTTTCTTCTCGCGTTCGATACTGTTGGCGGTCTGCGCTTCTATGGGATATCCTTCAGCCAGTTGCATAGCTGGAGCGAGCACATCTTTCAGGCTCAGGGTACCATATTCAGCCAGCATGGTGCACAATCCTCCAGGGGTTCCCGGCGTGACGGCCGCCAGCGGACCAAATTCCGGCGGATAGTTCATGCCTTTGCTTTTGAAGAAGTCTGCGGTGGCGCCTGTGGGTGCTGTGCCCAGCGCATTGATGCCGATAACTTTTCCGGTTTTAGGATTGTAGATCAGGGCTTGTGTTTCGCCTCCCCAGCTTAATACATCCCACATGGTGCAGGTGGCGGCCAGCATGGCACACGATGCGTCTACGGCATTGCCGCCTTTTTGGAAGATCATTGACCCTGCTGTGGCAGCCAGCGGTTTGCCGGTTATGGCCATCCAGTTCTTGCCATGCAGCACAGGCTTCTGCGTCTGCTGGGTCCAGCCCGTTGTTACCAGGAATAAAGCCAAAAATTGAAGCGTAATTTTTTTCATAGGATAAAAGATGATTAAAAGTTAGTTTGTTTCGATACCAAATTCAATGAAACTATGTGGAATGCCGGCGGTGTCCTTTAACCGGTTAAAAATTGAATATTGAAACAGACTCAGTTTAAAAACATAGTCGCCAAAACATTGAACTTGGCCCGCTATGAACGAGGAAGTAGTGTTAAGTTAAGTGTAAAATGTCACCGTTGGAGGTTTGCTTCAAGCCTTAAGCTTCCTGCTATAAGCTTTTGAACATGGAACCTGGAACATTAAGTCAAGAATCGTAACATTTCTTATTTTTGAGGATTATACTGATTTGATTTATGGCCGCTGATGCCTCATTGTATTTAAAAAACCTGTGGTACCTGGCCTTTCACGGCACACAGCTGAAGAAAGGTAAAATGGTATCGAAAGAGATCCTGGGCGAAAAGATCGTCTTTGGCCGGGATTCCAAAGGAGAAGCTTTTGCGTTGCGCGACAATTGCCCGCATCGCGGTGTGCCATTGTCAGAGGGCTGGTATAACGACGATATCATTCAGTGTTGCTATCACGGCTGGCAGTTCGGCACCAATGGCGTTTGCAAGAACATTCCTGCCATTGCGCCCGGCAGCAATGTAGACTTCAGCAAGATCAGAGTATTCCGTTACCCGCTCAGAGAGATCAGCGACACTATTTGGGTTTACATTCCCGATAAGAAATTACATTTTAATGTTGAGCCCAAGGTAGCGCCGCCCGACTTAATACTCGATGCGTCGAAGAAATTCCTGCACGTGGAATCAGTAGTGTTGCCGGCCAACATCGACCATTCGGTGATCGGGCTGATAGACCCTGCACACGTTACGTTTGTGCATCAGTCCTGGTACTGGCGATCGGCAAAGAAATTGAAGCTGAAGGAAAAACATTTTGAGCCCACACCGCTCGGGTTTAAGATGTTGCGGCATGCGCCTTCCAACAACTCAAAAGGTTATAACGTGTTGAAGGGAGGCTCATCTACCGAGATCACTTTTGAGATCCCTGGAAATCGCTTCGAACACATTCGCGTCGGAGAAAAGCACGAGATCATTTCCATCACCACCCTCACGCCACTCAACGAACATAGCACCGAACTTACACATATATTTTATTCTTCACTGCCCGCCACCAAGTGGTTGTGGTGGCCCCTCAAACGCCTCGGACAAAAGTTTATTGGCCAGGATCTCGATGTATTTATCAAACTTAACAAGGGATTACAAAGCAATCCGACACTTATGCTGATTGGGGAGCCCGATATGCAAGCCAAATGGTATTATGAGATCAAGCGATTATGGCAAAAGGCGCAGCAAGACAACGTGCCTTTCGAAAATCCTATTCAGGGACAACAAACGCTGCATTGGGTAACGTAGGTGCTTCGCGAGATTGAGTTGCGAAGTGTCTTTTAGATCCTTACTTTTTGTAAGAGGCAGGCTTCAAGTGTGTAGCTATGACTAATGCCGGGCGCGAAGCACTCTAGAACTCGCCGAGTCACGAGAAATAAGGCTGGGATAAACCACCTCCGAAATATTCTTGATCTCTACAATGCGCATGGCCAGGCTGTCTACTTTTTCAGATATCAGTAAGATGTTGCAGTTGAGATCCGCAAACCCGCGCACAAACCCAGACATGATCTCTTTGTTTTTTTTGGTGATCAGTAGTGGATGTTCAGATCCAACCGTTTGAAGGAGCGTTGCCTTCATTTCTTCGACGGATAATACTTGTTCCCTCATAGCCAAAGATTTTTTAATAACCAATTCGCATAATTGTGCCAACATGCGTTTTTGGGTAAAATCAGCTCGTTTTGAATGAATTTCTTTTGGAATTATTCCCATTACGAGAAATAGTGGCTCTCAATTGAAAAAACGAGAGCACTGGGAAGTTTGATACCAGGTAGCGGATCTTGGATTCTTGACGCCAGATCTTTAAAGTTACAAACTCATCCGCGCCCAGGACTAATATCCTTGCGGCATCCGTTAACTGAAAAACAATGAAAGACTACATCGTACCACCAAAGACCCGCATCGGTCATGTTCACTTGAAAGTTTCTGATCTGCAACGGTCATTAAAATTCTATTGCGACCTTTTGGGATTCGAGCTGGTCACGATGTACGGCCACCAGGCTGCCTTCATTTCTGCAGGCGGATATCATCATCACATAGGGTTAAATACCTGGTATAGCAAAGATCAACCGCCGGCAGCTCTTCAGCAACCGGGGCTTTTTCACACGGCTATTTTATATCCTACCCGGAAAGATCTCGCTATTATCTTCAGTCGGTTGAGAGAAGCAGGCTATCCGCTTACCGGCGCATCCGATCATGGTGTATCTGAAGCCTTGTACTTAAATGACCCCGACGAAAACGGTGTGGAATTGTATTGGGATCGCCCGCAGGAATTGTGGCCACGTACGTCGGATGGAAAACTTGAGATGTACACCAGAGGACTCAACCTTGACGGCCTTTTGGCCGAACTTGCAAAATGATTTAATTCATGCGAATGACAAGGTATGAATGAAATGACGAGGTACGAATGAAGAGGTATGAATTTGCTAATGCCTGATGCCTAAAGACTTATGCCTGAATACTTGCTTATGCCCTAATGCCTTTTAATGAAAGGGTCAAAAGGTGCGATCCAAGTATTGTCTCAGCAACTGTAGCCTAATGATAACGCCCATCTGTATCCTTTTTTTTTAAACGCAGTCCCTAATTTGGGGCATTGATAGGTCTATGAAAGAAATATTGCCCATCCTGGGCGTCGCCGGAGTACTTGTCTCAATCTGTTCGTGGGGTCAAACACCGCGCGCCGATGATGCCGAAGCACTGCGAAAGTTAAATAACGACTTTATTACCAATTTCCTCAACAACGACACCGTCAGTCACAACAAGATCATCCATCCGAATTTTTTGCTGATCACGAGTTCCGGGGGAGTGATGGATCGCAAGGCGTACATGAAAGATTGGGCTCATGGCTATGACCCTCAGAAAATGGCAGAGTTTGGCTATGACGAAGTTATTGTTCGTATTGTTGGTAGTACGGCAACGGTAAATGCCCGAACAAAATACAAAATCAGCAAAGACGGACCTTGGGTGATGAACAACCGGTATACCGACGTATATGTGAAGGAAAATGGCCGCTGGTGGTGTATTTCTGCGCAGCTGACTCCGATTAAATAGAAATTATTTCATTAATCTAAACGCAATTAAGAATTAGCGATCAGGTAATTTTTAATTGAAATAATTTTTCTAAATTAGATCTAGGAGCCCATTGTTGTGCCGACTGGTAACGATGGGCTCCTGCATTTATATATGTCGCAGATGATGAGAGTGATAAGGGGGGCGAGACATGCTGAGCAAGCCTAAGATTAGTAAGAGTTTAAAGTTTGAACAGTTAATGAAGAATTTTCTTACAGGTATCGTCGCCATTTTTGCACACAACGGCAGTTGCCTTTAATTTCTAATATAACATGCCGGTGCGTTGATAAGGCACAGTTTTTTTTGTGTAAATTACCTATGTGATTTTCTATAGTTATTTGCATTTGACCGAACCAAAAAACCTGATTGAAATGGAAAAGCACAAATCCGAATTGGAATTCACTTCCAACGCCACCGAGATTCTAAAAATTTTGGTGCACAGCAAAACAAATGGTAATGTAGTAGGTATCGGCAGCCCGCTCTTGGGTGCAGGTGTTTTTATTACGGCGGTAGAAAAGGTTGTGCTCGATTATGAGACCATCATTTATTTAAAACCCTACGATGTGAACGGCCACATCCTCGGGACCAACACACTTAAGCTGACGGACATTACCTGCGCGTGTTCATTCAAATCGCAATTTGAAAAGTTATACCATCAGACTCCTGAAACAGAGTTTCATGCAGCCACCTATTAAATTTGCCCGCTGTAAATGGCCACTATCTTATGCTAAGTTTCTAATTCGATTTTCAGTTTTTTTAGCTCGCCCTGTATCTTAATTTCTGTTGTTGATAGGAATTATCGGTAATTATTATCTTTTTTACCACCTCCCGTCATGCATTTTAATCTGGGTTTTTAATTTTTTATACGTTAACCTTTGAGTTTAGAATCACAGGAATTAAAAAGGACGCTCACGCCAACGATGTTGTGGGGGCTCGGCGTTGGATATGTTATCTCCGGGATGTACTTCGGCTGGAATCTTGGTCTGGCACAAGGCGGCACGTGGGGATTGGCTATCGCCACATTCTTCATCATCATCCTTTACATAACCTTTACGTTCAGTTACTCAGAACTCGCTTGTGCAATCCCCAAAGCTGGTGGAGTATTTGATTATGCCAAACGGGGACTAGGAACCGACATGGGCTTCATCGCGGGAATGGCTCAAAATATTGAATTCATTTTCGCGCCCCCTGCCATAGCTTTCGCCATCGGTGCTTACTTCAACCTCTTCTTACCGCAAATACCGATCATTGCCATCTCAATTTTTATCTACCTGTTGTTTACTGCACTGAACATTTATGGCGTAAAGGCTGCGGCTACGTTCGAGTTGGTCATTACTATTTTGGCCGTAGGCGAGTTGTTGTTGTTCGCGGGATTGACACTCCCTGATTTTCAATGGAGCAACCTCCAGCGCGACGCGTTTCCCAACGGATGGGAGGGTATGTTTGCCGCTATTCCTTTTGCGATTTGGTTTTTTCTGGCTATCGAAGGTGTGGCCAACGTAGCGGAAGAAACGTTGGATCCCCAGCGCACCATTCTCAAAGGTTTTGGATCAGCTATCATTACGTTGGTCATCCTCTGCGTTCTTACGTTCGTGTCTTCAGTTGGTGTGGCAGGTTGGAAAGCCATTGTCTATAAGGCTGACGGCACAATGTCAGATTCACCATTGCCCATGGCGCTGGGCTACGTGGTGGGCAGCAACAATCTGTTCTATCACCTGCTGATCACGATCGGTTTGTTTGGATTGGTGGCATCTTTTCATGGCATTATACTCGTGGCAGGAAGGTCTACTTTCGAATTTGGGAGGGTGCGATTTGCACCGGCGTCTTTAGGCAAAGTTCATCCACGATTTCAGACACCTGCCAATGCGCTGTTGGTGAATATGGCCATTGGTATTCTGGCTTTGATTACCGGCAAAACTGCGGAGATTATCACTATTTCGGTTTTCGGCGCACTTACCTTGTATATTATTTCGATGATCACACTCATCAGGCTTCGGAAAACCGAACCTGACCTGCCCAGGCCGTTCAAGACACCGTTTTATCCTGTATTTCCTATTGCAGCATTGGTCATCGCTTTGGCTTCGTTTGTAGCGATGAGCGTTTTTAACTTTAAATTAGTGCTGATCTATCTGGGAATACTGGCATTGAGTTACACGATATTTAAGTTGGCAAAACATTAACCGGCAACTGAATTTGCATTCCTCGTGCAAACTTTGAACTTTGAAACATGACCACTACGGCAATCCTCAAATATGTGAATAACCACCCCTCGGGAAAAGTAAAAATTGCTTTTACTGACATCGATGGTATTTTACGCGGCAAGTATATTTCTACCGAAAAATTCGTTTCCGCTGCCAGGTCGGGCTCCGCTTTTTGCGACGTGATCTTCGGATGGGACGCCGCCGATGTTGCCTATGACAACGGTTCGTACACCGGCTGGCATACCGGATATCCGGACGCACCCGCCAGGATTGATCTGAATAGTTTTAGAAGAATTCCCTGGGAGAACGATGTTCCTTTTTTTCTCGGCGATATCGTCGATAACAAAGGTGAGCCCGCGCATGTATGTCCGCGACAACTGGTAAAAAAAATAATTGCCGAGGCCAACCAGCAGGGATATACACCCATATTTTCACAAGAGTTCGAGTGGTTCAACTTTGCCGAAACTCCACAGAGCGTAAGCGAAAAGAAATTCAAAGACCTCACACCGCTCACACCCGGAATGTTTGGTTACTCCATTCTTCGAAGTACGCTAAACAATCCGTTTTTCACCGATCTATTTGAGCTGTTGAATAAGTTTGATGTGCCGCTGGAAGGTTTGCATACCGAAACCGGTCCGGGTGTGCTCGAAGCAGCGATACAGCATACAGGCATGGCTGAGGCTGCCGATCGCGCAGTGTTGTTCAAAACCGCCGTGAAAGAAATTGCATACCGCCATGGCGTGATGGCTACCTTTATGGCGAAGATCAGTGAAAACTTGCCAGGATGCGGCGGGCATGTGCATCAAAGTTTATGGGACAAAGGCGGGAAAAACAATTTGTTCTACGATGCCAAAGACAAGTTCGGTATGAGTGCGCTGATGAAAAGTTATGTTGCCGGTCAGCTTTATTGCCTGCCGCACATCTTACCTATGTATGCGCCCACGATCAATAGCTACAAGAGACTGGTAGAAGGAGCGTGGGCACCAACCACACTCACCTGGGGCGTAGACAACCGCACCGTGGCGCTCAGGGTTTTGTGTGGTGGCGCCAAATCAGCCCGACTGGAAACTCGTGTTATCGGAGCAGACGCCAATCCGTATCTGGCCATGGCCGCTGCCCTCGCTTCGGGGTTATATGGAATTCGAAAAAAATTAAAATTGACTCAACCGGCCACCATCGGAAATGGTTATAAAGATTTCTCCAATGGCGTGTTACCCGGGAATTTATTCGAAGCCACCGAGGCGATGAAAAATTCATCCATAGCTAAAGCAATACTCGGAGAAAAATTCGTTGAACACTTCACTCAAACTCGCGAATGGGAGTGGAGACAACATCTAAAAGCTGTGACCGACTGGGAGTATAAACGATACTTTGAAATTATTTAGACCATAAGCGCATTTAAAGTTAAGAATAAGGTAAAGATGGCATTCGATAAAATATTCCAGTACAATTTTCCTACGACGATCCGTTTTGGAGCTGGCGCAGTAAAGGAACTTCCTGATTATCTGATCAAACATAATTTGCTAAAACCGTTGGTCGTCACCGATCCCACGGTGGCGCAGCTCGCATTTTTTAAAGAAATCGTGAGTGATCTGAAGAATAAGAATATTGCCGCGGAAGTTTTTTCCGATATTCATAAGAACCCGGTAAAATCTGATGTATACAAAGGCACGGAAGCTTACGATCAAACAGGCCGAAACGCCATCGTCGGTATTGGTGGCGGTGCGGCGTTAGACGTGGCGCGGGCGATCGTGTTGCGCGTGAACCACCGCGAAGACCTTTTTAAATACGATGACTTGATCGGAGGTGATGTTTACGTTACCAATGATGTTCCTCATTTTGTAACCGTTCCTACAACCGCAGGCACCGGAAGCGAAGTGGGCAGAAGCGCCATTATTGCCGACGATGTGACGCATCAGAAAAAGATATTATTTTCTCCCAAATTGCTGGCGAAGATCATTTTTGCAGATCCACAGCTTACCATGGATCTTCCCCCTTTCATCACTGCCGCAACGGGTATGGATGCACTAACGCACAACATGGAGGCCTACCTCGCCAAAATGCCGCATCCGCTGTGCGAAGGAATAGCACTAGAAGGTATTTCGTTGATCAGCCAGTCGCTAGAAAAAGCCGTAAACAAGCCGGATCTTGAATCACGTAGTAAAATGCTGATCGCATCGCTGATGGGCGCAGTGGCTTTTCAAAAGGGGTTAGGCGTAGTG
>JBMOKS010000544.1:0-8519 GCA_049324355.1 Bacteroidota bacterium
TGACCCACACGTTCCCTACATCATCTTCAATCCAATCAAAATAAGTTTCGCCCTTGGTGGGGTGATCCATCAGCAGTTTCTTAAAGTCGCTGCCGTTAAAATAATAAAGCCCATTGTTGGTCACCACCCATATGGCACCGCTGTCATCGATGTGAACATTGAAAATAAGAATACCTGAATCGTCTTCACTAAAGTGAAAGGTAGTTACCGTTCCTTTGTTGTCTATCCGAGAGAGCCCACCACCATTGGTTCCGACATATATGTTTCCGCGCGCATCTTCCTCAACCGCCAAAACGTAGTTGGATGCCAGGCCATTTTTTCGATTATAGGTCTCAACAACCTGGTCATTCTTCAGTTTGAAAACTCCGCCGGAGCGTGTACCCAGCCACAAATCGCCATGCTTGTCGACGAATACTCTTCGGGCATCCTGTACGGGCAACCGGTTTGCGACATTAAACAGAGTTTCTTTGTTGGCCGTTTTCTTGATGAGTCCGCCGTAAGACGCAATCCAAAGCGTTCCATCTTTATCGAAACACAGATCGCGGATGCTCACGCCCTGCAACGAATTCTCAAGTTTTAGCGGCGTGGCTTTGCCCCGAACGAGTATATCAATTTCACCACCGTCGGTACCGGTGTATATTTTTCCATCTGCGCTTTCGGCTACAATGTTGATCAGGTCTGACGAGAGTCCATGTATCCGGTTATAGGTGTTGATGCCCGTGTCTTTTAGCCGTATGAGTCCACCTTTGCTGGAAGTAAGCCACAAGCTACCCTCACGGTCGAAAAGCAAAGAAGTGATCTCCAGAGTAGGAAGTCCATGCTGCGGGCTTACTATTTCTGTTACCTGATGGGCCCGATTAATACGTGCCAGCCCATTCTCTGTCGCGAGCCAGATCGAACCGAAATCATCCAGCGCAAGTGAAATA
The DNA here is from genome assembly GCA_049324355.1 of Bacteroidota bacterium. Lineage (GTDB taxonomy): Bacteria > Bacteroidota > Bacteroidia > Cytophagales > Cyclobacteriaceae > Chryseosolibacter. The sequence goes on from JBMOKS010000544.1 coordinate 927, forward strand.
ATCCCGGTGTCGTTCAATACGTTGCTTACACTGACTTTCCCCTGATCAATAAAATTCAGTCCTTCCGACGTGCCAGCAATCACCTCACCTTCGGGTGTGCAACGAATGGTATTCACCACATTACTGAGCAGCCCATCCTCTACAGTATATTGCTTCACTTTTTTGTCGGGACTGATTTTTAAAATTCCATTGCCGTTGGTAGCCACCCATACATTGTGATCTCGATCCTGAGCTATGCTAAGGATGCTAACCTCTCGCACTGCTTCGTACGGAGGAAGGGTAACAGCAGAATCACGGATCAGAAAAAGTCCATTGTTATTGGAGCCCGCCCAGATCTCACCGCTTTCTGAAAACAACAGGCATCGAATTGATTTTGGTAGCTGGGCATTGGTGGGCAGGAAAGATTTGAATTGTCCATCTTCGAATTTCACAATTCCACTCCCTTGCGTTGCAAACCATAACGTGCCGTTTTTGTCTTCGTAACCCCTGTAAAATGCATCCGATCTCAAAAAAGGAATAAGATCGCGATCGAATAATTCAAAGCTGTGTCCATCAAATCTGATCAATCCATTGTAAGTAGTGATCCAGAGAAAGCCAGTACGGGCCTGAACAACGCTGGTTAGATTGTTGGTGTACAATCCCCTTTCGCTTGTCCATTGATCAATGGCGCTTTGTGTAAGAGGTTTCAAGGGGTCGAACACAGACGGTTTAACCTGTGCAAAAGAAGCGGAAACAGAAATGCAGAAAACTAATAGACCGAGACGCATACTTTTTAAAAAAATCGAGCTTAAGTAAGATACTAAAAATGGGATGCAAATAAACCACTTAAATTGGGAATTACCTGCCTATCCGCAGGCATGCCTGCTGCCGTGAATAACGAATTTGCGAATTTGAAAGCTGGTCTCGCTCAGGCCAGCACCGACGGCTTCTCTTATTACGACCGGACGAAGGGTCCATAGATAAATACTATACGGTTATTAAAACAATCGATTTTACTTATTATCCATCAATCCGTAACATTGACCTATGAGACAAGAGGCAACGACACAAGATGTGCACCTCTCCCGAACATGAAGGCAAGAACATTGAACAATTAAACTACAAAGAAATGGACCCTAAAATGAACCCGGTTGCAACAACACATCCTACCAACGGCGAAGCCAAGTGCCCGTTCCATGGTGGATCTCTAAAACAAACTGCCGGCGGTGGCACCAGAAACCGCGATTGGTGGCCCAATCAATTGAAGCTGAACATTCTGCGCCAGCATTCTTCTTTGTCTAGCCCTATGGATAAGGCGTTCAACTATGCCAAAGAGTTTAAAACACTCGACCTGGCCGCAGTAAAGAAAGACATCTTTAAGGTGATGACCACTTCGCAAGATTGGTGGCCCGCAGACTTCGGTCACTACGGACCATTTTTTATCCGCATGGCTTGGCATAGCGCAGGCACCTACCGCGTCTCCGATGGTCGCGGTGGCGCAGGTGCTGGCACCCAACGTTTCGCGCCGCTCAACAGCTGGCCCGACAACGCCAACCTCGACAAAGCACGTTTGTTGCTGTGGCCCGTAAAAAAGAAATATGGTAAAAAAATCTCCTGGGCCGACCTCATGATCCTCGCCGGCAACTGCGCTCTCGAGTCAATGGGTTTCAAGACCTTCGGTTTCGCAGGCGGTCGTGAAGATGTTTGGGAACCCCAGGAAGAAGTCTATTGGGGTTCTGAAGGCAAGTGGCTGGAAGACAAACGTTATACCGGCGATCGTGAGCTCGAAAATCCGCTTGCCGCTGTGCAAATGGGACTCATTTATGTGAACCCCGAAGGACCCAACGGAAAACCTGACCCGATCGCGGCAGCCCGCGACATTCGCGAGACCTTTGGTCGCATGGCCATGAACGATGAAGAAACCGTTGCGCTTATCGCCGGCGGTCACACCTTTGGCAAAACCCACGGCGCCGCCGATGCCGGCAAGTATGTTGGCGCGCAACCCGCTGCGGCGAGCATTGAAGAGCAAAGCCTCGGCTGGAAAAACAGCTACGGCACCGGACATGGTGCTGATACTATCACCAGCGGACTCGAAGGATCATGGACCACAACGCCCACTAAGTGGAGCAACAACTTCTTCGAAAACCTGTTTGGATTCGAGTGGGAACTCACTAAAAGCCCGGCTGGCGCCTATCAATGGAAACCCAAGGGTGGTGCGGGTGCGGGCACCGTGCCAGACGCACACAACGCGTCAAAGAAACATGCGCCAACCATGCTCACCACCGACCTTTCGTTGCGCATGGACCCAATCTATGAAAAGATATCAAGGCGTTTCTTCGAGAACCCCGATGAGTTTGCCGATGCTTTCGCCCGCGCGTGGTATAAGCTCACACACCGCGATATGGGACCTCGCGCCCGTTACCTGGGCTCAGAGGTACCAAAAGAAGAACTGCTGTGGCAAGACCCTATTCCCGCTGTCACCCATAAGCTCATGGATGATCATGACATCGCTGCATTGAAAAACAAGATCCTTGCCTCCGGACTGTCAGTATCACAACTCGTCGCTACCGCGTGGGCCTCAGCTTCAACATTCCGTGGTTCTGATAAACGCGGTGGTGCAAATGGTGCGCGCATCCGTTTGGCGCCGCAGAAAGATTGGGAAGTCAATAACCCCGCGCAGCTGTCAGCCGTGTTGAAAACACTGCAGGCTATCCAAAGTGAATTCAACAACACCAATTCTGGTGGTAAGAAAGTTTCAATGGCCGACCTGATTGTGTTGGGTGGCTGTGCCGCAGTAGAGAAGGCCGCCAAGAATGCAGGTCACGATGTGAAAGTTCCCTTTACCCCCGGGCGCGCCGATGCCTTGCAAGAACAAACAGATGTAGAATCATTCGAGGTGCTCGAACCTGCTGCCGACGGGTTCAGAAACTATGTGAAGTCCAAACACACCGCCACAGCCGAGGAAATGCTGATTGATAAAGCGCAGCTATTGACCCTTACCGCGCCCGAAATGACTGTACTGGTTGGCGGCATGCGCGTGCTGAATACAAACTTTGATAAGTCTAAGCATGGTGTATTCACCAAACGCCCTGAAGCACTCACCAACGACTTCTTCGTAAACCTGCTCGATCTGGGCACAACGTGGAAGGCGACTTCTGAGACTCAAAACATCTTCGAAGGCCGTGATCGCACCACTGGCGAACTTAAGTGGACCGGCACCCGTGCGGATCTCATCTTTGGTTCCAACTCCGAACTCAGGGCTATCGCCGAAGTGTACGGCTGGGAAGGTTCCGAAGGCAAGTTCGTTCAAGACTTTGTATCTGCATGGAACAAAGTAATGAACCTCGATCGTTTCGATCTAGGTTGAATCTCCTGGTAAACAACAATTCTCGGTATTGATGTGAATAGGTGGTCTGGAAACAGGCCACCTTTTTTTTTGACAAATGAAAATATACGCTTAGCTCGCTTGAGTTTCTAAGGTTCAAAGTCAAGCATTCAGCTTCCAGGTTCGATGAGCATTGGGGGTATGGGTTAAAGGTCGAGTCTCCCCCACGGCTTTACACTGATAAAACAGTACTCGTATCAGTTCAATTCCACCCCACTATAAAACTGCATCATATCCATGGCGAAGTGAATGGGGAAAAACCAAAGAATGTCTTTCGATCGGTATAAGAACAACGCCACGAGTGCCACCAATGCCATATCCAGCAACACGTCGACCAGCCCTTGCACCAGTGGCACACCATCTTCAAGCTTGGCCGGTAAGTGACCGATAGAGAATAGAAACGCAACCACCAGCACGGCATAAATAAAACCTTTGCGGCCCAGCGCGTCAGACAAACGGGCCAACAGCAAAGCGATCGCTAAGTCTTCAATAAAAATCTGCACGGCGTAGTGCACGTTACGTACATGAAACACATCTGCCAACACCGTAAAATAATTCCGTTGCCGACTGAGCATGACAAATACTCCGATCGCCACAGCACCTAACATAACTCCGGCGAGAAACCGCGCACCTGCTTTTTCTCTGGAGAGCCAGCCCGTAGCAAGCCCTTGCTTACGCACGATCATATAAAAAACAAAGGGTGAAAAAATGAGTAGTTGATTGAAGCATTCGGATACTCGTATTACCCCTAGCTTGAATGGTGGCAATAAAAATTTCGATGAATAAAGCTGACCGATCAGCACGGTAGCTACCGCAGCAAGCATTACCAACGCTACTTCCAGCCATGGCCTTTGAAATTTGACGGCTAAAGTTTTGTCCCAGATCCCTTTTAACGTTTTTTGAACGACCCACCATATCAAGAGCGCGGTTAGGTAAGACGTCGTCAACAGATAGTAGTAGTTTAGCTTCTCCATATTTGCCAGGAACAACACATAAGATCGTGAAAAACTTTCAGTAAAAAGTCAGAACGGCTTTCTTTCCAAACTTCAATTTTTCAGGTTATTTTAAAGTACATAAAGCCTGTCATGAACTATAAAAGTCTGCTTCCATCCTTTTGCCTGGTCTTGGCTTTGTCTGATTTTTCGTGGGCGCAATCAGCCGGTACATCCTTTTCGGAGGCTCAGAAAACAAAAAAAGCAAAATTGATCTGCTTATACTCCGAAACTCCCGGTTACATTGAACCCGCTGCAGAAGGAGCAAAAGGTATGCTCCCGGCGATCATGACTTCATTTGCCGCTTACGTCAGGAAAAACCAGGGGATCGACGTTACCTGTGTGTATGAAAGTTTTAAAATAAATACTCCTATTCCCGAGATCTTTAACATAGTCAACAGTTCAGGCGACGGTGTCTTCGGGTTGGTGTTCGTTTTTATTACTGATGAGCGACGCAAGCAAGTTATGTTTAGTGATCCCATCTTTCAATCGCCTTCATTCCTGATCACCTCAAACACAGTTCCAGAGATCAAATCTGTCGGCGAAGCCTCGCAAAAGTTAAAGGGTTTTACAGCCTATGTGAACCAGGGAAATTTTTATGAAGTAAAGTTCAGGGCCCTGAAAAATAGCTCGTTGCCAGATCTGAAAATAGAATATTTCAAAAGCTATCACGTGGCTAATATTGCCGAAACCGTTGCTAAGCCTAACGCCATGATGTATGTAGACGTCAGCGGTTTTTTATATGCTCTCGAGAAAAAGCTACCGTTCAAGAGTCACAAGGTCCTGCAATTCACGACGCCGATGGGTGTTACCCTTTCAAAGGCAAACACATGGAAAGATGAGTTTAATAAATTTCTGCAATCAGGCTACCTAAAAAGTGGGGAGTTTAAAAAGGTAGTGGCCGACAACCTGGGCCATTTGACGCTGGACCTGCTGAAAATTTAACCCCGAAAAAAAATATTCGGCACGATCAGACAATGGATCTTCAATGCAAACGTATTGGCCATTCATTTTCCACGTTAGAAAATTCCACTAGCCGGCCACCTGAATGGCATGCTGGCTTTAAGCCGTGGGTTGAATTACTTCCCTTTGCTTCAGAATATGCTCTTCTCCCCAATGTTTCATCATGTCGACAATGGGCAATAACGATTTACCTTTTTCTGTGAGATAGTACTCGACCCTCGGTGGTATCTCTGCGTAGATCCGCCGCTCGATGAGTCCATCGTTTTCAAGCTCGCGAAGCTGCGTAGTGAGCATCTGTTTACTGATATCTTTTAGCACCATGCTCATTTTACCGAACCGGTTAATATCGTTGCAGATCACAAACAGGATCAGGATCTTCCATTTGCCTCCAATCACGCTCATCGTTGCTGTAACAGGACAGTTTGTAACATTCCAGTAAGTAAGCTTATCCATAACTATTTGATTATCAGTATTAGTCTTAAATAAATGACTATATCACTTTTTTATAACTACTAACAAATTAAAGACGAAGGCGTTAGACTTGCAACATCAAACACAAAAAAATAGCAGCTATGAAAAAATACATCATCACAGGTTCTATCGGACACATCAGCAAGCCTATCGTACAGCAACTGGTCAAAGCCGGAAAGGAAGTAAGTGTGATCACGAGCTCTTCGGATCGCGTAAAGGAGATCGAAGCACTCGGCGCAAAAGCATTGGTTGGAAGTGTTCAGGATGTTGCTTTCGTTAACCAGGCTTTCAAGGGCGCTGACGTAGTTTATACCATGATACCTCCTATCTGGCAGACCAACAACTGGCGAGCATCACAAAACGAAGTAGCCAGAAACTACGCCGATGCCATTCGTGCAAACGGAGTTAAATACGTTGTCAACCTGAGCAGCATAGGTGCGCATGCGGGCAACGGCATCGGACCTGTAGATGGCTTATACGACTTCGAACAATTGTTAAACAAAATTCATGGACTCCAAGTAAAACATCTTAGACCTTCTTTCTTCTACTACAATTTTATGGCACAGATCGGTTTGATCAAACAAGCTGGTATCATGGGGGCAAATTATGGCAATGGCGAGAAAATGTTCCTCGTCCACACGAACGATATCGCCGCAGCCGCCACCGAGGAATTACTGGATCTTAAGTTTACCGGAAATTCCGTTCGGTACATTTTTGGCGACGAGCGTTCCGGCAAGGAAGTAGCCGAAGTGCTGGGGAAGGCCATTGGAAAAGATCTGCAATGGGTGTCATTCACTGACGAACAGCAGAAAGAAGGTTTGTTACAGGCTGGCCTCTCTGAAACTCACGCCAGTTCGTACACCCAAATGGGAAAAGCACTCCGCGAAGGCATTATGCAGGCCGACGCCAGAAAGAACAAGCCCTCTGCTCTTAGTCCCACAAAACTCGAGGACTTTGCGAAAGAGTTCGCCGCCGCTTTCAATAGCTAAAAAGAATCAAGCCCCAGGCAACATCGTTTATCCAACGATGTTGCTTGGCGCTATCCCGCATATAAGTATCCGACCTATGAGGCTGGCCGGCCACACGATATTTCGTGCTTATGAAATACCATTTCGCGACTTTTTAAAGGCTCTTTTCAATTCAATTGCTGTTTTTACCGATCACCGCAGCATTTTTCTTTCTGCACACTATTTGGAAGTTGGTTAAGCAAATCAAAACTCCCGCGACATGGCAACAACAAATAGAAACCTACTCATCAACAGGTTCAGCAGACAATGGAGTCAGACACAAGTTTTCCGCAAAGTTGGCGATCGTGCTATCACACCGACTTCGCTGGCTGCAACGGTAAGTAAACGACTGCACAACGCTTACAACATGGCCGTAGCCGATTTCTTCCAAACTTCAGATGCCGAAGATCGGATGCTGGAAAGTAACAGGATCAAGATCGTGGTTACAGATCACGACATGGTATACAAGGTTTGGGTTGACATTATCAACAGCAAGGGCGCAACTGTAGAGCGCGGCGTCGCTGTCCAGCAAGGTCGTGGATCGCTTTGGGTATATGAAACAAAAGTGTTAACTGCCGATTTCTCGGGTGGCAAGCTTCTGATCAAAGCCTACAGCCTTGCCGGGAATGTTATCATTAGAGAAAGAAAATTATAAAAAGTCTTCAAAGTAGTTCGGAAGGTTAATCTAAGTGAGTTTGTTAATGCACATGGCTTGCGGCTTTTATGACTGCAAGCCTTTTTTTATCGTCTCAGCAGCGGATTGGTTGCCTCATGTCAGAAACAGTCAAAGCGTATC
>JBMOKS010000545.1:0-8519 GCA_049324355.1 Bacteroidota bacterium
CCTCGTGGATCGGTGTCAGATGGTAGCTTGTAAAGCTCCATCAAGTTTAAGGGTATAATTTTTTGCAAATACAATACATCGTTGGTTACAGACACACTTCCGTCTACCTGAAATGAAACAGTTGACGATTGTGCCAGCGTAAATTCACCAAGCGATACCATAAAAATGGCGAAGTAAAATCTGGGTGAATTGAAAAATGAAATGGCATTTCTCTTAGACATGGATTCCGGTTTAATTTTTCAAAAAAGCTCATCGCCTAAAGCCATGAGTTCGGAAATGTAATCTGCAGACCTGAATCTTATTTTCGCTCAATTATTTTTTAAGTAATAAGAAAGTCCAACGGCAATCCGATAACATTGATTGATAGAGGCGCGCTTTCGGAATGGTTTATGTTTTTAATAAAAATGTATAAAAGACCTTCCACCTTATCAGACATCTCACATTTTTTTATAAGACTTTTGATGAATAATTTGCAGAGATGATTTAGCAATGTTTTGCTATCTTCACAGTCAACCTTGCACCTCATGAGAAATTTAATCCTTCTTGCTTCGCTAGCTTTGCTCTTAACATCGTGTAAAAAAATGACCGAACCAAAAACCGTAGGATCCATAGAAAGGATCGACCCTTCCATCAATTCCATTGTTAAAGATGATGCCAGAATAGAGATCATCGCCGAAGGTTACGAATGGAGCGAGGGACCGGTGTGGATCGCATCGCGCAAGATGTTGCTGTTTTCGGACGTGCCGAAAAATATCATCTACCAATGGACCGAAGCAGATGGCGCGGCAGTTTACCTCACGCCCTCAGGCTATACCGGATCGACGCCTTCTGCCAGCAAAGAACCGGGCTCTAACGGCCTGACATTGACCAACGACAATAAGCTTGTGTTGTGCCAGCACGGCGACAGACGTGTAGCACAGATGGATGCTCCGCTCGATGCCCCTCAAGCTAAATTTGTGAGCGTCGCTGATAATTTTAATGGCAAGAAGTTTAATAGTCCGAACGATGTAGTATTGCGAAGCAACGGAGACCTGTTTTTCACAGATCCTCCCTATGGACTTCCGCAGCAATCGGAGCGCGATCCATTGAAAGAGATTCCTTTTCAAGGCGTATACAAAGTATCGCCCGAAGGCAAGCTCACGTTGTTGGTTGATTCGATCACCAGGCCGAATGGACTGGCTTTTACGCCTGACGAAAAAACGCTGATCGTAGCCAACTCTGATCCCGACAAGGCCGTCTGGTATGCATTCGACCTGGACGAAAACGATTCGCTTACCAACCAGCGGATTTTTTATGATGTAACCGAAAATGCAAAAACCGAAAAAGGACTGCCCGATGGTTTGAAGATCGACGGGCAGGGAAATATTTTTGCCACCGGACCCGGTGGTGTATGGATCTTCAACAGGGATGGCAGGCTCATCGGAAAAATCAAGATACCGGAAGCCACTGCCAATTGCGCGCTGGCAGATGACGATAAAACACTCTACCTTACTTCCGATATGTATGTGATCCGCATAAAAATGCGTTGATCACATATTTTGGAATAGGATTCTATTAACTAACAAATTTCATGGACTACCTTATTGATGTCATTGGATGGATCGGCTCGATCGAAGTGCTTATTGCATACGGTTTAAACAGCTATCAGAAGCTCCGTTCGGATTCATTGGCATTTTATCTTTTGAATCTTACCGGGGGACTTTTCCTGGTGGTGTATACCATTTATAAGGGAGCATTTGCCAGCGCTTTTGTGAATGTAGTGTGGGTTATCATCGCTGTCATTGCGATCGCCAAATTGACATCGGATAAAACCAGCAAAGCAGAACGAAAATAATGACTTGAAAGCTGCACAAAAAAATATCCGGATACAAAAATGGGTAGCTATACTTTCCGTTGTGTTGCTGGTGACAAAACTTTCGGCTTACTACATCACGCATTCAGTTGCCATTCTCACAGACGCCCTGGAGTCTATCGTCAATGTTGTTGCCGGCTTTTTTGGTTTATATAGCCTGCATCTCTCTGCCAAGCCCCACGATGAAGATCATCCGTATGGTCATGGTAAAATAGAGTTTATCTCTGCCGCGGTTGAAGGTTCCCTGATTACCGTTGCCGGCCTGATGATCCTCTATGAGTCGATTCGGGGACTCATCATACCCCGCGACATTGAAAAACTCGATCTCGGAATCATGCTTGTCGGTGTAACGGCGCTGGTGAATTTTGCCGTTGGATCAATATGTGTAAAAACTGGCAGAAAAAATCATTCGCAGGCATTGATCGCCAGTGGCTCCCATTTGTTGTCGGATACTTATTCCACGGTCGGGATCCTGGTTGGGCTGGCCTTGATCTACGCGACCGGCATTCTCTGGATTGACAGCGCCGTAGGAATGCTGTTCTCGGTAATTATTCTTCGCACCGGATATGTGATCGTACGCACCTCGGTGGCCGGCATTATGGACGAGCAGGATAAAGCGGTATTGATTCGCGCGGTAGAAGTACTCGACAAAAACAGAAGCAACAACTGGGTAGACCTTCACAATCTTCGCATTATCAAGTATGGAAGCCAACTGCATATTGATGGCCACCTCACCGTGCCCTGGTATCTGAATGTTAATGAAACAAACGCGGAAATCGACAACCTCTCGGGCATCGTACGAAAAGAGTTTGAAAATTCAATAGAGCTGTTTCTGCATTCTGATGGCTGCGTACCTTCCTCCTGCCCTATATGTATCAAAGACGATTGCCCGGTAAGACAACATACTTTTCAACGAAGAATAACCTGGAACGATCAGAACGTTCAGCAGGATGAAAAGCATCAGATTAATACGGAATAGAATTAACCGATCTCGATGATCACATCATCGGTTAGCGGGTGACCCACACAGGTTAGCACATAACCTTCGGCGCGTTCGGACTGCGAAAGGCCTTCCTCTTCGTCAAGCTTGACCTTGCCGGAAATACACTTGCCCCGGCAGGCTGTGCAAAGGCCGCTCTGGCATGAATACGGCAGGTCTATACCCTGATCGAGAGCAGTTTCCAGTATGGCTTTACTAGGCTGTACCAACACTTTGTATTCCTGACCATCATAGCGGATAGTTACTTCCCTAGCCTTAGCTTCGCCGGTTTCAGCTGCCGCTGTTTCCTTTTTAGAATCTTTATCAAGTATACCCTGAACAAAACTTTCTTTAAAGATCGTTTCCTTAGGAATGTTGCGTTGCGCCAGCAGGGTTTCCACGTTTTTCATCATGCCTTCTGGGCCACACATCAGATAGGTAGTTTTTTCATTGCCCCAGTCAGGAATGCGCTCGAAAAGTTTCGTCAACATGTCGTGGTTCAGCAAACCGGAATAACCTTGCCAGTTCATCGGCGCGTTGTCGAGTACATGAATAACGTGCAACCGGCCCTCGTATTTGGTTTGCCATTTCTCCAGTTCATCTTTAAAAATGATGCTGTCGATATCACGGTTGCAATAGATCAGTGACACAATGCTTTCAGGCTCCTGGGTAAGCATACTTTTGATGTGCGACATCATGGGTGTGATTCCCGAGCCACCGGCAAACATGATGAGGTGGCGTTTGCGCTTAACGTCATACTCTGTGGTGAATTGGCCCATGGGTTCCATGATCTTAAGGGTGGAACCGGTTTTGAGGCTGTCGGGCAACCAGTTTGACATCAGCCCCTTTTCAACGCGTTTTACCGTTACCGCTAAATCGGCATCAACAAATGGCGAAGTGCATAAAGAATAAGCCCTTCTGACTTCTTTGCCTTGCACGGGAACAATGAGGGTAAGAAACTGCCCGGATTTGTACTTGATCTTGCCAGTGACGGGGTGTTCGAATACAATGGATATGGCATCCTTCGTTTCGTGGATAATATTCTTCACTTTCAGGTCGTAATACTTCGGACCATGCGAATCCTCTTTTTCAGGTTTATCCGACTTTTTAAATAAACTAAAGGCCATAATTAACTATTCCGGTTCAATTTGGCGCAATTATACTTGTTTTCCCTATAAGTTTAGCCAATAGGTTAATTTTAATACCAGTGCCCGGTTCTTGGTCTTTAACGACTCAGAAATATAATTCTCTGTGTAAACAATAAAAAAATCAGACGCGGGCTTAAAACGCCATTGGAACCGGGCATTCAGGTTCACATTTTCAGATCTGTCATTATATTGAACAAAAGTGGTCAGGAATAGTTTGTCGGTAAACGTGAGGTCAAGTCTTGGCCCTATTAACAAAAACCGGGTTTCTCCAAATGCTGCCGGAAACCGCAAATCATTATAATCCACCAGCACTGACAGACTGCCATAGGGCTGATAGCGATAGTTTAGCTCGCCCCCCACGTTAAAAAGGGTTCCATTATAAAATCCTCCATAGCCAGCATTGAGCTGATAATTGAACACTTTACGAGTGTCAGATTGGTATTCGATGCGACCTTCGTTCCAAGTGAAAGATTGCCCGGCCAGCAGTGTAGAATCGCCATCGGGATCCAGCGGGTTAAAATCTTCAGGTAATTTCTGGAACACGTTGCGAAAACCAACTTCCACCCGCGAGGTATTAAAAAAATTGATCTCGTATTCACCTCCAAATGAGCGGTCGGTGAGCTTGCCATCGGGTGTCATCACATAGTCGAAAGCCACGGAAGGTTCCAGAACCACAATTGAACTTTTCTTGGGAAAGCTGCGATAGGTCACTTGCGCAAAACCGCTAAAGTATCCGGGATAAACATCGAGGCCCGGCACAAAGCCTGATTCTGCATTGTAGTTTTTTCCAATGCCTTGCTGTGCGGTTTGAAATTCAAAATGTCTGGTCGAGTAACCTATAAAAGCTCCGTAGCAGTAATTCTTATCTTCGCTGAAGCTGTCGGCAGAGCGATGGTAATAGATATCGCCGATCCACCGGTTATCTTTGGAATACAAATTAAAATCGACACCATAGACCCTATTAAATTTATTTAGTGAGCGCAACGTATCCGTGCCGTTGATCTCTTCATGCAAGACACTTTTGTGGTAGTAGCGGGTCGGGTCGTAGCTGCCGATCCCCAGCGATTGTTTATTCACCATGACAAAGCCGATATTCGATCTTGAAAATATTTGGCGTTGCACCACGGCAATTGAATAATTCTGCGCCGGTAGCCCCATCTCCTCTTTTTCGCGTGTCTGGAGATTCATGGCACCGATGCGCCACTTCGATCCGATCTTGCCGCTCACCCGGGCGCCGTAAAGAATGGGCACTCGTTGAATTTTATTAGCCGAGTCGACGGCGAGTCCCAATCGTCTTGAAAAGAAGGGACGGGTATCGGGAAATCCCGGATTGGCAAAAAGGTCGTTGTTTTCCAAAAAAAATTGCCGGCGCTCCGGAAAGCCAAATTCGAAGCGTGTAAGATTGATCACCTGCCGGTCAACTTCCACCTGCGAAAAATCCGGATTCACCGTTAGATCGAGATTGATCGAAGGGGTGAGTCCTACCTTGGCATCAAAGCCCGCATTAAAATCCCCTTCGGAAGGTTTATCATTTTCCTTGTCTTTTGACGCCGCGCCCGATATGTAGGGTATGAATGAAATGTTAGTATGCGGATGTGGCGGCGGGTCTTGCCAGGTAAGCTTGCCAGCATAGTTGAACGATGCCGGAATATATTGGATAGGCGTTGCGATCCAACTGCTCACCTGGTTTCGTTTCAGGTCATTGCGAACGAACGTCATATTCCAATTACCCAGGTTGTATCGAATGGATTTGAAGGGAATAGCCAATTCAGCGACCCATCGATCTTCAAATCGCGATACTTTTGAATACCATTTATTATCCCAGTTGTTGTTATAGCTATCATCGATAGCGCCGCCGCCGGAAATAATGCCCTCGGATTGTACACCCATCGGGGTAATAGTGAAATAAAAACCATTGGTGAAGTCATCGAACGGATCGAAGTAAATGCCCACATTGTCGTTTCGTTCCCATTCAATATCGCGGCGTAGCGACTGCACAATATGCGGTGTTTGGTCATCATAACATATTATTCCGAAATACAAAAAGTGTTCATCGAAGGCAACTCTTACCTCAGACGGAAAGGTGGGCGCAATAGTGTCTACCGGATAGTTCATAAAAAAATCCTTGGCGATCTCGGCGATCTGCCAATCCGGTTCGTCCAGAACGCCATCTAGTTTGATAGCGTTTTTTACTTTTTTGATCGATAGTCCTGTTCCCGGTTTGTTTTGAGAAAAGCCTAAAATCGAGATCAGGCTTAAGGAAACGGCAAAAAAGGCGGGTAAAAATCTCTTCATGGACCGCAAACTATCAAAAAGTACAACGTATGCCGGCACCACTGGTATAAAAAGGGTATTCAAAAAAATCGTTTTGGCCCAATGGACATAAGCCATTAATTTTGCGCATTAACAACACACACCGTGCAACTCAATCCCTTAAACGCCATCTCTCCGATAGACGGACGTTATTTCGAAACCGTAAAAAGCCTTTCACCTTACTTCTCCGAATATGGGCTCATCCGCTACCGGGTGCAGGTGGAGATCGAATACCTGCTGTCTCTTACGGCAGTATTGCATGAGATGAGTGATTTTCCGGCTCACCAGATCAGCGATGTGCGGAAGATATACAAGCAGTTTTCAGAAAACGATGCACGCGAGATCAAGGAGATCGAGAAGATCACCAACCACGATGTGAAGGCGGTTGAATATTTTATCAAGAAAAAATTCGAGTCACTCAACCTTGGATACCTGAAAGAGTTCATTCACTTTGGACTTACTTCACAAGACATTAACAACACTTCAATTCCCCTTTCCATTAAAGATTTTTTACAGCGGGAGTACCAGCCTTTGCTGGAAGACCTGATCCGCGATCTGAATCTTTTTTCGAAAGAGTGGAACGACGTGCCCATGCTGGCACGCACGCATGGCCAGCCCGCGTCACCTACGCGCCTGGGTAAAGAGATAGCGGTATTCTCAAGTCGTATAGAAAAACAAGTGAACTTGTTACGCACCGTACCATTCTCGGCGAAGTTCGGCGGCGCCACGGGCAACTTCAACGCGCATCACGTAGCATACCCGGATGTAGACTGGAACAAGTTTGCCGACGAGTTCTGTCATCACCTCGGGCTGGTGCGCAGCTACCCCACAACACAAATCGAACACTACGACAACCTCGCAGCCCTGTTCGACAACTTAAAGCGGATCAACACCATTCTGATAGATTTCTGTCGCGACATATGGCAATACGTATCGATGGATTATTTCAAACAGCGCATCAAAGAAGGTGAAGTAGGTTCATCGGCCATGCCGCACAAAGTAAACCCTATTGACTTTGAAAATGCCGAAGGAAACCTCGGCTATGCCAACGCCATCTTCGAATATTTGTCGGCCAAGCTGCCCATCTCGCGTTTGCAACGCGATCTGACCGATTCAACAGTGCTCCGCAATGTGGGCGTGCCTCTGGCGCACACGTACATCGCCTTTAAATCGATCGCCAAAGGGCTAGCCAAACTCGAACTTAATAGAGCCGCCATCGACCTCGACCTGGAAGCTAATTGGGCTGTAGTAGCCGAAGCAATCCAAACGGTATTGCGCAAAGAAGGCTATCCTAATCCTTATGAAGCGTTAAAGTCGCTCACCCGCAAAAACGAAAAGATCACGCAACAAAGCATCTCAGATTTTATCGACGGGCTGAATGTAAAAGAGCCTGTGAAGAAGAAGTTGAAAGCGATTACGCCCTTTAATTACACGGGCATTTAATATTCCTCTGAATTCGAGTCGGTTCAGAGGACTCAGGCAGGCGACTCTTCTGAGCGGGAATAAAAATGCACATTTGCCAGCCATTTTCTATTCTCTAATTCTTAGCCCCACTCTGTCATTGTCAATATAAGTATAGTTGTTAGGATCTGTCTCTTGATATTCGAAGGGCTCCGTCTGACTTGTAATCCCATCGTTCGCAAAATCATTTATATTTTTTGGAAGTATTAAACGCGGTCGATAAAACTCGAATACCTCACGATGCAAAAATGGTCGAATTGGAAACTCGTCTGGAAAAATCCTTCCTAGACTTTGATAACCTAGCTCGAGTTCGTAAAATGATTCTCCCTGAATTTGAACTTCTGTCCATCGAAAAAATTTCCTATCCAAAAAACTGGTCAATCCGGTATAATACTTTTTTGTCAACGCTTGAAGTGTCTGATTGTCATACGAAACATTCTCGTTAAACGGGTCGTGATAATTACAAACGACTCTATTGAATAAGTTGTACGATATGCAAGCCACAGAAAAGTTCACGCTTATTGGTCCGGACTGAGCTTGTGATTTGTGCTCTTCCATGTCCCCAGGATTATTTTGATGTCTGCCTTTCGCTTCTATCGAAAACATGGCGGTCGGTGAGAAGGCAACTAAGTCTGGTCGTTGTCCTCTTATCTTGTGGTTATTTTGTCTCATAACCGCCTCGTAATTCACTGTATAAAGAGATTTATCAATCCTTTTTGATAAAAAGTCAGCAATAGCTTTTCCAGCTAGGTTTGAAAATTGTCCT
>JBMOKS010000546.1:0-8466 GCA_049324355.1 Bacteroidota bacterium
AGATCGTGCGAAATGATGGAAAACATTTTGTCTTTCACCAGGTTGGCGCGCGATAGTTCTTCCGTACGCTTTTCAACGCGCTTCTCGAGTGTGTGGGTAAGCTCCTCTACGTCTTTAAAAGCTTTGGCGAATCTTACCGACAGCCCGATGGACTGGAACAACAGGAAGATCACCACGCCGGCACCAACGGTATTGGGGAAAGGTGATAACCGTTCGGGAATAATGCCAGACACCATGAGCATTTCAAATTCAACGAACACGCTGCACAGCAGAATTCCCGTGAATATGATCCACGCGCCATCCCTCTTCCGGCGTATCGCTTTGACGATGACCCATAGTGTCAGTATGAAGGCCAAGGTCATCATGAGATGATAAAAGTCGAGCGCCTGACCAAAAATATCGGGTGTTGTAGCGACCACCAGCAGGCACAACAACCCGCCTACAACCTGAAATATCCGGATGGACCACAGGGGTGTATCTTTTTGAAACAGGCTCCGCACAAACATGGGTAGCAGAAATAACGACGCATACGTAAAACCGAATTCGAATTTTTTGATCGACGAAAACTCAATCGACGGAAAAAGTCTGAACAAGATGAGCGAACTGTGATAGGTTGCCGATGCGCGAATGAGCACAACGGTGCAAAGCAGACTCAGCAGGAGGTACGACGTATTTCTGCCCAGCTGGAAATACAGGGCAAGATGGTAGAAGATCATGATGAGCAGGCACCCGATCTCGATCATCTCAAAATCATGGGCGAGATCTTCTCTATCGATGAGCACCTCTTCATGCGCGGCAATGACGGTGTGTGAAATGCCAGGCACAGAATATTCATAGTTGGAAGCCTCTACGACGAGTGTGATGGTTTCGTCAGCGGGCAACAAAATGAAATTGTGTAAGCGCCGGGGTTTTGAATCTTCGGCACGAACTGCCACGTTGCCCTGGGTTTGTTTAAGTATGCCGTTCACCCAGATCCTACAAGCCGTCGCGATGCCGGGGATCTTGATCATCAGATCATCGATCTTATCGGGGTTGTGGATCGTTAATCGGTAGGTAGCAAATCCTCTTACCGGTATATCTTTACCATTGACGACGTAAAGGTTCCATTTGCTGGGAACAAACTGGAATTGGGGAACAATGGATCGTATGGCGAAACTGTCGGGTGTTAAGAGTCTCCGCCAGTAAAATTCCCATTCACCATCGATAGCCAGGGTATTTTCATCCTGCAGATGATCGCGCAATATGGTGATGTGACCTTGCTTCACTGCCGGTGGGTGATCAGCAGCCTGGATATAAAAAGGCAAACCAACAAAAAATATTAGCGCCAACCTCATGATCTTGCGAGCGGTTTTTCGCATCTCATTCTTCATTAAAATTCTCCCTGGTGGCAGGGTTCAATCGAGGGGCCTTTTTTAAGGACAACAAAAATGATAAATCTATCAATGCTGACTGGTATAAGTTACAGTTTTAGGTCGGTGCTTAAAGAGTGACAGGGCGATTTTTTTTTAGGTACGGCTACGCCACACTTTTCTTCTGGATGCCCTTTAGCGGATGGATTTTGACCTCGAAATATCTTGAAATAAAAGCGTTCATGCGGTTGTCGACCATGATCACAGGACTGTCGGCCGGATAGAATACGGTAAGGTCAAGCACCGCCCGCAAGAAATTGTGGTGCTTGCAAAATTCTTTTACCCAAGCCTTGAACTTCACGGTCCATTCTTCCCGGTATTTTTCAAAATCGTCTTTGCCGTCAAAAATGAATTCCAACTGATTGTCGCTATAGTGGGTATATCGGAAGACGGCCATCAGATTGAGGTAAAACTCGTGAAGGTGCCTAAGATCGCCCGGTTTGTGGTCTTGAATTCTGGAGGCAATATCGTCCTGCAGGCCGAGCGGATTGTGGTGCAACAGGAATTCTATTTTAACGTAATCGACCAGATACAGAAGCAGCGATTCTTCCAGGGACAGTTGTGCCTCTTTCAAGATATAATTCTTATCGCGGGGGAAGAATTTTTGAAGCACGCCGGAAAAACTTTTTTTACAAAAGTAGAAAAAAATATCAGAAGTCCTGCCACCTGACGTGACGGCGGCAGGACTTTAGTTCAGAATTTTTCAGCAGAAGAGCGTTCCAGGTAAACATCAAACTCAAAGGGTGAGTCGGCGCCATTCAACAATGCGCCGTTGGGTACCGGCGGATAAATTTCTTCGTAGGTTTTTACCATGTTCATGAACACACGACGATAGACATGGGTGCGGTTAAGCTTGTCGGGATGATCGAGCCCGGCGGCGGCCAGAAGTTCGACAAAACTTTCAACGGTATGTTTATGGAAGTTGGCGACACGCACTTTTTTGTCGTCGATCACGAGTCCTTTCATGAGTTTCGGATCTTGTGTTGCAACACCGGTCGGGCAGGTGTTTTTGTTGCACTCCAGTGCCTGAATACATCCCAGCGCCATCATCATGGCGCGGGCGCAGTTGCAGGTGTCGGCACCAAGCGACATGGCTCTTAGAATGTGAAAACCAGTGAGCACTTTCCCTGAGGCTATGAGTTTCATTTGATCGCGTATGCCAAAACCACGAAGGGCGTCGTCAGCGAAGGCCAATGCATCGAGCATAGGCATGCCTACGAAGTTAGAGAATTCTGGCGGAGCAGCTCCGGTGCCACCCTCACCACCATCGATGGTGATAAAATCAGGGTAACTGTTTAGTTGTACCATGGCTTTGCAAATACCCAGAAATTCGCTTTTGCGGCCAATACAAAGTTTAAAGCCAACGGGCTTTCCGCCCGAGAGGTCTCTGAGTTTTTCTACAAAGCCTATTAGCTCGATGGGCGTAGTGAAGGCACTGTGAAAAGGGGGAGAGAATACCGTGGTGCCTGGTTTCACCAACCGGATTGCTGCGATCTCGGGTGTATTCTTTTTCGCAGGGAGGATGCCGCCGTGTCCGGGTTTAGCACCTTGCGACAGTTTTATTTCGATCATCTTCACTTCGGGGCGCGAAGCATTTTGCTTGAAGGCAGCATCGGAGAAGTTGCCGGCTTCATCGCGGGCACCGAAATAACCGGTACCCACTTGCCAGACCAGGTCACCACCATATTTCAGGTGATGGGGACTGATGCCACCTTCGCCTGTATTGTGCGCAAATCCTCCAATCTTCGCGCCGGCGTTAAGCGCTTCCACGGCATTGCCACTAAGGGAGCCGAAGCTCATGGCCGAAACGTTGAGCACGCTGGAGCTGTAAGGTTGTTTGCATTGGGCACCGCCGAAAACTACCCGTGGGTTGGGGCCGATCTTATGATGATCGAGGGGAGCTATTGAATGCGTCATCCACTCATAACCTTCGGCGTAAACATTCAGCTGCGTTCCGAAGGGTATGGTGTCAATTTGTTTTTTAGCGCGCTGGTAGATCACAGACCGTTCATTGCGGTTTATGGGGGCGCCGTCGGTATCAGACTCTACAAAGTATTGCTGGATCTTGGGGCGCATATCTTCGAACACGTATCGCAAACGGCCCAGCAATGGAAAATTTCTTCTGATGGATTGCCTGGTCTGGATCATGTCTGCAATGCCCATGTAAATAAGGGGGCCGACGATCACGAAAGCCAAAAGCGCGTCGATCCAAAAATAGGCCCAAACTAAAATGAGCAGGGTGATCGTCACGCTGCATATGATAAATATCTTTCTCATAGGCGGGGTTAGGTGTTAGTCAAATATACTAAAATCGTTCATGAGCGTGTTCATGGGTGAGACTTATACTTATTTTGTGCATCCAATCATACATATATATGGAAGTCCCTCAGCTCATCAAACATTTCACTTTCGATACCACCTTTGCGATCTTCGATCTGGTGGCGGTATTTCTGTTTGCCGTTTCCGGATCGCTGGCGGCTATTCAAAAACGATATGATTTTATCGGGGTGCTGATTTTGGCGTTTTTCGCCGGCGTGGGGGGTGGCCTGATTCGCGATGCAATTTTCATTCAGGCAGGACCACCCAAAGCGGTGACGGATTCAAAGTACCTGATGGTGATCGTTGGGGCCGTCATCCTCTCGATGATCTTCCATCGGCCGTTGAGCCGGGTAAGAAAAACTATTATCCTGGTAGATGCCCTGGGCTTGGGCACATACGGGGTTGTGGGTGCGCACGCGGCATTGCTGGGTGGACTGGTTCCGCTGGCTGCCGTTTTGGTGGGGGTGTTTAATGCTACCGGTGCAGGCATCATCCGTGATGTTTTGGTGAGGGAAGAACCAGCCATATTTAAGCCGGGCCAATTCTACGCCGGTGCGGCGATTGTTGGCACCCTTATCTATGTATCGCTTGTTACGCTCACTGCAGTTGGTACTACCTGGGCGGCGCTGGCATCTATTGCCACTGCCTTTGTGGTCAGACTTTTGTCGGTACGTTTCAACTGGCAAACACGGCCTATTTTGAAAGCCTAGGAAGATGCATTAAATTAAAGCCCCTGGAGCCATTCTTTACCGAAATGAAAATGTATAAAAAAATCGGACTGCTGCTGGTGATCATTGTCGTTGTCATTCAGTTCATTCAACCCAACAAAAATATTTCTGAAGCTGGCATAGGTCCCAATGACATCAGCAAAACTTATAATATGCCTCAAAACGTTCATGACATTTTAGTCAATAAGTGCTACGACTGTCATAGTAATAATACGCGATACCCCTGGTACTTCAGTGTTCAGCCTATTGGCTGGTGGCTGGCGGCCCACGTCCATGAAGGCAAAGAGCACGTGAATTTTTCGGAATTCAAAAACTATGATCGCGAACGCGCCGCCCACAAGATCGAAGAACTCCAGGAAGTTATCGAAGAAGGATCGATGCCACTGAAGGCGTATGTCATGCTGCACGAAGAAACTCAAATCACCCCGGAAGACGCGCGAATTCTGAACGAGTGGATCAAAACCCTTCCGCGGAATTAGTCGCGCTTTGAGCCGCGAAACGCACATTTAAATCTTTAAGTCGACTCGCCCCTCGTGGTTTTTTTGCTAATTGTACCGTACAAACGCTGGGGCTTTCACAAAACTGGCACTATACTTCACACGGAGGTTGCTGCTCACGCTGATCTTCACTGAACTGATGTCTTCCACGGTGCGTGGATAGTAGATCACGCGCACTTCAACGGTGCCGAATACAAGGTTTTCGTTTCGGGTGCGAATGCCACCACCCAGTCCAAAAAAAGGTTTATCGTAAAGTAAACTTTGATTCTCCTTTCCGAGAAAAGCGATTTCCGCAAAAGCAAAGGGAGCAAACCTGAAGCCGAGCAGTTTAATGGGCGTAAACACCAAGGTCTCGGCGTTGAAGTGAACACGCTTGGTGCCCGCCAGACTATCGGCCACAAATCCACGAATACCCAGGTCATTGTTGATATCAAGTGGCAGGCTGGTGCGTGGGTTGAAAATATAGGTGTAGTCGAGGTTGAACGACTGGCGTATCAATAATTTTTTGTGGCTCATGAGCCTGCTCGTGAAGGCTGCCGAAACCAGCACCACGGCATCTTCGAGCTTGGCATTCCGAAAGGCGCCCGTTCGAAGGGCCACGGTATAGAATTCACCATTTTTGTTGACGATAGCTTTTTCTGCCTCCACACCAAAGTAAGGACGTTTCAATCCGAGCTGTCGCGACCACCCGGCGTAAAGCGAGACGTGGTGACCATAGGGTACGTCTTCAGTACGACCAAAGCCGTAGATGTATCGGGCCGTATAGAAGTTCTGCTGGAAGAAAGTGATGCCACCTAAAATGAAAGTTTTGTTGTTGTATATCGGATTCTGCTGCTCGCTGTTCTGCAAAGGTTGTCGCAAAAAATGCTGATCAAATGCGCGGATCGCCAGGAAACGGCGGCTGCGGTTTTTACCATTCTGGTTGGCGCCAATGTTATAGCCGATCCAGAAGTCGTTTACATTGTAGCGATAGTCGCGGAAGAGGGTGTCATTAAGCTGATAGAAATTTTCTGACCAGTTTTTACTCAGCTCCATGCCGCCGGCAAATCGCGTGTAGGGAGAAACCAATGGACGATCCAACCGCAAGTAATAAGCTTTCTCGCCCTCTTCGCCATAGCTGCTGGCATTGTCAAGCTGGGTATAACCTACGGTGGCGTTGACGAACGTTCCGGCAACGCTATTCTTTCGATACAAAACCTCGTAGCCGAATGCGGGATAACGGCCATCTTCCCACATGCCTGTAAACTGAACACGTTGCCCCAGGCCGGCGAGGTTGGTATCGTAAAGCTTGAACCTGGTCTTTTGTGCAAGCGTGGGGTTGAAGCTGCCGCCGACACTGAACACGTCGCGTGTCAACACAATAACATCTACTGAATCTTTGGTGTGTTTGAGCTTGACGATATGAAAGCGTGCATCGAGAATAAAATCCAGATCGCGGAGGTAACGCTCATTGTCGGCCATCTTAAAGGCACTGAGTGGTTTGTTCTCGCGGATGAACAGGTTGTCGCGGATGATGCTTTCGCGCGAGTCGTTGTGAAGCCGGTTGCCGATTTTGGCCATCGTATTTTTAAAGTGGCGCGTAGTGTCGGTGATCGACTTTTCGAAGCCGATCTGGCGAACCAGAATGTTGCGAATGATCTTACCCTGGTAGGGCATGAATACATCTTCACTCTTGATCGCGAGCGTGGGGTCTGTGATTTGACTGGGCTTTCGGGTCACCGATTTTTCAAGTCGTTTGGAAACGCGGCTGTTCCGGATCGACTTTAACACTTTTTTAACCCTGGTTGTGTCCTGCCGGAGTTGCTTATGTTTTGTTGTTATCCGCTTTTGTTTGGCGGTGTCATGCTTTTGTTTGGTTGTATCATGCTTTTGTTTTTCTTTTTCCTGGGCAGAAAGCGAGATGCACTGGCTCATCAGCCATACCCATATCAAGACCTTACACAACCTGGTAACCATAACTGATTTGACCAATAATAAAACAGAATTGTGGTCAGAAAAAATCGCGCCGGATCTTTCCTTACACAGGATAACATTACGAAAAATTGATATTTAATGTGTTTGCGATGCAGACAAGGTCATTTCTTATTCGCCAGATAAACACCGCCGATAATGGCGATCATGGCAATGATGTGGCCTACGAAAAGACTCTCGCCATCCAGCACGCCCCACATGACGGCAACGATGGGAATAATGTAGGTCACCGAACTGGTGAATAGCGGGGAGCTGATCTTCACCAACCGGTTAAACAGGATGGTGGCCAGCGATGTGCTCATGATACCGAGCAAAACAACAAAACCGAAAGCTTTCCATGCACCCTCTTGGTTGCTGAGCTTATTGCTAAAATCAGTGAAGCCCAGAAGGTAAACGAGCGCCAGCGGACCGATCAGCATCAGTGAAACGCTGGTGATGGTCAATGACGATTTCAGGTCGGCGATCTTGAACTTGACAAAGTTGAGGTTCACAGCATAAAATAAACAGGCGATGATGACCAGCACAGCATAAAAATTGATCCCTTCGATCGCGCCACCCGATCTGGAGATAACCAACAAAACCGTGCCGGCCAAGCCGATGAGAATTCCGACGAGGGAACGGCTTTGGAATCGTTGACTAAAAAAGAACACACCTACCAGCAACGTGCAGATCGGCGTGAGACTGTTCATGATACCCGTGACAGAGCTCTCCAGTTGTGTTTGCGCGGTGGCAAAAAGAAATGCCGGAAAGAAGATTCCCATCAGTCCGGAAGCCAGCAACTTCCCATAATGGTTGGGCTGAAGGTCCTTCAGCTTGGTCAACGCCAGGGGCAACAGGAACAACGATGCTGCGGCAATGCGGATGGATCCGACCTCGCCGGGCGAAAAAACAACAAGCCCGCGCTTCATCAGAATGAACGATGTTCCCCAGATGAGCGAAAGCAAGATCAGCAAAGTAATGGCAGTAGCTTTTGAATTATCAGACATAGAATAACCCCCGATCGTTTTAACGGGCCCAAAGATTGGTAATCTTCGATCTATTTCAAATCCGATTCTTGCTAATTTAAAGTTCAACGTTCGAAGTCCAAGGTTTAAAGTGGCTGGAATGTCTGCTAAAATGTTTGCTGTAGCATAGCCGTTTGAGTCTGAATTCCCCCTTTCCCCTGTCGTCGTTTTTCATGAAGCCCCGAAGGGAAATCCCTTTCGAATTGATGGGCGGCGTCCCGGCTTATTTCAATTTTATGTTATTTTTGTGCAGAATGAGACGAAAAAAGTTTGGAATAACATTTTTGTCCTATCGCTAACCCTCGTTTTTGAGCACTATTTGTTGAACCAGTCCAGCGACAACATGAAAACAGTTCCAAAAAACCGGATTACCAGGGAGGAAATCCAGAGGTGGAATCTTTCTGATGAGGGTGAACGACTGTACCCACAGGACGCTGTTATCGATGCCTACTTAAAAGGGAAAAAAGACGGCCTTGATGCCCACCAAAAAGCTCTGCAGGAATTATTCGGAAAGAATTATATGATGTCTCATGAGCAT
>JBMOKS010000547.1:0-8411 GCA_049324355.1 Bacteroidota bacterium
ACTGAAAATACCACCGACACCGGAGGAGGATCAAATGTAGGATGGATCGATACCAATGATTGGATGAAATATGCAGGCATAACTATTCCTTCTACCGGCTCTTATTTGTTTGAGTATCGTGTGGCAAGTCCGAACGGCAACGGTGTTTTGTCGCAAGACCTGAACGCGGGCTCGATTCAACTTGGCACTGTCAGCGTTCCGAATACAGGTGGCTGGCAGAACTGGCAAACGATCTCCAAGACCATATCGCTCAACGCGGGCACGTACGACTTTGGCATCTTTGCGGCTCATGGCGGGTGGAATATCAATTGGTGGCGAATAACACTCCTGTCGGGCGGCGCAAGTTCATCCGTTATTGCAGCTGAACGCGGCGCCCTGAAACATGCTGTTTACCCGAATCCTTCGGATGGGCGAGTGACGATAAAGGTGGCAAGGCCGTCGTATGTGCAGATACGCGATGTCAGCGGGCAGGTGCATTACCAGGGGCCCGTTACAGATGAAGTTTTTGTCGATCAGTTGCCGAAAGGGATTTATGTTGTTCACGTTAAGCTTGGTCAGGAAGTGGAGATGCAGAAGTTAATTGTGAGATAGTGATAAACAAGTGACGAATTTGGCACCCATGTCGGTTCTTCGGGTTGACATTTCATCACCTCTACTGGTTGGTACCTTGTGCCTTGGCGCCTCGTAAATGGTTGCGGCCTCAAAGGCGTTAAGGCACGGGTACTTGCCAAATAGTATGATTTGTTTGGAGATAACTTTCCATCGCATGGTCTTTTGATAAATAAGGAATTGTTAAGATAAATATGTTGCCTCAGCTTATGATTTGTGAAGGGTACTTCAGGAATGACGGGAACGTCGACTGGTTGGTCATGTTCGCCAGGCCTCTTCTTTACGATGTAAACCTCGCTTTTGGGCGTAAGTTTGATTTCATGTCATATGAAGTTTGAGAAAATGGTTGAATAGGTTTACCGCTGAGGTGTTATCGGTAGACTCTTGTTCAAAAGGCCAAGGGATTTTCGCGCAGCTTTAGTAAATTTGATAACAAAACATCCCAACGTTATGAAGCGCGCCATTGCCTGTGGAATCCTCATTTTATTCACCGTTCACCTTGCTGATGCCCAACTTCTCAAAGACCTGAAAAAGGCCGCTTCCGACAAAGCTAAAAGCCTGGCGACAAAAGAAAATTTAAATAAGGCCACCAGCGCTGTCATGAAAGACATGGACAAAGCCAGGGCCGAATTCGATTCCACCGATTTTGACTACGCCATTTTATTGAGCGACAACTCCGGCTTATTTGATGTGAAAGACAAAGGAGAGCGTATGGCCAAGGTCTCGTCTATGATCAACCTCGGATCATCATTTTATAAGAACACCGAATTTACCGACGAAGAGCGGGCGCGGTTCAATCTGGAGTCAGGCGAGATCGCATACGGCATGGGACATTTTGCCGTGGCAGAGAAAAAATTCGAAAATGCCAAGAGCGCCTACGAAACGGCGAGCCTTACCGAAGACCTCGGATATCTGAAAACCATCTCCAACCAGGGGTTGCTCTATGGTACGATGGGGAGATTCACCCAGGCCGAAGGATTCACAGCTGAAGCATTGGACATGCGTAAGGCCAAATTTGGAGAGAACAACATCGGTGTTGCCGCGTCGCTCAACAATTACGGCGTGCTTCATTATAACCTCGCCCGTTACAACGAATCGGAGAAGGACCTTGCATCGGCCTTGTCGATCATCAAAACCAACAACATGCAGGCCGCAATGCCTTATGCTATCGTGTTGAATAACCAGGCCATGCTGTTTCAGGCTATCGGTCGATATGAAGAGGCTGAGAAGATCTTGAAAGAAGCCATTACCGTTGCCGAAAAACTGCAGAGCAGCAAATCGAAAAACCACCTGAAATTTTTATCGAACCTGGCGTTGCTGTATCAGCAGATGGGAAAATATCAGGAGGCCGAAAATATTTATCTCGGCATGGAGAAACGTTTGGGAAAAACCAATCCCGACTACGCCAGCATGCTCAATAATCAGGCGGCGCTCTATCTGGTGATGGGTAAGGAAGACAAAGTGGAAGATATTCTCAAACGTTCGGCAGCAATTTACAAATCAAGCCTTGGCGAAAACACGCCGGCGTACGCTAAAGTGACAAGCGACCTGGGGAATTTCTATCGTTACAAAGCACGCTACACGGAAGCTGAACCATTGCTGGAGAAAGCGATCTCCATTCGCGAGCAAACATTGGGAAAGAACCATCCTCAGTACGTTCAATCGCAGGAAGACATCGCCATCCTTCATTGGATAAGTCGCTCGATTTTATCAACAAATATTTCCCGCCCATGAGCGAGTCTGAAAAGACAAAATACTGGGATGTGCTTTCTCCGCGGTTCCAGCGTTTCTACAACTTCGCAGTAGAAGCTCACCTGGAGAACAAATATATTCTTCAGGATCTGTACGACTATCAGATGGCCACCAAGGCGCTGCTGCTCAACTCCACCAACAAGGTGAAGCAAAGCATTTTTTCCAGCGGCGACGCACAGTTGATCAAAGATTATGTGGCATGGATCGACCAGAAGGAGGAGCTGGCGCGTTTGTACGCCTATTCAAAAGCCGAGCTCAAAGAGCAGAATATCAATCTCGATTCCATTGAGCGCGCGGCCAATGCCATGGAGAAGAAACTTTCCGAGCGATCGAAAGATTTCTCCCAGGGATATTCAACTGCCAAAACCAGCTTTACCCAGGTGCGTGACCTGCTAGGCGACACGGAAGCTGTGGTGGAGATCATCCGGCTTAGAAAATACGACCAGCGTTTCACTGAAGATTCCAAATACGTGGCCCTCATCCTGGTCAAGGGCGCTGAAATTCCTAAGATCGCAGTGTTGGAGAACGGACAACAACTCGATACACGATTCTCTAAATTTTATCGAAACGCAATCCAGCAGCGTATGGTGGACGACCACTCTTACGAGCAATACTGGTCGCGCATCGAACCCGAGATCGAAGGAAAGAAAGTAATTTACATTTCTCCCGACGGCGTATACAATCAGCTTAACCTGAACACGCTCAAGAAGCCTAATGCAGACTATATGATCAACCGGTATGATCTCGTCGTGCTTGGAAACTCCAAAGACCTGATCGCGCTGAAGAAAAAGAAAGCAGCGGCTCCGAAAAAGAATGCGACGTTGTTGGGATTCCCCGACTATGGAGGCAGCGGCATTACGCCCTTGCCCGGAACTAAAGTGGAGATCGATGGTATCACCAAAATACTCAAGGCATCGGGTTATCAGGTAAGTCAGTATGCGCAAAAGACTGCTACCGAAGCAAATTTAAAATCTGTAAAGTCACCGGCGCTGATGCATATCGCGACACATGGATATTTTTTGAAGGACATCGAATCGGGCGGATCTGCCTTTGGTGTTCACCTGGAGAATGCCGGCGACAATCCATTATTGCGCTCGGGGCTGATGCTGGCAGGCGCCGCCAACACCGTGAGCGGAAAAACAATGCCTAACCTGGAAAGCAATGATAATGGAATTCTCACGGCATACGAAGCCATGAACCTGAATCTGGAAGGAACCAACCTGATTGTGCTGAGCGCCTGTGAAACGGGCTTGGGCGATATAAAAGCCGGAGAAGGCGTTTACGGCTTGCAGCGCGCTTTCCTCGTAGCCGGAGCAGACGCGTTGATCATGAGCTTGTGGAAAGTTGACGACGCGGCTACGCAACAACTCATGACCAGTTTTTATAATAACTGGATCAAACTAGGCAACAAACAAAAGGCCTTCAAACAAGCCCAGCTTCAATTGATGACCAAATACAAAGAGCCTTATTTCTGGGGTGCTTTCGTGATGATGGGACAATGACATCTGTGGAACAATTTTGTTTACCAAAATCAAAGTATTGGTTTTGTACATGTTTGGTCCACGCTCGTAATTCGCACTCTTCTTGCGAAACATAATACACTATGGAATTAAAATCACTGGGAGATTCGTCGGTTAAAGTTACACCGCTGGCTTTCGGCGCCTGGGCTATTGGCGGTTGGTTGTGGGGCGGGGCCGAAGACAAAGAAGCTTTGCGCGCCATTCGCGCGTCGGTTGACCTGGGCATCACCAGCATCGACACGGCCCCTGCGTATGGCTTTGGTAAAAGTGAGGAGCTGGTGGGGCAAGCCCTGGCGGGCGTGCCTCGCGACAGGTATCAGATCCTCACCAAGTACGGAATGAATTGGGAAAGCCAGCAGGGTGAATTTTTTTTCGATACGGTAGATCACAACAACAAGCCATTGAAAATGTACAAGTGGTCTGGTAAGGAAAGAGTAAAAAACGAATGTGAAGCCAGCCTGCGAAGATTGAAGACCGATTATATCGATCTCTATCAGATACACTGGCCCGACGCCACTACGCCGATCGCTGAAACCATGGAGGCTGTTGCCAAATTGATCGAAGAGGGTAAGGTTCGCGCCGCGGGTGTCTGTAATTATAGTGTACAACAGGTTGAAGAAGCCCTGAAGACTGTGAACGTCGTTACCAACCAGGTTCCTTACAGCATGATAAATCGTGCAATCGAAAAAGATATCGTGCCACAGGCATTGCGAAAAGGCTTGGGCATTTTGCCATACAGTCCGCTGCAGCGCGGATTGCTCACTGGCAAGATCAAACCCGACCACAATTTTAATGCAGGTGACAACAGGCCTACCACAAAATACTATAAACCAGAAAATCTGAATCGCGTAAACGCGATGCTTGACAGAATTAAACCCATTGCCGACGCGCATGGCGCCACACTTTCTCAACTGGTCATTAACTGGACGGCGAATCGCCCCGCGATGGCTTGTACACTGGTAGGTGCGCGCAATGAGGCCCAGGTGAAAGACAATGCCAAAGCGCTCGACTTTAAACTCTCCGCTGAGGAGGTTCTGAAGATCAATAGGGTTGTGGAAGAATTGAAATTAGTGGAATAAACCTTACCTCTACAGACTTTTTTTCTGTTTACGAAAACTGCCCCCTTTAATTATCTTTGCGGCCATGTATAAACTCCTGATCAGGCCGTTTCTTTTTTTAGTAGATGCCGAAAAAGTTCATCACCTGGTTTTCTCCTGGCTAAAATCTTTAGGAAGAATACCCGGAATACCCGGACTATTGAGATCCATGTTCGTTTACGAAAATCCTAAGCTTGAAAAAAAACTATTTGGATTGCACTTCAAAAATCCTGTGGGCCTTGCTGCGGGTTTTGACAAAGATGCCAAACTGATCGATGAACTGGGCAACCTGGGCTTTGGATTTATAGAGATTGGCACCCTTACGCCCAAGGCTCAATCAGGCAACGACAAACCCAGATTGTTTCGCCTGCCCAAAGACAAGGCGCTGATCAACCGGATGGGCTTTAACAACGAAGGCGTGATGGCTGCTGTGCAGCGGTTGAAAGAAAAGAATTCAGCGATCATTGTCGGCGGAAATATTGGTAAGAACAAGGTAACACCGAACGAACACGCTATGGACGACTACGCCTATTGTGTGGAAGTGTTATATGATCATGTAGATTACTTCGTGGTCAATGTAAGTTCGCCGAATACACCGGGCTTGCGTGAGCTGCAGGAAAAAGAACCCCTGCAAAAACTTTTGTCGTACGTCAAGAGCCTGACGTCGGGCAAGATTGGTGCAAAGCCAGTGTTGTTGAAGATCGCCCCCGACCTCACTACAACCCAACTAGATGATATCGTGGAGATACTGAAAGCCACCGGAATCGACGGTGTTATCGCCACAAATACTACGGTATCAAGAGAAGACCTTGTCACCGCCAAACATGAAATTGACGCTATTGGCCATGGCGGACTTAGTGGCAAACCGCTGGCAGACCGGTCTACCGAAGTGATCGCATACCTGCGTAAGAAATTAGGAAAAGATTTTCCGATCATAGGCGTAGGTGGCATCATGTCTCCTGACGATGCAGTAAAAAAAATGAAAGCCGGTGCCGACCTGATTCAGATCTACACAGGCTTTATTTACGAAGGACCTGGCATCATCAAAAAAATCAATAAGGCACTGCTGTCTGCTTAACGGCTGCCCCGGTCAAAATAAAAAGTAGCTTTTACCGTACCACGTAAGTTTGTGCCCGTGTCGGGATCCTGGAAGGTATCGTCACGTTCTGAAAAGATCACGAGACGCGCATCGGTTAATTCTTTGATCGTATAAATTCCTGACATGGCGATGATGTCGGTGTCGAAATGAATGGTGCTGGAGATGAGTTGGTTGTCTTTTACTTCGTACGTGCCATTGACCGGTTGCCCATTTACGATCAGGGTCAACGTGCCGTCGTTTCTGAATTCAAGTCCGGAATCAAAAGTACCCGTTCGGTTGACCGAATAGGGGAACCTGAATGGCTTCAGGTCGAACTCCGCTTTGCTGCCGTTCCATTTGCCAATGATGGAACCCATTTTTTCATCGTGACAAGATGCCAACATGGAAATCAATATTCCCAACAATACAAACCTAACCGCTTTCATAAGAACAAAAATTAAAGCCCAACTATTTTTATGATAAGACCAAAAAAATTTGTGCCGTTGATCGGTTCACCGATATTTCATTCCTCCTCAGACTTGAGCGTTTTCCAAAAAATGTGTCGGCGTCGCGACATTTTCATTCTAAATCGAAAGGAAGAATGAAATAAAACTTCTTACTTAGTACGGGCAATGTTAGGCGAAACATTGAAGTACCAAGTTGTCTCGGCTTTTAATCTTATTAAACTCGTTTTTATCGGCGAAGGGTTCAGGTTGTCGGGTTATTTATAAATACATCGACAAAATCGGGTGTAACCTGAAAATGAAAGTTAGTTCTATAACTTCATTGCGATTTGTGAATCGACCTAAGGGAAGTTTAATCCTGTTATTATGAATAAGATCAAAATGGCTTTCTTTGCGTTCTTAATGCTGTTCGCGGTAACGGCGTTATGGTCCTGGCGAGAGTATAGCAAACCGGTGCCCGGGTATACCAAGCCGTTCAATGCCCCCATCACCATGTGTGGTTCTTTTTTGATTGCGTGGAATGATACGTCACGGTCAGAGGCCAGAATCATTCCCGGACTTGGCGACCTGCATTATCCGGTAACGACCTCATCTTTGAAAGCGCAGGAATTTTTTGAGCAAGGGTTGCGGCTGATTTATGGATTTAATCATTGGGAGGCCATTCAGTCATTCAGGCAAGCAACAAGACTGGATCCGGAGTTTGCGATGGCCTATTGGGGTTTAGCCCTGGCTTACGGCCCTAATTTGAATGACATCAACCCCCAGGATCGAGAGAAGATAGCCTTTGAATCCATTCAAAAAGCGATCGCGAAAAAATCACGTATCTCGCAAGTTGAAAAAGATCTGATCGACGCCATGGCCTCCCGCTATAACGGCCGGGCGTATGATGTCCGGGATTCATTAAATCGATCGTATGCCGACGCCATGACCCGGCTGGCTGCAAGCTATCCCGGCGACGCCGAAGTACAGACCCTATGTGCTGATGCCATCATGAACACAATGCCGTGGGATTATTGGCTCAAAGACGGCAGCCCCAAACCCGAAACCCAGCAAGCAAAGGCGATTCTGGAAATGGTGTTGAAAAAATTTCCCAAACATCCGGGAGCGCACCATTTGTATATACATTTAGTAGAAGCCTCGCCGACTCCCGAGCTGGCCTTGCCTAGCGCGGCATTTTTAGAAACCGCCATGCCGGGCGCCGGCCACCTGGTGCACATGCCGGCGCATATTTACGTACGCGTTGGCCAATATGCGAGATCCATAGAATCCAATCTAAAAGCTGTTAAAGTTGACGAAGAGTATCTTTCCAATTCCGATAACCAGGGTTTGTACCGGATGATGTATTATCCGCACAATGTGGATTTTATTAGTTTCAGCTCTTATATGGAAGGCCGCAGTAACCTGGCCATTCAAACGGCTTTGAAACTGGCCTATAAAGGAAACCTGATTGTGAATTCGAATCCGGCCTTTGGCCAATATTTCTCTGCCGAGCCCATGATTGCCTTTATAAGATTCGGCAAGTGGAACGATATCCTCTCCCTTCCCGAACCTGACAAATCCATGACCTATACTCATGTAGTTTGGCGATTTAGCCGCGGCATGGCTTTCCTTCGCACCCAAAAACCTGCGCAAGCGCTACATGAATGGAATAAGCTGGATTCTTTGTGCGCACTCGATCCACTAAAATCATTTTATTTTTCTTTTAATCCAGCGGCGGAAATTGTGAAGGTGCCCTTAAATCTGCTTCGGGGCGAAGTTCTGTTAAAGCAGGGCAAAATCGAAGAAGGGTTAAGGGCCCTGCAGGAAGCTGTGAAAGCCGAAGACAACCTGCGTTACAATGAGCCACCGGATTGGAAGATTCCGTCGCGGCATTTTTTAGGTGCTGCGCTGA
>JBMOKS010000548.1:0-8405 GCA_049324355.1 Bacteroidota bacterium
GAGCAGTAGAGATCCGATCTTCATCTGTTGAAATTCGCGTTTGATGTACAGCCGTTCCATTTCCATTGGATTGACGGCAACCAGCGATGATGGCCTCTGATGACGCCTGAGTTTCGAGTACCCGACCAATTCTTTCGTGTCGAAGTAAGCCAGCGTGAAATTATTTCCGGCATCGAGAAGCTCTAGCTTCATTTTGTCCGGTAGAAAAGCTTCGTGCAGGTATCGGTTCAAATCATCCACCGGCATCATCCCGGAAAAAGTATCTCGGAAAGTTTCTGCTGCGATGGTGGCGAGGTTGCCTACATCGCCTGGTCGGGCGGTTTTTAATAATATAGGTTGTTGTACCATGG
Organism: Bacteroidota bacterium; assembly: GCA_049324355.1. Classification (GTDB taxonomy): domain Bacteria; phylum Bacteroidota; class Bacteroidia; order Cytophagales; family Cyclobacteriaceae; genus Chryseosolibacter. Next base: position 351 of record JBMOKS010000548.1, read on the forward strand.
GTTTAAAACTGCTTCACGAAATTAATCTTAAATATGGCCGCTTGTTCATTTTGACTTTCCAGTTTATCGTAGGCACGGCTGTTCCACACCAGGTAGATGAACGATAGCGGCCTGTATTCCCACGAGAACCTGGCGTTGACGGAGTTTAATTTTTGTTGCGTGCTTCGTTGATAAAGCACTGCCAGTTGCAGGCGCGGATTGAGCGCAAAATTTCCCGCAACGCTGTAAATCGATACCGAGCTACTGACCTTGTCTTCGCCTACGTCCGCAAAATCATTTCTGCTGGCGCTGAGTTTCACCGAAGCATAGGGTACGGGGGCAAACTTCAGGGTTATGTTGGTGGCGTCCAGTTTTCCGTTGTAATAACGACCGGTTTCATATTTCAGCGTGTAAGATATTTTTTTTGACGCATCGCTGGACGCCTGAAGTTTATATCGCCAGTAGTTATACTTTCCTTCGGTGATCACAATTCCTAGCGGTTTGAAAGGTTTAAGGAGGTGTTGTTGTGTGGGCTCGAGGCTCACGCTAACGGTTCCACCCGAAATAAGCTTGAGTAAAAATGGCGTTAGGATAAATCGACGCTCCACCAGCAACTGATCGGAAGCCTGGTGATACCATTCGGTCGAAGCTCCCGGTTGGAAAGAAAGTGTATATTTTTTCACGGGCACCCAGCCTTTACGAATATCGAGTGAAAAGCCACCGATGGTTGCCAGTACGTTGCTGCGCGATACAAATCCCATTTCTGACGAGTAGTCTTTGCCGATGTACGTTTCCGTCAGCCATGCCTTGACCGTATTAGTGGTAAAGAGATACTGTGCAAATGCCGCCATACCCTCACGCTTGGTGCCGGAATTCGTAGCGTAGATAACCATCGAATTGAGAGAATGGGCGTTGCCAAATCTGAAGAAACCGTCTATCGCTGCGGTGGGATTGTTGTAACTGCTTTGTGCTTGCGACGGGCCTGCTTTTTTTAATGTTACCAGGCCGCCGATCCTGTTTTGCTTTCCTACATTTTCTGAGTATCGCCCTACGAAGAAATGGGTTGTTGGAGAGCTGCCTTGAGGGCTATCGTCAGTTCCCTCGTTGCCTTGGCGCACAGCCATTGCGCCCCAGTTCCTGCGCGCCGAACGATGTATTGTTCTGATGCCGCCTTCGATGGGGAGCGGTGTTCCGCTCGCATCAAGACCAATTGTTCGGCTGAAGAAAGGAATGATTTGAATGTTACCGGCGCTGGTGTTATCAGCGGTTAGCCCGGCGCCAAACAGAGATGCGTTCTCGAGGAAGAATTGCCTTTTTTCGGGAAACAAAACGGAGAAGCGCGAAGTGTTGTTTACAAACGCATCGGCTTCCGCCTGCGCAAAGTCGGTATTGAGTGTAAAGTCTGCAACGGTATTTGGTGTGATGCCCCATCGAAGTTCGCCGCCCACCTTGATCTTATTAAATTCTTTTCGCGCTCCCGATTGCACGGGCTTCCGGTTAAAACTGTAAAGTGTATAGGGATTTAGTCGAATGTTGGATGACGGTTTAGGCAACACCAGGTTTGTGAGTTCACCGGCGTATTCCATTCTCGCAATTCTGAAGTTCCGGGGTATGGGTGACCACACCGACCACTCGTTGCTTTTTCTTCTCACCCTTTCAAAATTGATAGCGATATGCTGAAGACTGTCGGTAGATAGCCTGTATTGCAGGGTGGTGATAGGGACTTCGAACTCGGCCGTCCAGCCATGTTCAATGAAGGAAGTTCTTACTTTCCACAATCCGCTCCAGTTGATGTCGGTGAACTGGGCATCGAATGAAATGAAATCTACCTGGGCGCCATAGGCGTTTGTTCCGAGGTACATAGCATTTCGATGGTCATTGAAACCATCGAGAATAACCGATACGTAATCGCTGCTGGCAGCGGCAAAATCGCGGCTTAGATCGGTTGACCGTATGGCCTCTTTTCCGTCTGAATCTTCACAGATAATGCCGATGTAGATATTGCGCTGATCGTAGAGCAATTTTACCCGCGTAGGGAAGTTAGTTGGACTTCCGGTTTGAGGCGCTACCTGGATAAAATCGGTAGCTTCGGGCACGTCGCTCCAGGCCGCCTCTGTCAGTTTGCCGTCAATGCTAAGTTCGCCGACCAGCCTTTTTGCTTCCACACTTTTTTTCGGAGAGATGGTTTCCTGCGCCTGCGCTGATTGCCAGATCATCCACATAAGGGCTGAGAATTTGATCAGGACCCTGAATGAATTTTTTTGTGAGATCATACTTTGTGCGATTTGATTTAATGCACAAAATTGATCTGAAGGCTACAGGACCAAGTTCACTATCCGGATGGAGAAGTGTACAATCGGGATAAAGTCAGTGTCCCGCGCATTGAGCTGAACGACGCAGGTCAAACAAGGCTTCGGAGTTAAAACAAACTTCTTTCTTCTTTTCAAACCTACTGGCTTGTTCTATTTGAATATTGCACAAACTGAAGGTAGCTTATCGAAGCTTACATTGGTTTCGAAGCTCTGCTTTCATCGGTAGGCCGGACACCGAATTTCTTGCGAAACGCGCGGCTAAAATACTGCGGTGATGAATAACCGCTCTCGTAAGCTGCATCGCTTACACTTTTCTCGCGGTCCAGCAATAAGGTTCTCGCATGTTCGAGGCGCTGGTCGATCAGGTAATCGATCACTGAAGTCTGATATAGTTCTCTGAATCCACCCTTGAGCTTGTATTCATTGATGCCGAAAGTTTTACACAACGACTTCAGGGTGATAGGAGAGGTGCAATGTTGCTGGAGGTAGATTTTTACCTCGATTAGTTTTTCACGGTCGCTGCGATTTTTTATGAATCCTGATGTGTTACGTTCGTTAGGGTAATAGGTGTTCATCACCAGCACAAATAATTCCATAGCCTTTGCTTTGAGATAGACCTGCCTCAGGTGATTGATAAATTCACAATGCAGGATATCATCGATACATCGCTGGATATGGATATTCGTGAGCAACCAGTGGTCGGATAAAAGAACCGGTTTGTGCTTTGAAATTTTTTCAATGAAACTACGTGGAATTTCATAAGATTCCACCACATCAAGAAAGCTGTCGCGGGTAAGCTGCAATGAGAATATTTCGGATGAATGGTCGGTGTGCTCGAACGAGGTTTCCAATTCTTTCGAATAGATCATGTTGTGTTCGCCCCCCGATACCAGAAAACTCTTTCCGAGCTGGCGATACGCGATTTCGATAGAGCCCTTCCGGTTGAAATAGATCTTTACCGCATCAAGATCATTACTCACCTGGTAAGATACTCTGTCACTTTGTTCGAGATTGCTGTAGGCGAGGCGGTAGCCATCAAAGCACCAGTTGCGGAAGGTCATTTCGGTGTGGTGTACGGGAAAGGTGCTTGTACTTTCCTGAAGTTTTGGAGAGTTGAACTCGGCCAGCGAGATGCGGTTCCGGTAGAACTCCGACTGGTTAGCGGTATTGTTAAATATCAGGGCCATAGCTCATTGAAACGAGATTGTCGTACATAAGATGTTATTCCGGCGATAAAAGTTTGAGGTGGATTTAGGCATTCAAAAAGATTTTTTTGAGCGTGTCGGTTTTGTTCAATTTTTAAGCATTTACGCCCGATAGTTTTGGAAAAAAAACAATTTTTATGAAAGTAATTATTTTCGGCGCCACCGGCAGTATTGGCAAACATCTGGTGCAGCAATCACTCTCTTTGGGGCATGTTACGACGGTGTTTGTGCGAAATCCGGAAAAGCTGGGTGATGTTCGCCATGCAAATCTCAACATTTTTAGGGGCGATGTATTTGATCGCGCAGCAGTAGAGCAGGCGATAAAAGGGCACGATGCTGTGCTTTGTGCGCTGGGAGATGGGGCAACGGGGAGGGTGCGCTCAGAAGGAACACGGAATATTGTTGACGCCATGGAGAAAGTCGGTGTGAAACGATTGATTTGTCAATCTACGCTCGGCGCAGGCGACAGCCGGGGTAACCTGAATTTTTTCTGGAAGCATATCATGTTCGGTATCCTGTTAAAAAAGGCCCTTCGCGATCATGAGGTACAGGAAAAGGCTGTGATGGAAAGCGACCTGGATTGGACTGTTGTTCGCCCCGCAGCGTTCACCGATGGAGGTATCACCCATCAATACAAACATGGCTTTGCGCCGACAGACAGATCAACGACGCTGAAGATCTCGCGCGCCGACGTTGCCGCTTTCATGTTAAAACAATTGGCCAGCGACCAATACCTGAGAAAAACACCAGGACTAGCCTATGCGTGAGAGAATCTCCTTGCGATAAGCGTCAGGGCACGAAGAGCCGCAAAGAATTTAGTGAGCGGTACTTAATGACTTGCATACTTTTGCGTCGGATTTCATGTTGAAAACTAGCGCACCAGGGTAAGCATACCCTTGCGTTTGTGGGGGTTATTTTTCTTGTCGACAAAAAGCACGGTGAAGAAATAAACGCCGGCTTTTTCGTCGCCGCCATTCCAGCCGTCGAAAAGATCGCCGCGGTAGATCTCTTCGCCCGTTCGGTCGTAGACAATCACCACGCCCGACGCCACATAGTTGTATTCTTTGGGAACGAATTGCGCGTTGAATGCATCTCCGTTGGGTGTAAAAATGTTGGGCATTTCCAGACGCACCTCACAATCTTCGTAGCGTACTGACACCGATTGAGCATTGGAACAGCGGTGATTGCGAACCGTGACGGAATATGTGCCGGGTGTCGAAATGTTTACAGCAGAAGTTACCGCGCCGGTATTCCACTCGTATGTATAATATTTTCTGGCGGCGGCCTTCAGTTCATAAGGCTCGCCCATGCAAAGCGTAGTATCTGATTTCTGCGGCGCATTTTGAAGTACAGAGTTCACCTGGCAATTCGAAAGGATGGTGCCTGAGCTTTCGATACCGTGCAGAATAAGCCACTGATGCCCTGCCTGTTGTTTTGTGGCCACGAATTTTAGGGTTTGTGTAGTCCATCCTTTGGTGGCCGGGAGTCGGCCCACTTTAAAAGCTTCGTACAACGAAGGTTCCGATTTATCGGTGTAGACAATTGGCGCAAAGCCATCGGTATCAAACTCATCCAAAGGTGAATCGCCATCTTTGGCATATGTAAATGTGTAAGTATAGGTTTGGCCTTGCTCCAGTGGTTTGTCTAAACGAAGGGCAAAAGCTTCTCCATTGCCATTCCAATGTTGATAGCCCATCCATAAGGCTTTGGTGTTACAACCCGAAGGCGGAGGGAGTTTAATGTGGGTATTGTTGGTGCCCAGCCACCGCGTGCCATCCCACTCAATCAGATTAGCCGATTCGGTAGGCTCAGCGCACCTGCAAACGTTTACGATGTCTTCAGTGCTCTTGAATTTTCCAAGCTGACGAATGCTGTTGAAACACGGATCAATTATTTGCTGCGACCACAAAGTCTTACTGACGAGCAGGATAACGATGAGAATTAAACTAGACTTAGGCACAGGGGAAAGAAAGTAAGCCCGCAAATATAATAAACCGCCCGACCTGCAAAAGCAAAATGAAGATTATTGAAATGTAAAAGTTAATCTGAGGCTAAATTCAGCTGCGAGCTTTGAGGCTAAACCATGAAGAAGAACGGCAACTGGTCCGGGAGACAGGCATGCCCAAGTTGCCTTTTTGTTTTCGCCCTGAGTTAAAAACCGGTAAACGTGATGAATTGGTGATCTTGGTTCAAAGTTCGATTGTTCTAAGTTTTGGTTTGAGGTTTTATGTTCGAAGATCTGGTTCCTTGTTTTGTTGCTCCGGTGCCCGTTTACTATTGAGTATTTTTTCTTTGTTGATACCCATAAAGGCATTAGTTTTAGACAAACAAGCGTGGCGGGTGATGTGTAACACAACAGCGCGCGTTGTATCTGACAACTCATTGCAGTATTAATTATGACAGGTTCTCCACATATTGGTCGCAACATCAGTCGCCTGCGCGAGTTGCGCGGCATGAAACAAGAAGCCCTGGCCGACGCCCTCGGCGTGAGCCAACAGGCCGTTTCAAAGATCGAACAAAGTGAAAAGGTAGAAGAAACAACGTTGGCCAGAGTGGCCAAAGCGCTCGGCGTTCCTGAAGCTGCGATCAAGAACTTTAATGAGGAAGATATAATCTATAATATTCAAAATAACTACGAGGGGTCGAACCCCAACGCGGCAGGTGTAATGATTGCTGGTGATGGCAACATGCCTAACTGCACTTTTAACCCGCTCGACAAGATGATGGAGGTTATAGAGGAGAATAAAAAGCTTTATGAGCGGTTGCTGGCTTCTGAGCAGGAGAAGGCGGAGTTGTTGAAGAAGGTGTTGGATAAAAAGTAGCTCAAAACCGGGGTTGATATAAATTTGATATCGGCCACGGTGTGGCTATGACAACAAAGAAATATTCATTCAGAGAAGCAGCCATTAGAAATCCTGGAGAGGTTTTCAGAACCTAGGACCGCAAAGGAGATTACTGACATAGCAATTGAAGAAGGACTTCTCGAAACTTCAGGGGCGACACCAGAGGCCACGATGGCGGCTCAAATTTATTTTGACATAAATAACAACAAGAATACTTCCTTCAAAAAGGTTGGACAAGGGCTCTTTAGGACGACCGAAAAACATAAATACAATGGAACCCGCTGCGAGACTCTTGGTTAATGTTAAAGGGACAAAAAGCTACATTCTTTGGAATGGGACAGAATCGTATTTTGAAAAATTGCGAGCGGCCTACAAAGATATTCAAGACAACAGGCAAGGGGACTATTTACACTTTGCATTCTTCACCTTATGCGCCTCAACATTAGAGTACTCACTCAATTTTATTCTCACAGACTACTGTGTCAATAAGCACGGACCAGACAAATATAAGTCATTTGCGGAAGGATACATAGCCATTTCCTTTGCAAAAAAGTTGTTGATGACGCCATGTATTGTGACTGAGGGACAATTAACATTTAACGAGGATCACAAATCTTACAAGAACCTACTTGAATTAATCAGTCTACGAAACAAGATTCTACATAATAAGAATTTCCTGGAAGAATTTGATTTTCCAGACTTGAAGACTGCCGACGAAAATATTGAATTCCAAATCAAGATTGAACCGAATCACATCGACCGATTAAAAAAAGAGAACTGTTTGACTTTTGGACGGTCACTTGGGGACTTCAAAAAGTACCTAATGACTCCAGCATTAAATCATGAGCTGACAGAGAACGAGATGATTATCAAGATAAAGTAGGATAGCAAACTGCACAAAACACCGTGTTTAAGTAATTTCCGGGTTTTGTGTCCTTATTCAAATTGGTTTCTTACATTGTACTTAACCGCGGAGAGTTTCGCAGCTGGTCGGGTTTAACATTCCGTTTCACTCCATTTTTAAACCCTCCTACTCCGGCAACTCCTTAACACAAAACGTTATGGGCAACCTTAAGAAAATTTAAAATGAAGGACATGGAAGTATTGAGACTTGAACAGGTATTTGACGAATCTAAATTCCCTGAACTGACCTTTATTCCAATCAAAGAATATCCCTACATCAAATCTGCAATTAGAACGGATGGTAAGCACGTGACCGTTTCTGGTCCCTCAGGAAGCGGGAAAACGACTATTGTAAGAAGAATTTTGCTCGAAGAAAAAATCAAAAGTTCAGATTTGCTTTGGATCAACGCTAGAGAATATGAGACAACTGGATCTTTCAATGAGCTATTCTCCCGGATACTAAAAATTGATTCGATATTCGAAATCATTAATGAATATTTAGCTATGGTTAAATTCATTGTCATTGATGATTTTCACTTCTTGTCCCAATCTGTAAGATTTGAAATAGCCAAAAATCTAAAACTACTTCATGAAAAACACATTAGATTTATAATAATAGGCATATCCAGTTCGGCAGAAGAACTTGTTGGAGTTGACGCGGAACTGGGAATAAGAAATGACCCATTCGATCTAAAAACTCAAAATTCAGAATTCAGTGAAAAATTAGTTGAAGCCGGCTCCCAGTTGTTGAATGTTCGTTTTACTGCTGATAGCATTAAACAAATCACTAGCGCTTCAAATGGAATTCCTTCT
>JBMOKS010000549.1:0-8338 GCA_049324355.1 Bacteroidota bacterium
TTTCGAAGAATCGCTGGCGCTAGGCAGGGCTATTCAAAATAAAGTGCGGATATCAGAAAGTTTAGACAACATTGGAGAGGCAGAAATGGAATTGGGGCGTTACGAAGAGTCTCTGAAACACCTCACAGAGTCGTACGAAATTTCTAAGTCGCTTGATGATGTGTTACGACAGGCCGAAACGTTAAACCACATCGCCCGCGCGCTCATCTTTTTAAAAAGATATGCAGAATCTGAATACAATCTGCTGGAAGCCAGGAAGCTCATTGATGTATCGACTTCCAATACAAAAAAGGAAATGCTGCTGGATAATGCTTTGATTGGATCGACTTTATATGCGGCGCTCAACGACTATCAGCAATCGCTGAGTTATTTTAAGCAGTACAACGAACTTCGCAATGAAATTCTTTCTGAAGCAAAAAAAAATGGACTGGCGCAGATGCGGATAGCCTATGAAACGCAAAAAAAAGAAGAGGAGATCGAACTGCTGGAGAAGGAAAAGGAGTTAAAAGTGCTACAACGCAATGCGCTGGGAGGGGCTGTGATACTGCTGGCCGTCATTGGTTACCTTGTGTATAGCCGGCAACGCAATATTCGCGTCAAGGAAAAACAGCTCGCGGAAGTTCGTGAGGCGTTGATGAAAAAGGAACTTGAAAGGGAGACGTTGGAAAAAGAGGTGCTCAACAGCAAGCTCGAACATAAGAACTCCGAAATGACCCATTTCGCGCTGCATATCTCACAGCGAAACGACTTGCTGAGAAGTTTTCTCGAGGAACTAACCGGCGTACAGTCTACCGCGCCGCCGGAGGTTGCCTCTAAATTGGGCAAAGTCGTTCACCAGTTTGGGCACATCCAGGAGATCAATAAAGATGCTGAAAATTTCCACCTCAACGTCGAAGCCGAATACAAGGAATTCTTTTTTAACCTGACCCAGAGTTTCCCCGACCTGACGGGAAACGAAAAACGGTTGTGCGCCCAGGTCCGCCTCAACCTTTCTATTAAAGACATCGCTTCCTTAAATAACGTGTCAGTCAAATCGGTGGAAATGGCGCGGTACAGGTTGCGTAAACGGTTCAATCTGGACCACGACGAGAACCTGGCCGACTGGCTTAAGAAATTCTGATCCACTCCGATTAGTTGCGCAGCGGCTGTCACCTTCTCGAAATCAAAGGCCGAGGGGTAAAAAAATGGAGCAAAGCCCCTTAATTCCGGAAATTTCAAACGATTGTAGAGTTGATGTAGAGGCGTAAAATTTCCTCACAGCCCTCCTTGCCGATACTTTCGCAGGTAGTCATCGCCTTAAAACAGCGATGATCTTGAGAGCCCTATTCTTTAACCAAACACAATCAATTATGAAAAAAGGTTTACCGTTATGGAGGATCATGCTCTGCGGGCAGCTCCTGATCTTCTGCGGTCTTTCTGTTGCTTTTGCTCAGAACCGGACAGTCAAAGGAAAGGTCACCGACGCCTCGTCTGGCGAAGTTATGCCTGGCGTGAACATTACGATCAAAGGCACCTCGAAAGGCACAACCGCCGATTCCAATGGTGAGTTTTCTATCGTGCTGGAAGAAAAAGAATCCGCGCTGGTTTTTTCCTTTATCGGATACAAACCCGTAGAGAGGGAAGTTTCGTCAGCCACCACGACGCTCCAAATAGCATTGGAGAGCGACGCGTTGTCGCTCCAGGAAATTGTTGTGGTAGGCTATGGAACACAGAAAAAGGCACACCTCACCGGCGCGGTAGCATCCACCAACATGGAAAATCTGCAGCGCGTGCCCACGGGCGATGCGCTCAACGCGATGCAAGGCCATGTAGCCGGCGTTAATGTTTACAATGCCACCGGCTCGCCAGGTTCATCACCGGTAGTTCAGGTCCGCGGGCTGGGCACCATCAACGGAAGCGCTCCGCTCTATGTCATTGATGGGATACCGAGCGATGCCACGTATATCAATCCCGCTGAAATTGAGAGCATTAACGTATTGAAGGATGCATCAGCAGCCACAATCTATGGATCACGAGGCGCCAACGGCGTGATTCTGATCACCACGAAGAAAGGATCTTCCGGACTTACACAGGTAACATTCAATTCGTTTGTTGGCATCCACCAGATCAACAACGCTATCGATCCGGTAACGAAGGTCCAAAAGAACAAAATACTACGCGACGCCTACAACAATGCCGGCATTGCGCCGCCAACCTACGCCATCGATGATTCGCAATATGCTGACACCCGCTGGACCGATGAATATTTTAAAACCGGTATAGAGCAGAAGTATGATCTGAGCATTTCCGGCGGCACAGAGCAGATGACCTATAGTTTTTCCGGTGGATATTATTCCAACAACGGCACGGTTATCAATACGGGTTTCAATCGCTACAATACGCGTCTGAATTTGGAATTTAAAAATTTGCTGAACAATCGCTTGAAGTTCAATACCGGCCTTGCCTACAACCGCAAGGATATGAAGAATTATAATGAGCCCCTTGGTGAATACAATGCCGGATACTCGTCTATCATGACATTGTATACTATTCTTCCGCATAAGAAAATTTATGATGCCACAAGTCCCAATGGTTTCGCAGGCCAGGATCCGGCGCTGGGACTGCTCGGAGCAGGCAACATCATAGGAGAACAAACACTAAACCGATACAACAGCCAGAACGATTACCTTCAACTGAACATGGGAGCCGACCTGAACATTCTCAAGTGGCTTACTTATCAATTTAAATTAGGTGTCAACTCAGAAAATCTATATGACGACACTTTCTTGCCAGCTTATAATTTCGGTCCGGGTGCTACGGTAGAAACACCGCGCGTATGGCAATATCGCGCGCGGATAAACTCGGCCATTCTGAACAACCTATTGAACATTACCAAAGATTTTGGTCAGCACAGCATAACAATTTTACTGGGCCAGGCCAGCGAACGTTACGAGACGCGGTCGGTGGGAGGTTCAAACCTGGAAATGCCTTCATCGTTGCTCGAAGCCCTGGATGCCGGCATCGGAACACGCAATGCTTATGGAACCCTGGTAGAAAACCGATTGCTGTCTTACTTCGGGCGTGCATCTTACAATTTTGCTGACAAATATTTTCTTGAAGCAAGTGTGAGGAGAGACGGATCGTCGCGCTTCGGTCCGCAAAATCGGTGGGGAACATTTTACGGAGCTTCCGCTGGTTGGGCTATTCATCGCGAGAATTTTTTCAATGTAGATGCCGTCACCGAACTGAAGCCGCGATATAGTTATGGCGTAGTGGGAAATCAAAACATTAGCGACTTTCTTTATTTGTCGCTGATCGGCACCGGTGGTTCAACTTTAAATTATCCCTTTGGAAAATCGGCGTCGCAGGCAGTTTCTACCGGTGCATCGAGTGTGACGTTGCCAACACCGGATATCAAATGGGAGCAGACCACCACGCAGAACATCGGTCTGGATCTGAGCCTGTTAGAATCGCTGGCATTTACTTTTGATTTCTTCAAATCAAATACCGAGGGCATGCTGGTAGAACGCCGACTGCCCGGATCATCCGGTGTACTTTACTCGCCCGTAACCAACGGCGCTACGCTGAAGAACAAAGGATTTGAAGTGAGCATGACTTATAAAAAGCAATCAGGGGATTTCACGTACAACATAAGTGCGAACCTGGGCTCGTCCAGGAACACAGTTACCAAACTTGGTTATGAAGATCAGGAGTTCGTGGATGGTTTTGTGGAGTACAACAACTACGCTACGACCCGAACGATCGTCGGTTCACAAGTAGGAGCATTTTATCTGAAAGAGGTGGCTGGTATTTTCCAATCTCAGGAGGAGATCGACGCTTATGTTGATAAAGACGGAAACCCCATGCAGCCCAACGCGCAGCCCGGCGATTTCAAATTTGCAGATGTTAACAACGACGGTCAGCTGAATGACGACGACCGCAAGTTTTTCGGAAGCGCCCTGCCAAAAGCATCGTATGGCGTGAACTTCAATGCCAGCTGGAAAAACTTTGATTTCGCGTTGATGTTCAATGGAACTGTCGGCAATAAAATGTTCAATGGCTTTAAGATGCAACGTTATCGTCAATTGTCTGCACCCGACCTGTTGGATTCATGGACGCCTGCCAATTCCGGCAGTGACATTCCAAGGCTGGACTACACCGATCCAAATAGCAATTATTCAACAGCTTCGAGTTACTTCCTGGAAGACGCTTCTTATCTGCGCTTGCGTAACGCGCAAATTGGTTACACCCTTCCCTCTGCTCTTTCTGAAAAAGGTGGTTTTAAAAAACTGAGGATCTATACCGGCGGTTACAACCTGCTAACGGTCACTAAATACACCGGCTTTGATCCGGGTTTAACCAACTATGGCAAATTCTCTCGTGGTGTAGATAGAGGGTACTATCCGGTGACGCGTTCTTTTGTTGTAGGTGTTTCAATGACTTTCTAAATCTATCCTGATAACAAGAAAACATGACTGCTATGAAAAAAATATATGGAATTTGTATGATCGTCGCGCTTTCGGCACTTTCCGCTTGCAGCGATTTTCTCGATGTGAATGACAAGAAGGATCTCACCAACGTGTCGTTCTGGCAAACCGAACAGCATGTGCTGCAGGGATTGACGGCGACTTATGCTGCTCTGCAAAGTTACGACGGCGATAAATGGAACTTCTTCGAAGAAGTTTACATCGGGCTCACGTATCGTGCCGATGATATCGACAACAATAAGAGCCAATCGTACGGTCAGAAGCTGGCATCGTTTACCAGCACGACGGAAGAAAGCACAGGTTATAAGTTATGGCTTACTTGCTACGCTGGCATTGCCCGTGCAAACCAGGTTATTCAGCAAACGCCTCAAGTAAAAGTGTTGAGCGACGCGGCCATGAATGCCTATATCGGCGAGGCCAAATTCCTTCGCGCATTGAATTACTTTTTCCTGGTGTGCAGCTTTGAAAATGTGCCCAAGGTAACCACGTTCGAGGGTGATCTGAACAAGTTGCTTCCCGCGCAGGCACCCCAAGCCGAGATCTGGGCTTTGATAGAGGAAGATCTGCAGGCCGCGGAAAAATATTTGCCGGAGTCGTATGCCGATGAGTGGGCGGGACGTGCCACAAAGTGGACGGCGAAGGCGATGCTGGCGAAAGTTTACTTATTCGAAGAGAAGTGGACTGCCGCCGAAGACAAATTCAGAGACGTGGTTGACAATGGCCCGTATGCGTTGCTGAGCAACTATGCCGATAATTTCAATGGCCTGGGTGAGAATGGCAGTGAGTCTGTTTTTGAAATTCAATTCTCCGGCGATCGCAATGGCGGCGTAGATGAACGCCACCCTATCAACTGGGAAATATCTCCAGGCGCACTCGATGGATGGGAACTATTCTATCCTTCGGAATGGCTGATGTCGGAGATGATGAATGACAAAACCCCGGGTGGCGAGTACAGCGCTCGCGTTTACGAATCGGTTTTCTTCGATGATCCCAGCTCGCAAATGAGACCGCCTACCGGAACAAACTACGTGCCGTATGCTGATGTTAAATCGAGTCTGACTTATCCTTACTATTTTAAAAAATACAATGCATGGTCCGATCGCCAGGGTAGTTATGTGGGCACGAACGTGAGTATTATGCGATTTGCCGATGTGCTGCTGATGTATGCCGAAGCGCTTAATGAAAATGGAAAAACAGCACAGGCCATAGATGAGATCAACAAAGTGAGAACCCGATCGGGAGCGGCGCCGCTTTCCGGAATGACCAAAGATCAGCTGCGCCAGCAGATCAGACATCACGAGCGTCCGGTAGAATTAGCGATGGAGTACGCGATAAGGTGGCTGGATCTTTATCGATGGAGTAGGGGCAACACAGTCAAAGAATCTGTAAAGGCCACCCTGATGCAACACAATAAACCATTTGTTGCCAATTTTATTGAAGGAAAACACGAGATCAATCCCATTCCATATCAAGAAATTATTCTGAATCGCAATTTGGTTCAGAGTGATAACTGGTAGCAAAGGTTCATTGCCAGTTTAGGTTAGGATTCAACCTCCGTTAACACCGGAGGTTGATTTTTTGCCCAAATTATCGTAAGCTGATCAATTGAATATTTGAACCCGTAAATCACAAACGCGCATGACATTCTCTGTTGAACAGATCAAAAAAATACTTCACGATCACTACGGCCTGGAAGCCGAGGTTAAACCACTGCCGGGTGAGATCGATTTCAACTACCATGTTGAGTCGGCCGATCGAAAACGTTACGTGCTGAAAGTTGCCAACGCGGCAGAAATCCGGCAAAACCTTGAGCTCCAAAATGCCCTTATGGATCATCTCACCACAGGGAAGTTTGACCTCTCAATATCATCAGTGGTGGGCTCGCGCACGAACGGACAGATCTGCGAAATAAAAGATTCTGAGGGCAACACCCGAATGATGCGCCTGCTCACCTGGGTAGAGGGGAGAGTATTGGCCCATGTGAATCCCCATAACGCAAGTCTTCTGCAAAGCCTCGGAGAAATGTGCGGGAAGTTATGTCGGGCCTTAAAAGATTTTGATCATCCCGCCGCCCATCGTTTTATGAAATGGGACCCCGCTCAGGTAGCCTGGACGCGGGAGTATGTTCGAATATTAAAACCCCAACAACAGAAAATAGTAGATGACTTTTATTCGGTTTACCAAACCAAGGCGCTGCCATTGCTTCCGAATTTGCGCAAGAGCGTAAACTATAACGACGCCAACGACTACAATGTATTGGTGAATAATAACCTGGAATCGCCAGCTGTTCCCGGTGTCATCGATTTTGGCGATGCCGTTTATACTCACACGGTGAATGAATTGGCGGTGGCGGTCACTTATGCCATGATGGGAAAACCCGACCCGCTCGAAGCAGCCTGCCATATTGTGCGCGGTTTTAACAAGCAGTTCAAACTGGAGAACGAAGAGTTAATGGTACTCTATTCGCTGATTGCTGCGCGATTGATTATCAGCGTCACCTGCTCGGCGATCAATTTACAGGATCATCCCGAAAACGGTTACTTACAGATCAGCGATAAACCCGCGTGGGATCTGCTCGAAAAACTGAGGAGCATTTCACCCGATTTCGCGTATTACGCTTTTCGTTATGCCTGTGACTTAACACCATGCCCGGCACAGCCTGGCTTTGAGCATTGGGTGGAAAATAAAAAAGAGACTGTATCATACCCGGTAGACATTCCGGAAAAATTTTCATGGGTTGACCTGAGCGCAGGAAGTCTCGATCTTGGCAATCACGAAAATCTTTTAGACGCCGATAAACTTAATGACAGATTTACGGCGATGATGCGTGAGATCAAAGCGGACCTCGCCATCGGACGCTATGACGAAGCGCGTGCTATTTATTCCACCACGGCATACGCAACCCAGGGAAACGATTCGCTTGTATGGAGAACCGTACATCTTGGACTTGATTTTTTTGCGCCACCCCAACAACCTGTTCGCGCGGTGCTCGATGGTATAATTCACAGCTTTGGAGATAATAACGCCGAGCGTGACTATGGACCTACGATAATCATTGAACACCAGATCAATGAAGACCTCTCATTTTACACGCTGTACGGTCATCTCACGAGGAGTTCACTCATGAATTTGACAATCGGTAAAAAGATCAAGAGAAACGATGTCATCGGTTATGTCGGCGCGCGCGAAGAAAATGGAAACTGGCCGCCGCACCTGCATTTCCAGGTGATACTCAACATGCTGGGCGCTCACGGTGACTTCCCCGGCGTGGCCTATGCCCATCAACGTGAGATCTGGAAAAGTATTTGCCCGGACCCATGGCTGCTGCTCACCGGAAAGCATTCACCTGCACCTGAGTTGCTATCGAAAACTGAGATTGTAGATTATCGCAAACAACATCTAGGCAAGAACCTGAGCCTATCTTACCGTGAGCCGATCAAGATGGTGCGCGGTTACATGCAATATCTGTACGACGAAACCGGAAGAAGATATCTCGATACCGTGAATAATGTGCCCCATGTTGGCCATGAAAATTCACGTGTTGTAAAAGCCGGGCAGCGACAGATGGCCGTGTTGAACACCAACACGCGTTACCTGCACCACAATATCGTAAAGTTCACGGAGGCGTTGCTGTCGACAATGCCTAAAGAACTCAATGTGGCATTTATTGTGAATTCCGGAAGCGAAGCTAACGAACTTGCCCTGCGGCTTGCGAAAAATTTTACTGGACAAAAAGACATGATTGTTTCCGAGGTAGGCTACCATGGCAACACCAATGCCTGTGTGGAGATCAGTTCTTATAAATTTGATGGACCTGGTGGAAAAGGAGCTGCGCCCCACGTTCACGTTACACCGATACCTGACACCTATCG
>JBMOKS010000550.1:0-8238 GCA_049324355.1 Bacteroidota bacterium
TGAAGCAACTCTTCACCCAACACCCTAAGATTTATAGGCTTGAATACCACTTGCACAATACCTTCCTCAAGCTTGCCCAGGGACAGAAAATCATTCAGCAGTTCAGTGAGGCCATGTACCGAGCGTGTGATCCTTTCCAGGTGTTTTTTCTTTTCGCTTTCAAGTTGCCGGCCAGTATAGTTTTCAAGTAAAAAAGCAGAAGAAAGAATGGTCGTCAGCGGAGTCCGAAACTCGTGCGAAGCCATTGTTACAAATCTCGATTTTAGCGTGTTCAATTCTTTTTCTTTTTCAAGGGTCTTCACGAGCTCCCGTTCAAGAGTCTTTTGTCCGGAAATGTTTTTTACCACCACTAAGATCTCATTGATCAGCGAATCAATACCCCCAATAGGTACAGCGGTGACGTTGTAATATTTTCCATTCAATTCGACATCAAAGGATACGTTCTCGCCGTCAAACACTTTCCTTATCGCACCTTCCGCATATAAAGTCATCGTTTCGTGGATATTATCAAACACGCGATCATCCAAAACGGATTTGGCATTCAGACCCAATTCGGGTAATCCTTTCCCATCTACAAGCATATATTTCAAATTTCTATTCATTACTCCGATGAAGCCATCGGGAAAATTGTGGGCCATCGAATGATAAAGCGCCTGACTTTTCATCAGCTCCTGGTTTGTAGTCTCCAGCTCCAAAGTCCTTTGTTTGACTTTCCGTTCAAGTTCCTGATTATGACTGCTTACAATCTTCATATTCAGGCTTGCCAGTTCCTCATGCCTTATTCTGTCTGTTGCATCAAGAACAAAAGCAATGAATGTCAACTCACTACCTTCGTAGAAATGACTAAGACTTATATCCACATGAAATTCAGACCCATCCTTCCGGATCCCGCTAAGGTTACGTCCCATAGCTCGCGAAGAAGGTTCTTCCGTAAATCGTTCGAAATGTTGCGTATGATCTTTCCAATACCGCTGAGGAATAAGATCATTTATGACTTTACCGGATAATTCACCTCGCGGATAACCAAATATTTTTTCAGCGGAAGGATTGGCTACAAAGATTCTTCCTTCACGATTAACAAGGAGAATGCCTTCATTTGCGTGCTCAACCAGCGCTTTCAGTTGTTGTTTTTCCCTATGCTCCGTATGATACAATTTTCGAAAGCGAAAAGTGAATAATACCGCCAGCCATATTACCGCAATCGCGATGATCCGGTTTACAATTATAGTAACGTAAGGCACCGAATCTGAGAACGGCATGAAGAGCACTGCCAATGAAAACAGCGAGGAAATAAAGCCTGTTAATATGATAAGTCCATGCGTGTGAACGAACCATATGGTGAACAGGGCGACCAATAAGTAACCTACTGTTCCTACCAGTATTTTGATTGTGATTTCAAAAATGAGAATCAGCAGCATCAGTATAACACCCGCAACAAATGGCCGGAACGGATTGGCATTGACTTTCATGACTACTTCATGCTAAGGAAAAACTGAACCGCAATAGACTATGCTAAACTAGGCTCACGTCCTACTTTTTATGATGAGGATCATCATATAGCATCATGATTTATGTCAGAATTTGAATCGATAGAGCCAGAGCTATTTTTTGGCTACATCGGTGAAATTGGCTGAATGGCGTCTTTTTCCTTCTCTTTAATCTTTGCTATCACACATTCTGTGGTCAACATCATCATAGCCACCGAGGCGGCATTCTCCAGGGCAAGGCGCCCTACTTTGGTCGGATCGATGACGCCTCCGGCAAGTAGGTTCTCGTATTTTTCGGTTTTGAGGTTAAATCCATAGTCATCTTTGCTATCCCGGATCTTGGGAAGAATGTCATTAGGCTCAAGGCCTGCATTAAGTGCCAGTTGCTTGGTAGGTTCTTCCAATGCTTTTTTTACGATCTCGATTCCGATCTTCTCTTCGTCGTTATCGTAGTTCAGGCTTTCCAATGCTCCGATCGCGCGAAGGAAAGCTATTCCACCACCGGGAATGATACCCTCCTGAATAGCTGCCCGAGTGGCATTCAGGGCATCGTCAACGCGATCTTTTTTCTCGATCATTTCCATTTCAGTTGCTGCACCGAATTCGCTTCTCAATATTTTTTTAACTAAGGTATTCGCAATCTCAAAACTACGTGATGACCGTTATCACCATTTCAACATGATTTTTGGTCTCCATCGCCAAACATGACTGAAATCATCAATCATCAAAGCAAACATCATTCTTATTGGCTCTTGCGGTCCGTAGTTTTCTAAAAAAATGATGTATGAAAAGAGTACTTGTTCCCTGTGACTTTTCCAAGCAGTCAAATGAAGCTTATCAAGTAGCCCTTGAACTGGCAACGAATGCAAAAAGTGAAATTATTCTGCTACATGTTCTTGCCATTCCTTATTTGCATACTGCCGGACTTGGGGGCGAACCGCTGGCTTTCGACCCGACATATTTCAAGGGGATGGAAGAGGATGCGAAGAAAGAACTGCAAAAAATGCAAGAGAAAGGAACAAACCAGTCGCTAAAAGTTACTACCGAGATCATTTATGGCGACCTGATTGGGAGCGTGAAGAACACGGTTGAAAAGCACAACATTGACCTGGTGGTTATGGGCACTTCAGGCGCCTCGGGATTGACCGAGATCTTTATTGGATCCAACACGGAAAAGGTCGTGAGGTTCTCGCCAGTGCCGGTGCTTGCCGTCAGAAAAGCAGTCGAGTTAAAATCAATAAAGAACATCCTGTTACCCTCAACTCTGGATCTAAACCAAACGGATTTCATCAAAAAGTTGAAAGAACTGCAGGAGTTCTTTCGCGCCACCCTACACATCCTCCTGGTGAATACACCCGTTCACTTCAGACGCGACGCAGACGCCAACGAGGCCCTGGAAGAATTTGCAAAACACTACAAACTTTCCAATTATAAACTCCATTTCAAAAACTACTCACACGAAGTAGATGGGATCGTGGAATTTGCTTATACAGAAAAGATGGATATGATCGCTATGGGTACCCATGCACGAAAAGGTCTGGCACATTTGTTCAACAGCAGTATGACCGAAAAAGTAGTCAACCATGTTCAATGCCCGATCTGGACTTATTGTTTAAAGGGATTATAAACGTTCGACGTGATCAGGGCATGACCAACAATATTGGCTCTTTTCTCACACCCTATTTGTTGTCAATTATTGTGTCGACCGGGATAGGGCTGATCATCGGTCTTGAAAGAGAATTCAGAAAAACAGCTGAAAAAGACCATTTTGCTGGCATCAGAACATTCCCGCTCGTATGCCTGTTCGGTTGTATTGCGACGTTTGCCGCCGCGTCCTTTTCAATTTGGATTGCTGCATCGGCCTTGTTTGCCTTCATCGTCTTTATCGGCGCTACTTACTTTGTAAGGTCAGCAAAAGGACACACTGGCATGACCACCGAAGTATCGCTGATCATCACCTTTATACTGGGAATGATGACGGCACAACAACTTATCAAGGAATCTCTTGCCGTGATGGTGATTACTACAACTTTGCTTGCACTTAAAGGTCAGTTCCATTCCTTTATTTTGAAAATCACCGAAGATGAGCTCTTTGCGTTCATTAAGTTTATCATTCTTTGCCTGTTGCTTTTCCCATTCCTTCCGGATACCGATTACGGGCCTAACGGAATTCTCAATCCGCAGGAAGTTGGCTTTATTGTTGTCGTAGTATCCTCTATCAGTTTCGTCGGCTATTTGCTGACTAAATTCACCGGTACAAATAAAGGAATTTTGTTGACCGCGTTATTCGGTGGTTTGGTGTCCAGCACAGCCGTAACCTGGATGTTTTCTTCAAGAAGTCAAAAATCAGATCCTTCAGAAGCAACCTTGTATGCCGCGGGCATTATTCTGGCATCGTCGATCATGTTCCTGAGAGTTGCCATAGTAGCATTTATCTTCAATAGAGATTTTGCAACAACTCTGATATTACCATGTGCCATGATGTTCGTGGCCGGACTTGCATTTTGTCTGTGGTTTGTGAGGAAGACAGACACGATGATTAAACATGACACACCTATTGAATTGGGCAATCCCGTCAACATTCCGAATGCGCTTGGATTTGGGCTTTTATACGTCTGTATTGCTTATGTCGTCTTTTACGGAGATAAGTTACTTGGCAATAAAGGGTTGATCTTATCCGGCGCTATCTCTGGCCTCGCCGACGTAGATGCAGTGACCATTACAATTGCGAAATTATCGCAAACAGTTATTGGGTCTGAAACTTTTCTGACGGCGGTCCTGCTCGCTACCGTGAGCAACACGGTCGTAAAACTAGTGATCACATTGCTTCGGTCGGCCCCGGAGGTAAAAAGAAAAGTGACTTATGCCATGGGAGCAATCTTGCTGGTTGCTATGACCTTCATGGCCTTTCAATATGTTCATTAAAGCGGTTCAACCTCGGCCAGCACTACGATATAATTGTGTCCATATTTCTTTGCACACTCAGGACAATATGGAAAGTAGATATAGTACTTTTTCGAGACCATCGAGTTCGCCGCCAAGAATTCATCCGTTTTACGAAGACACTTGGGAACATCACCGTAGGAACCCTCATACACCTTGCTAAGAAAATCGCCCGTAATTTTTACCGAATCAGCTCCCTCGATGTCCTTTGTAACGGCCATGTAAAGCTCGGCCTTGAACGCCGAAGGGTCGTGGGCCAGCAGCAGGAAATCATGCGGACCGGGTGCAGCACCAGCTTCCTTGGCTCTCTTCCACATTCTCGCAATCGCCTTGGGATAAGACCCGGGGAGAGGAACATGAAAAATTTCAGGAACTGAATCTTTCAGGAAAGGTTTCTCGCTCCAGCTATGCCGGACGTTATCCCACTGTTCAGAATGAAACAACGCACAACAAACATTACTTTCTTTTGCGGGCGATTCTAATTTTTCGATAAACATTGTTTGTAATCTTGATTGTTCAGGTAAGAGCAAGTGTTTTGTTTTTCTTCCGTCGTACATTGAGAAGTATCCCTCCAAATCCCATACATGCCAGCAATAGCATAATAAGCGGTCCGATAACCGGAGTAAGGGAAGCAAGTTTCAAAAAGAAGAAAATTCCAAATGCGGCTGCGATGATCTTTCCATTTCCCCATGAAGATTCATAGTATGTATTATTGACCCAGTTCGAGATCATCAAAGATACAATGACAGTTGCAAGAAGTATAGTTGTCAGATAGACGATCAATGTGAGCACTGCAAGTGGAATTCCAATTACCGTGACGAAGAGTATCACTACTGCGATCGGAACACCTGCCAGGAATAATAAACCCACACCAAGCGATTTGAGCGAAGCATTTTTTACGGTATTTGCTGCGTTCTTCAACGTCAAGCCGAACAAATACTGGATCACAATTATCATCACCAACGCAGTGCTCAAATACCATAAAACCATTACGAATGAAGCAAAGCCGAGATAATGCCATTTTCCATTTTCAATTTCAAGCCCCGGATCGTAGGTTGCCGTGCCCCCTTGCAATGAATTTTCAAAATCAAGAACCCCTGCCCTATTCCAATACTTCACATGGTTGTTGAATTTTGCGTCAGATCCGATCTCAATGACCTCTGCTGCCATCAACGTATTACCACCTACGACGCCATTCACCAATATCTTGCCTCCTTTGCATTCGAATCCTCGCTCCGCTACGCCAATTAACGTAAATGTGCCAGACGCATTTTTCACGTCTCCCTTTACATTTCCCTACAACGCCACGTCACCACCACTGCCTAAGAGGTTACCCGATACGACGCCTTTTTTTAAGATTTTAACCTTGCCTCCGGCGACGACAAAGTCTCCCGAAACCACTCCGGAGAGCTGAACAGTACCGCCCGCACAACGAATATCATCTCCAACAAAGCCATTCAGCGAAATGTTGCCTCCTCCTGCCAGAATATCCTGCGTGACGGTATCATTCACGACAATTGTTCCCCCGGCAATGATGAGATCCCCCCGCACTGGAGCATTTATCATGACCGTGCCACCAGCGACATAAAGATCATGATCTACTGCTTCATCGATTACGACGCGTTCACCGGATCGCGTTTGAGCAGTAGCCAGTTGACTCAAAAGCATCAAGGCGACAAGAATAACTAACAAGACGGTTTTCATAAATATGATTTATGGTAATCGTTCTTTTTTGACCAGCCAGGCTCATTCGATGACCTGTCACATCGATGCTTCCTCAGATCCAATGGGAGCTGCTGAACCTCTAAGCTTGCCGTTATTGACAGAATCCTTCCAGCGACTGATCTGGTGTTTGATCGCTTCCACGCATTTAGATGCTGCATCCTCAAACGTGCTGCTTTGTTTTTCGGCAAAAAGGTCATTACCCGGTATGGCAAGCCTCAATTCGCATATCTTGTTGTCCTTCGTGTCAGACTTGTCCAGCTTCAGAACAACATGCGCTTCATGTATGCGGTCGCCAAAGACCGATAGTTTCATGACATTTGCTTTCACAGAGTTTGTCAATTTTTTCCGTACGTTAAAGCCAGGCGTTTGAATAATGACTTTCATGGTCAGGTATTTTGTTGATAATTTATTCGTGCCGGTGAGCAAAGACATGTTTTGTTAGTGTGGCTTCTTTATTCTCAAGCTCTTTCATCCAAATGTCAAGATATTCGATAATGTCTTGCCGATCGGGGCTGATACCATTTTCGATATAAGCCCCGGATGCAGCCATGGCAAGCAACATACATTGCGGCAACGTAAATCCGCACAAGAGACCGAGGCAGAACCCTGCATTTAAGTTGTCGCCGCCTCCTGTGAGCACTTTTGGCTTGGTAACCAGGCGCCCCATCAGCTCAACGGTTTCGTGTTGCCGGTAAACAATACTTCGATCGATCGGGTGAATGAGCAGTGAATCGATGGTCATTGCCTTGTGTAGAAAATCGCCTGCTTCCGCAATGGGTGGCAGTTTCTCCTTGTCTTTGACAAAATCCTTTCCATTTAATGCCGTCCAAATTTTCAAGGTTTCGTTTTCATTCAGGCCCAAAGTGACTTTGCCATATGTGGAGAAGGAACTGATGAGATCAAGCACCTCGTCAATTTGTTCCGTTGTCTTTTTCGAAGGATCGCATAGATCGAAGAGAAATACGAAGTCTCTTTTGTGCATAGGCTTGATCACCTCTTCCAGTATCCCCTCCCAAATGTTGCTGGCATGTGGCAGGTTCGCCCAATCAACAAACGCAATGAGGTCACTTCCGGCAACCGCATGCTTGATCTTTTCAAGGCCCGCATTCCTTTTAACATGTGACCAGTTATACTGGTCAAAGACCTCCAATTCGGAGAAAATAAGTTTACCGTCATTGAATTCTATCGCGTCACTACGACCGGGCTCCAGTACGCTGATCGTCTCACACGCAGCACTGATGCCGGAAAATATCTCGTGACGATCCGGATAACCCATGCTTCCCACACAAAAGCTCCCGATACCCAATTTTCCAAGCGTGTTTGAAAGAATAGGAGCATTTCCACCAAGTTTCATGTGTTGTGTATCCATTTGGATCTGGCCACTTTTTCCGCTTGCCATCAATATCCGGTCAGCAAACTCGCGGATGGAATCAAAATATACCGTTCTGGTATTTTGTTTCTCTTTCACCGCTTTTTTGATTTTATCGACAAAGCCATCAAAACCGATAAAGGCTTTTTTCTCACAAGGTTTCTTGTCAGAAGATCGCAGCAACTGCTGAAGCTCAGCCAGGGCAGAAATATTTGTTTCCATGATCGTGTTGGTCACGCCAGAATCTCAGAATCAATCTCAAGTCTGTTGATAACTCCCGTAATCCCCGGCATAGACAGCGCTACATCTTCGGCCTGTTTTCTTTCGGCCCATGATTTGACCGTGCCAGTAAGCTCGACTTCCTTACCTCTTACGGCCACTGCGATATTACCGGCATCAATAGTGGCATTTCGATGAAAGGCTGCATTGATCTTCTTCTTAATATCGCGCGGTTCGACGCCCCTGGGCGCAATCTTGATCTTGTTGATAATGCCTTTTACTCCTTTGAGATTTTCAATGGCACGTTCCGCGGCTTTGCGTTCATAGTCCCATTGCGCCATGCCCGCCAGATAAACCCAGCCATTGTCAACTTTGATATCAATACGATCTTCGTTAACGCCACTGTGCCAGGTCAGGGCATTCCGTATTGCTGAAGCAATATTTGAGTCCGTGAGCGCTTCGGATGTTTCAGCGCCCTTTACCTCGAGGTCGACA
>JBMOKS010000551.1:0-7066 GCA_049324355.1 Bacteroidota bacterium
TAGGAGTTCCCCCGGCGACAATCACCGGCGTTTGTCCTGTGGCTTTCAGGATATCAGTCTGAAGTTTTTCCACGGCTTCAAAAGCCTGGTTAACTTTTTTTGTACGTATTTCCAGTTCTGCATCGCGAAGATGGCCATCATAGGCGTGAAGCCCTGCGAAAGTAAGGTCGTCCATTTTGGCGATCTTTAGGCAGAGGTCCAGCGCATCGGTGGGAGCAATGCCCGTTCGATTCATGCCAACGTTGAGGTCAACAAACACATTGATCGGCCCGTACTTTTTCCCCACGTCAGAAAGTTGTTGCGCGGTACGTTCGTTATCCACCAGGCACGAGAACCTGATGTTTGAAAATTTTTTTGACAGCTCGGCGAACCTTTTGCCTTTCGGGCCCACCGGCTGATAAGCCAGCAGCACATCGGCGGCTCCTTCCATTGCCAGCATCTCTGCCTCGGCAATGGTTGCACATTTGAATTTGCTGATGCCGCTATCGATCATCAATCGCACGACTTCCGGTGACTTGTTCGTCTTGATGTGTGGTCGCAGGCGGTTAAGATCCGGAACGAAAGTTTTCAGAATGCGGATATTTTCTTTCACGCGCTCAGGATAGATCACCAGCGCAGGGGAATCTATCTCATCGATATTATTGATGGTGTACCAGTCTGCTTGCATGCTTATTTGTTCCAGGAGGTCAGTTCAAACATCGCTTCAATCTCTACCGGAATGTTATCGGGCAAAGAGCCCATGCCCACGGCGCTGCGCACGCCCACTCCGGCGTCATCACCCCATACTTTGGCAAACAATTCACTACATCCATTAATGACAAACGGATGGCGCTCAAACTCAGGCACACAATTAACCATGCCTAATACTTTGATCACCCGCTTGATCTTGTCGAGTGTTCCAAGATTTTTTTTCAGTGTAGCCAGAATGGCAAGGCCTACCTGCTGTGCGGCGAGCTTGCCTTCTTCCATGGTCATATCTTCTCCGATGCGGCCAATGATCAAGGTTCCATCCCCTTTTACTGTGCCGTGGCCTGAGACGTATACAAAATTATCGACAATAAGAAACGGTTTATACACGCCTATTGGTTTTGGCGCCGGGGGCAACGTGAGTCCTAATTTTTCAAAACGCTGATCGGGTGTTAAGTCGCTCATGAGAATTTATGATTTGTAATTTTTATACGAATACATTTAAGATCAACACGCTGCAGAGTCCCACAATGGCGACCACGGTTTCCATCAATGACCATGAGCGGATGGTGTCTTTGATACTAAGATTGAAATATTCTTTAAAAAGCCAGAAGCCGGCGTCGTTCACGTGCGAGAACATCAGACTTCCCGCGCCGATTGAAAGTACCATCAGACTGGGGTTGACATCGGGTCTATTCATCAACGGCATCATTATGCCCGCGGCTGTAATACCTGCGACTGTCGCTGAGCCTACACAAACCCGAATAACGCAGGCAATGGCCCACCCTAAAACCAGTGGATGAACATGGAGTCCGTCTAGCATATCTCCAATCTGGGCACTTACGCCGCTGTCGATGAGTATTTGTTTAAATGCACCGGCGCCGCTCACGATCAGCAACATCATGGCGATGTCTTTCACGGCGTCGCTGTAAATATTCATGATCTTTTTGATATTCATGCCCATGTTGAGTCCCAACGTGCAGGTGGCAATGGCCAGTGAGATGATCATTACTATCGTTCCGTTTTTGGTAATCGGGTCACTAAGGAAGATCATTATTTTTTTATGGATCGTATCATCGGCCAGCATTGGCGTGACCACCGTGGTGATTGTAAGTAAGATCACCGGCAGGAGCGACGACAAAATGCTGTTGGCCAATCCGGGCAGTTGATCTTCCGGCATGGAATGCGATTGAAAAGTTTTTGACAACGGCGCATTGATCCTTCTCAGGCTTCGCGCGAAAATTGGTCCGGCCACAACGACGGTAGGAATGGCCACGAGCATACCATACATGAGCGTCTTACCCATATCGGCATTAAATTGAGCAACCAATGTAGACGGCGACGGATGCGGTGGTAAAAAGCCATGGGTCACCGAAAGTGAAGCTAGCATGGGTACACCAATGTAGACTGCAGAAATGTTGTACCGGTAGGCCACCGAAAAGATCAGCGGTACCACGAGCACAAAACCGACATTGTAAAACAGGGGTATTCCGATAATAAAACCGGTGGCGACGAGTGCCCATTGAATGTAACGTTCACCAAAGAGATACATCATGCCCGAGGCGATACGTTGAGCCGCGCCACTCTCAGCTACCAATTTACCCAACATGGCGCCGCTGACAATAACAATGACCAGGGAGCCTAACATATCGCCGATTCCCTTTTGGATGGATGCAGTAATGTGGCCTGTGTCGATGCCCAGCAGAAGTCCCGCAAGAATGGAGACACCCAGAAATGCAAGAAAGGCATTGATATCGAGAATGGTAATGAGGATGATGAGCAGTGCGATGCAGTCGGCCACCTTGAGAATGGAAAAGGCCTGTTCAAATGCTTCTCCATCAAGTCTACGTAACAAAAGACGCGCAACGAGTAGTGAAAAAACTGTGACTAGGCTAACCGCAGCAAGAAAGTGTTTGATCTTTGAAGGAAATTGCGGCATGACCAGGGGAGCAGCTGAGGTTAAAATTTATCGGGTATTTGTATAATACGGACGACGATTTCATGGGGGTCCCCGTCTTTATCCACAAGATTAAATTTTACCATGGGGTTGTCGCGCTTCAAATGACTCTCCACGTTCACAATTTCGTTGCCTTGGAGATGTCTTTCAAGTTCCTTTTGCAAAATGTGCAACGCGTTGGCAAAATCAACTTCTAAGGGACTGGGGTTATAAGTAGAGGTCTTCATCTTTTTTAGTTCCAAGTTCGATGTTCCAAGTTCAATGCCTGCCTGACGGTAGGCTGGCCTGCCTGTCGGCAGACAGGTTCCAGGTTCGCCGTTACAGGATCTTTGTTCAAGGTCTCAGGGTCTTCGAACCAAGAACTTTGAACCTCGAACTCCGCACCTTTTTCACCACCGTATCAGCGCAGAGGCCCAGGTGAACCCGCTGCCGAACGCGGCTAAACAAATTAAATCATTTTCTTTCACTTTACCTTCTGCCCAGGCCTCGCTCAGGGCTATGGGTATAGACGCAGCCGTTGTGTTGCCGTAACGCATGATGTTATTGTAGACCTGGTCGTTAGATAACCCGAGCTTTTCCTGGATGTATTGGCTGATGCGCAAGTTGGCCTGGTGAGGCACCAGCAAGTCGATATCTTCTTTCTTTAAATTATTGGCCTGCAGCGCCTCGTTGATCACCTCCATGAATCGCACCACCGCGTGTTTGAAAACCTGGTTTCCGTTCATCACTACTTTGAACGACGATGTGTCTGTGATCTGTTCGGGTTGACGCTCCTGGTGAGGCCGGCTGCTGCCAGGATCCTTCACATAGAGTTCTTCCGCAAAACGGCCATCGGAGTGAAGGTGCGTGGACAATATTCCTGGCTTGTCGGAAGGTTGAAGTATAGCCGCACCAGCGCCATCTCCGAAGATCACGGCGGTGTTGCGTCCGCGTGTTGTAATATCCAGCGCTGTAGATTGGATTTCGGCACCCACGACAAGAATGGTTTTATACATGCCAGTCTTGATAAATTGATCGGCAACAGACAAAGCGTAGATGAATCCCGAACAGGCGTTGCGGATGTCGAGCGCGCCAATGCCTTCGAGGCCTAGCTCGCGTTGTAAAAGCACACCCGAACCCGGAAAAAAATAATCCGGGGTGATCGTTGCAAAAACTATAAAATCAATGTCTTTTTCGGTGAGTTTGGCACGGTCCAGGGCCATGTGTGTGGCTTTGGCAGCCATGTTGGCCACAGTGTCCTTGGTAGGGTCCATCCACCGCCGCTCGTTAATGCCCGTCCTTTCAACGATCCACTCATTGTTGGTGTCCATGACGGTCGAAAGGTATTGGTTGGTGATAACAGTTTCCGGTACATAGTGCCCAAGGCTTACAATTCTGGAATGGCGCATTCGGTTCATTTTAAGGTGGGCTAAGTTAATGAAATGTTACCGAAACTTGATGCCAGATCCTTGATCAAACGTCAAGCATCCGGTGTCCAACATCCAGTCTCATCTCAGTACCTAGCCCGACTTTGTCAACTTACCAGAAATATGGCGCTTTTTGTGTCGATCCGCCGGCTGCGAGCTGCAGGGTTCGAGCTACGAGAAAAAACTCGTAGCTCATAGCTCGAGGCTCGTAGTTTCAATCAACGAACCTTTCAAAAATGTCACGTCATGCATAAGATATTTTAACATAGAAGTAAGGACTAGCCTCTGGCATCCACCCCTAAGGCTTTATCGAAACCGCTTCGAAAAGATCTTTAGTCTGGTAGATCGAGTTGTCTTTGATTACGGTGCTTACCTTGCGAATGTCGCTGATGTTTTTGAGAGGGTTGCCATCGATGATGATCAGGTCGGCGGCTTTGTTCTTTTCCAGGGTGCCGTATTGTTCGGCCTTGCCGGCAATACGGGCGGATTGTAGCGTGGCGATCTTCAATACCTCCGCCACCGGAATACCAGCCTTTACATAATTTTCCAGCTCGCGGTGAAGGATGAAGCCCGGGAAATCATCCGTACCTGCCACCAGCGGCACACCGTTATCGTACAGGGCCTTGACCATCTTCAACATATTTTCAAAAGATTTACGATATGTTTCCTCCAGCCCATTGGGTACACCCAGTCCTGCGCCAGAACGTTGGGAGCGTTGCAGTTCAAGCGGCAGCCTGTTCACCACCATCGCCATCGACGTACTGGGTTTTCCTTCTTCATGCGTGAACATACTTTCGAAAATACTTACCGTAGGATCAACCACGATATTCTTTGCTTTGAGCTGCTGCAGGAATTTTTTGTACTCAGGGCTATTGAAATCAAAGAAGGCTGCCTTTTGTGCCACGCTTGTGAAGCGCGCAGGAGTACGCGTGTCCAACTCTTTGCCGTAGAAATTCAGGAAGATCATGTTCATGTGCTGGATCTCATCGTAACCGGCTTCGATCGCTTCCTGTGCCAGCATATGGGCGGGGATATGTCCGCTTACCCTCAAATTATATTTCTTTGCTTCCTCAACGAGGGGCTTGATCCATTCGGGCTTCATGGAACTATACAGTTTGATCTGCTTGTATCCGAGATCGGCGTACTTTTTTACGGCGATCTTTCCTTCTTCAACCGAGTTGATCTTTTCGCCGATCGGCCCTGCGAACGGTCCGGCTCCATCGATAAATCCGCTCATCACCTGAACACGTGGACCGAGTACGCGCCCTTCGTCCACATCTTTTTTAGCATCGATCAACGCCGTCGAATTCCCCATGTCTCTGACGTTCGTCACGCCACAAGCCAGGTGTAATATGCCATCCGAGCCTCCCGAAAAGTGTACGTGCATGTCCCAAAGTCCTGGCATGACAAATTTTTGCGCGGCGTCAATGACTTTGTAGTCACCGGATAATTTGTATTTCTTATTGCTGATCTCCTGGATGACACCGTTCTCGATAAGAATGGTTTGGTTCGGCGTTGCAGCTCCTCTTGCAGGATCAAACACCGTGGCGTTTACTACCGCGACCTTGTTTTGCGTAGTTGTTAATTTTTTTCTGAGTTCTTTGAAATAACTCTGTTCGTATTCCTTCTGGATAGCGAGCAGTGCTTTCAATTCGCTTTCATAACCTTTCGGCACAATCGAAAACCAGTCGCTCACAAATCCGAAATTACTGTGGTCGTCAAGAAGCCATCCGTAGCTCGGTGTCAGTCCTGTTCCGGTAAGTTGATAGAGTCTTACCGGTTTCTGGTCGCCCAGTTTCGCCGTATGCAATATTTTGATTTTCTGCCTGCCACTGGGGATCAACGTGATCGATGAATCGGGCGTGGTGAAGAAATGTCTGAACGTGGTGCCGGCGCTGATCTTGAGCGGAACGTAAGATGCGTCGGAAGATAATTTCAATTCTCCCTTCTCGGCATTGTTCTCCCAGCTAGCAACGCCCGAAGCGCTTTTAAATTTTTCAAACACCGGTTTCTTAAAATAATCCTTGCCGTTGGCATCGAGTTCAATAATAAAACCCCTGGCATTTTCTTTGTAGTTCGCTACGGTGCTGTCGCCGCGACCGCGGTCGTTGTATTGGAACCATTCGTGATAATAGCCGTCGGCGGTCTTCCATTTTTTGAGAAAACCCACTTTGTTTCCGCCCATGATACAGGACCAATAGGTGGTGTCGGTCTGTGCTTGAACGCTAAGAAAACCAGTAAGGATGAATAGCGTGAGAGAGGTTAATGATTTCATGAGGTTTTTTCTTCAAAATACAACAGACAATAATGTTCACAAAATCAAATGAGATAAATGGTTATATTTCAGTAAAAGGCAGGATGAATGAATGACTGCGGATGATGTATACTTCCAAATTCGGCAATCATTTGAGCCATAAACAATTCTATGTCGAGAACGCTATTTCTTATCGGTGTTGTACTGGCCTTCGCACCGGCTTGTCAAAATGATGACGAACACGATGCGCCTGCCATTGAGGTACAGCTTAAAAAAAATGGTCAGCCTAAAGACCCCGCCGCACTGCTTCGAGGAAAAATTGACATTGTTGTAAATGCCTCCGACGCGTCCGGGATCAGAGCGATCGCGGTATCTGTAGACAATCAGGTGTTGGAACAAAAGTCGGATGTCAGCACCGCCACGATCACTTTCGACACAAAGCAGATGACCGATGGCAATCATCACCTGGCCGTTGAAGTAACGGACAAAAACGGCAACGTAGGGTTGGAGGAGATGGACGTTACGATAAAAAACTTTTTAATGACTTATTCCATCCCGTCGATAAACCGGAGTTATTGGGTGGTGATCTCCGACGCAGCCGGTAAGGTGGTGTCTTCGGGCAAAGTGGGAAACAACAGCACCGCCTCTTTTCTTTACAACGATGATTTTGACGGCGACGTTTTTAATGTCACGCTCGTGCGGCGTGAAACGGCTGTCTCTGGAGATATTGTTTTCGATCTCGATACCTACACCAATGTTACG
>JBMOKS010000551.1:7076-8218 GCA_049324355.1 Bacteroidota bacterium
GCATATTTTTTGAAAGTTAAAACCACCGCCAATCCTGGCAATGAATTAGGAACATACACCTTGCTGGTACCAGATTGGATCAACTACTACGCATTCAGCGCCAATTCAGAAGCGCTAAGTTCGATCAATTTTTTCGACGATGATACCCGCATTGAAATGGGATTGCGAGAGTCACCCAGCAACCTGTACTTGTCGCTGGTGCAGAACGACGGCGATGTGCCGCGCTACCGTTATAGTTCCTCCATAGAAGTTTCCGGAGAAACAACCATCGATCAAACTGCCATTGACGCCATGGCGGTGATGACGGCGAAAAACTTTTCATCTTCGGCTTCCACGGTGTCCGGAGAAATATTTATTGAAGGCAAGACCATCAATAAAAAAATGGTTTTCCCCATCTGGTTCTCCACCATCAATTCAGGATCACCAACCACAGCAGTTTATTACCCCAATGCACTGACGAATGTCTTATTTCAGAGCTACACAACAAGAGTGTTTTACGAAAAGACCACCGATGTGTTTTACGGATTCACCAAAGAAGCCACCACTGAACCCGCTACCGAGTTTGCAGAATTAAATGTTGCTCTGGATCAGGTTAAATCAAAAACGATTTCCAAACTATCAATCGTCACTGCCGGACAAGCTTCTTACGTCGATGCCGGACTGCACTATCAGGCCGACAATATTTTCTTTGACTGGAATGTCTATACTTCCATGGCGCAAAATATCGACATTAATCTTCCCCAGTTCACCAGTGATCTGCTGGAAGAGATCGGCATGGAGTTTCTCAATGATGGTCTGGATTTTACGCAGGTGACTTTTACCGAAAATGCCGATGTGAGTTCGTACTCAGCCCTTTACACTGCCGCTTTAAAAGACAATGGCGACCCGGTAGCAATGAAAAATGTTGGCGAGAAAACTTATGTCCTCGGTAGCAATGGAGGGAGACAACGATCCCTTCGGCCCAGGAGCAGCGTGGCAGAATCTATCTACAAAGGAATTAGGCCTAACTCTGGATCTCCGTTTAGATCGTGGTCATTAGGCGTTGCGCACTAGGCATTGGAGTCGGTTTCAAAATGCAAGGGAACCCACGATCTGATATTACAACAAAGGCTTGAAGCCTATACACTCGCGAGCTCGAAGCT
>JBMOKS010000552.1:0-8184 GCA_049324355.1 Bacteroidota bacterium
CCCGGCCAACCGGATCAGAGAACGATTCTCTGTAGATGTGCCCGATTTTTACGCGGTTCACTATAATGCAGCCCCCACACAGTTACTGCCTGTGATCACATCAGGCTCGCAAGGTCTTTCACTTTTTTATTGGGGCACGTCACCCGAGTGGTCCAAAAACAAAATGCTTAGTGAAAAGATCTATAATCTACGATCAGAACACCTTGAAGAAAAGCCGGCATTGAAACGGGCTATGATGAAGACCCGGTGTATCGTCCCGGCAGACGGTTTCTACGCCTGGAAAAAAGTCGGAAAGAAAACCAGCATACCCTACCGGTTTGTATTGGCCAACAGCGACCTTTTTTCATTTGCCGGAATATGGGAGGAGTTCGAGGACACCGAGGGTCATCAGATCCAGACTTTCAATATCTTCACTACTCCCTCCACCGAACCGGTGAGCCTCATCCAGGAACGCATGCCTGTCATGCTTACTCCTGAAACAGAAAAAGTCTGGCTGGAAAAATCAAGCGCCGAAGCAGATCTCGTGGCGATATTAAAACCCTTCATATCATCGAAGATCAATTACTACCCTGTTTCGCCCAAGATCAGCAATCACGCCATCGATATGCCATCGCTGATCATCCCCACACCACCAGCGGATCAATTTGGAAATCTTACACTGTTCGATTGACACTCGAGCAGGATGCTGGATGGTCCACTCTCGCATTTCACTTCCGTTAAGGCATAGGGCATTAGGCATTATTAGGCATTGGGCATTAGAATTAGGCATTGGGCATTAGAATTGAATGCTCGCCGGATTTTAGAACCTTGAACAAGAAACAAGTAACGAATTAGAATCCATCTCCCTCGTCTTTCTTTTTATCCTCGGGTTGGACGTCGGCTTTTTTGGATTTCTTTTTCTTAGAGGTGTTTGCATCCCCTACTTCTATCGGATCGGCTTTCTTGGTTTTCTTTCTTCCAAACAGGCCTTTCTTTTCTTTTGCGGGCGCAGGCATGTCGGGTCCGGAATGCGCTACGGTATCGGAGTCGATAAAATCAAATTCCTCTTTGGGTGGCGGAGGTTGTTGCGTTGAATCAGGTTCTTGTTTTTTCTTCTTTTTAAAAAGGTTCTTGAAGAAGCCGAAGAATCCTTTTTTCTTTTTTCCTGCTTTGGCGGCTTTACCTCCACCTTTACCCTCACCATTTTGCCCCAAACGCGCCAGTCGAACGTCGGGAAGTACAAGATTGTCGCGCAGGTACCACATATAATTGTCTTGCTCGGTGTTGTAGCCAACTTCAGTCACATAATACTTAGGCGTTTCAGGCAAATACTTTTGCGTGGTCGGGTCATACTTCAGGCTGTCAGGCGCATCGTATTTCAGAATTCTTATTTCCTTATCTTTTGTGATCACATACACACTGTCTTCAGCCGACGCTACGCTATCCTGCGGAATGTCGACAATAAAGGTGCTGTCGATAACCGACCTTGCCGCCGCATCGAGTTCGGCAGTTGAAACGCTATCGCCCGTGAGGGAATCGGGCACATGCACCGGTACCTGTTTCAATTGAACCGTCTGCATACTCCTGATCTTTTTGCGATAGGAAGTGGGTTCGGCAATGAGGTATTTGTTCTTGCTTGCGGTGAATACTTTAGGGGTGGAATCGTCGGCGAAATAGCTGAATTTTTTACGGAGCTGGTCTTTATCGTAAATAAATGCACTTTGATAAGCAGGGCATATCATTCGCTGGGTGCAGGCGCCCAACACCAGGCAGAAGCCAAGAATCACGATTATAGCCCTTGTCATCAATGGGGATTCAAGCAAAAATAAAAAAATTAACCTGAAGAAATCCTAAAAACCGGCTATTTGTAACCATCTGAAAATCTGTTGTATGGGTTCTAACGCTGATTTCCGGCTTTTAGTGGAATAATACCACTTCAATCATCGAATAGAATGGCATCCTATCACACCGGCCTAAGTAAAAAAAGACGTTAAAATGGGCTCTAAAACACCTTACAGAACACGTTTTAAGATCAAGAAGATGACGCCTAACAAGAAGATCACGATGGCCAACTTGTTGATACCATGCATCATCCTGAGGTTAATATTGGTGGGACGGGAACTGTCTTTCCTGCGAAAGAAGTAATTGCCTACTTCGCCCAACCTAAAGAAGTTTTTCAATCCTCCCGGTCTCCCTTGTTTGTTTTCCGGCTTTTGATCTGTTGGCAGATTTTCCATCATCATGGTCTTGTGTTCAAAGGCTAACGGGTTCAATCCAGTTTCCGTCTTCGCGAATGAGCTCTATTAATTCATCTACGGCTTTGGCGGAAGGCACATTTTTCTTCACCACTTCTTTGCCGCGATAAAGCGTGATGCGGCCGGGACCCGAGCCTACATAGCCATAGTCGGCATCGGCCATCTCTCCGGGCCCATTCACAATACATCCCATGATACCGATCTTGATACCCTTCAGGTGGTAGGTGCGTGACCTGATCTTCGCCGTTGTTTCCTGCAGATCGAACAAGGTTCTTCCACACGACGGGCACGATATGTATTCCGTCTTCGAGATGCGTGTACGGGTAGCCTGCAAAATATTAAAACCCGTTTCATTCACCATCTTATCGCCACCACAATTTTCTGCTGCGATAAAAACACCGTCACCCAATCCGTCGATCAGCAAACCGCCCATGTCTGTGGCTGCATGCAGCTGAAGCTTATCCGGCGTGAGGTCGGCATAAGGGCGACCGATCACTACAGGCACCGTGCAACCACTGTCTATCAGCAACGTGAATAATACGCGTTGTTCGGCCATGCCGTGCTCATTGTAAGTATCGATCAACAGCACAGCGGTTTTATCGGCCTTCAGCTTTTCGATGCACGCCGGTGTCATATCTCTCAGACATGCGTAAACGAAATTGAGTTTCGGATGAAGCTCGGCGCCACTCAAATATGCTTCACTGCGGATAAAAGGATAGGTTCTCTCCTTATGCTTTTGCGATAACCAGGTCTTGTGATTACAGATCACACCCAGCGTTCCGGGAATGTCAAAATCTATGGTGTTATCGCCGAGAAAAACGTAGTCACACGCCATGTCGGTGATGTTCCATTTATCAAGGGACACCGAATAGGTATAACCAAGGGCAAAAAAAGACGCCGCTGTGATATTTCTCTTGTCCGAAAAATCGGCGATCACTCTCGGCACCTGGTGGCCGCCGAAATTGAGTACTTCGCGGGTATGTCTCCGCGTGTATTCAAAAGGATTGATCGGATAATGTTTGATCGCCGGAATGGGCTCATGACCCTCGCGTGTTATGTAACGATCGGCCAGCGCTTTCGCCACCGGCACTTCTGCTTCGGGTTCTTCGGTAAGTGAAACACGAATGGTGTCGCCGAGTCCGTCTTCAAGCAAAGTGCCAATACCTACCGACGATTTTATCCTTCCATCTTCGCCATCGCCGGCTTCTGTGACGCCGAGATGAAGCGGGTAAGGCTTAAACCCTTCTTCGTCCAGCTTCTGAACCAGCAATCGATAAGCCTGCACCATCACTTGCGGATTGCTGGACTTCATCGACAGCACGATATCATAGTAATTCAGATCTTCACAAATGCGCAGAAATTCCAGCGCAGATTCCACCATACCCAACGGCGTATCGCCATAGCGGCTCATGATACGATCAGACAACGAGCCATGATTGGTACCGATGCGCATCGCGGTTCCATATTCTTTGCAGATCTTGATCAATGGCGTGAACTTCTGTCGAATGCGTTCAAGCTCTGCCTCGTAAGAGGCGTCGGTGTATTCAATTTCTTCAAATCTTTTTTTGTCGGCGTAGTTGCCGGGATTGATCCTCACCTTCTCGACGATGCGGGCAGCAAGTTCGGCGGCATTGGGTGTGAAGTGAATGTCGGCAATCAGCGGAACGTTATAGCCACGCCTGCGAAGCTCTTTTTTGATGGCTTCGAGATTCTGAGCTTCCTTGATGCTGGGCGCGGTAATCCTCACATATTCACAGCCCGCTTCCACCATGCGGATGGTCTGCTCCACAGATCCAAGTGTATCCATTGTATCAATGGTGGTCATGGACTGAATACGAATAGGATTTTCGCCGCCCATGGCGATCTCTCCGATCTTCACCTCCCGGGTTTTTCTGCGGCTGTATTGAACTAGGCTATTACAATATGGCTTACCTGTGAGGAAATCAGGCTTGGCTGACACAACTTGAGAATTCACTTAAAATCCGATTTATCCTTCAAAATTAACCCATAATTAAGGATTTTGTTCCATTCGAAGCATATAATTTAAAGCCGCGAGTTACGAGCCATGGGCTCCGAATCCGTTGCTTTTCCCGCAGCTCATGGCCTGCAGTTAGATATCGCCCAATTGTGGTCTGATGATGATCTCCTCCACCACGCTGCGCTCTGAAAGCGAATAAGCGGCTACAATGGTATCAGCAATATCTTCCGCTTTCATAAAACGTTCTTCCGGGAGATCGACGCCCTCCCAACTTCTGGTTTTTGTGGCCCCGGGCATCAACGCCGTGACGCGGATATTAAAAGGTTTTAACTCTTCACGAAGGCATTTGGAAAACCCCAACATGGCAAATTTTGAAATGGCATAAGAGCCTCCGTTAGAATAGGCGCGAATGCTGGCGATCGAGCACATATTAAAAATATATCCGGACTTTCGCTCCTTCATTTTCTCCACCAATCCGCGGGTAGCATAATAAGCACTGTAAAGGTTGGCGTTGATCATGTTCTCCAACGTGCCTTCGGGCTCGGTGGTGATCTCACCGGGCAGAAAATACCCTGCGTTGTTTACCAAAATGTCAACGGGCCGGTTAAGGTGAAGAACAAAATTCGTAAAGGATTGAACGTCATTTTTATCCGACATATCGGCTGCCTTGGTAAAGACTTTGATGTCGTCGTACGATGTTTCCACTATATCTTTTAACCGATCCAATTCTCCGGGGTGACGTGCGCAGGTAGCGATGTCAAAACCATGTTCAGCAAATTTTTCGACGATGGCACGTCCTATGCCGCGGGAACCTCCGGTAACGACCACGAGTTTATTCATTGCGCATGTTCTATTTTCAAGTATCTTTAAGCAAGATAATCATTGCCATGATTTATTGCAGTCATGATACGAGAGATCGGTAAATACTTCATATTCCTGGGCCACCTGTTTGCGAACCGGGAGACTTTTAAAACTTACTACAGGCTGATTCTGGACGAATGCGTTTCCATAGGCATTGGGTCTTTGTTCCTGGTGGCCCTCGTGGCGACGTTCATGGGTGCGGTAACGACCGTACAAACCGCCTTCAATATGGTGAGCCCATTGATACCCGACTTCGTGATCTCGCAAGTGGTGCGCGAAATGACCGTGCTTGAACTTGCACCTACCATCATCGCCGTTATCTATGCCGGAAAAGTAGGTTCCAGTATGGCCAGCGGCCTGGGCACCATGCGCATCACCGAACAGATCGACGCCCTCGAAGTGATGGGTATCAATTCGGTCTCTTATCTTGTGCTGCCCAAGATCGTTGCCTCCATGCTCATGTATCCCATGTTAGTTATTGTTGCCGGCATCTGTGCGTTGGCGGGCGGATATATCGTGGGCACATTCCTCGGCATCATCACTCCCACGGATTATGTTTATGGAATTCGCTATTCCTTTAATGAATTTACCATCACCTTCGCGCTGATCAAATCGGTAGTATTCGCGTTCCTTGTTTCTTCCATTTCGTCGTACAAAGGTTACTACACCCAGGGCGGCGCATTGGAAGTGGGTGTATCGAGTACCCAGGCTGTAACCAACAGCGTTATCGCGGTGCTGCTGGCAGATTATTTCCTGGCTCAACTCCTGCTTTCGAAATGATAGAGATCAAAAATATATCCAAGACCTTTGACGAGCGTCCGGTACTGAAAGACGTGAGTGGTGTATTTGATAAGGGAAAACCAAACCTCATCATTGGTGCATCTGGTACCGGTAAAAGTGTATTATTGAAATGTATCGTAGGCTTGGTTAAACCCGATGAAGGAACGATCATTTACGACCGCCGAAATTTCTCGGATGGCGACCGCGACACCAAGACCGAAGTCAGGCGCGAGATCGGCATGCTCTTCCAGGGCGGCGCACTGTTCGACTCCAAAAACGTGGAACAAAACGTAGAGTTCCCCCTGGAGATCCTCACCAAAATGCCTAAAGACGAAAAACTGGACCGCGTAAATTTCTGTCTCAAACGCGTTGGCCTCGACAACGTCAATAAAAAAATGCCGTCGGAGCTCAGTGGTGGCATGAAAAAACGCGTTGGCATTGCCCGCGCCATTGTGAATAATCCTAACTACCTTTTCTGCGACGAGCCCAACTCCGGCCTAGACCCACAAACCTCCATCCTCATCGATGAACTGATCCAGGATATCTCCGAAGACTACGACATCACCACCATCGTAGTAACGCATGACATGAACTCGGTGATGGGTATCGGCGAAAAGATCATGTTCATCTACAAAGGCCAAAACCTCTGGGTAGGCACAAAGAACGACATCACACATTCAGGTGTGAAAGAATTAGACGATTTCGTGTTTGCGAATAAAGTGATGAGCAGTTTGCGCGAAAAATAACTTTCTGCCTGGTCGGCAGACAGGCAGGGATCCCTCCGCCATCGTTGATGTTGCGCACAGGAACCAGCAAAGGCTCACCAAACGAACATGTTATGCTGTGTGCGTGCGACTCATCGTGCGCACGCGTGTTGGTGATGACACCAACACGGGCTGGGGTCAACCTCATCAAAACCGTTATCCTGAATTCGCGGCGCGAAAGCATGAAGGCATGAAGCCAGTCTGCCGACAGGCAGGCTTCGCCCTCCCTCTTCCCCACCCAACTCAGGATACCGGTTTCCCTTGGTGTGAGTACCCGCCGAACGAGCGCCACTCCCTCTGCCATCGTTGGTGTTGCCCACAGGAACCAGCAAAGGCTCATCAACGACAATGCGATGCGTGGGACTTATCATGCGCACACGTGTTGGTGACGAACACCAACACGGCTGGGGCTTATTTAAGCAAAATTTTCTTGCCGACTTTCTCCAGCAATCGTTTATGGTCGCTGCTCAGTTTGCCAAGTTTATTAAGCTTGCGTTGGTGTCTTAACCAATCATGGAGTGAAGTATTTCCATTGTAGCGCAAAGGAATTTTTACGTGGCGGTGAATTTTATAAAACTCTTTGAGTTGTTTAAATTTTTCTTGCCACCGTTCTTCCAAGGTGAGCGTTTTTTCGGGCCATTCAAATTTCACCCTCTTAAGTTGTTCAAGCCTTTTTGGCGTTAGCTTGATCATCCCTTTTTTGAGCTGATTTACCCATGGCCCCAACCCTGGACTTTCTGTGAACCGGGTGGGCACATTACTATGACCATATTTCGTAAAGAAGTTCAGTAGTGCATTATACCTGTTCTCCCATTGTCTTTGGCGATAGATCTCTATGTTATTGACCCATTCAAAGTGGAGAAGGTTTAATTTTTTAACCTGGTCCGGGGTTAGCTTATAGCGGTTTTTTCGTTGCAAATTTAACCACGAATACAAACCTCTTTCCGAATGGTCTTTTGGCACGTAACAGTGTCCATGGGCATCGTAAAATTTTTGCAGTTTTAGGAATTTGTCTTCCCAAGCGCTTTCAAAATCCTTTTTGATTTCCTTTTGAACATCCCATACAAATCTCACCTGCATGAGCTTTCTTCTTTGTTCGGGAGTAACATTGTCTCTCCCTTTTCTTCTTTGCGTATTAACCCATGCACCCAGCTTTAAATTTTCTCTGTAATGTATACTTACCCGGCTATGTTTATACTTGCGATAATAAACTCTAAGCTGCTGGTACATTTTTTCCCACCGTTCTTCTTTTCGTTTTTGAATTTTGTCTCTAAAAGGAAATCCTAAATCGCGAAGCTGTTTTCTTCTAGAGGGGTGCAATTCTCTTTCATGCTGCCTCATGCGCTCCGTCCAGATTCTCAAACTATGATAGGTTGGGTCTGTGCTCGTGACCGTAAGCGTACCAAACTTTTTTTGATAGGCTAGCAATTCTTCTATCCGTGATTTCCACCGGCTCTTCTTTGCCTTTTGTATCTGATCGCTCCATACAAGGCCGAGATTCTCCAAAAGGCTTTTATGTTTCGGGTCAAGTTGTTTGTTACTCTCTTTCCACCTCTGCCGGCACACC